>CAYVQL010000341.1:0-11436 GCA_964454135.1 uncultured Enterobacterales bacterium | reverse complement strand
TCGGGCTGGTCTCTTCGGAGCGTGCAAAGCGCGTCGACAGCTTGCCTACGTCGAGTGCGTTCGCGTCCTCTCGTTCGCTGCCAGGATCGTAGGGCGGCCTCTGGGAGGTAGTTTTCAATACTGCGCTGTTCGAGCCGTTGGTATCCTATGGGCCAGGGATCGTCATCCACCGTTTCCTCAAGCCTCTCACGGAGCCTTTCTGAATACGGAGATGGTGCGCGCCGGTCGGTGTCTGCCGCGTCTCGATCGAACAGCACCCACGTCCGCAAGCGTTCCCGCCTCGCACGTTCGTCATCGGCAGGGCTCGTAAGGAGTTCTTCCACCCGGATCTTCATCGTACCCAGCCCGCCCCCATGCTCTGCGACGGCCCATCCACGCTCCAGAGCCCGATCGAGCTGCCGTCTGTGGGGTGCCGGTGCAAGGCGTCGGAGAAAGGCGAGGTCGTTGGAGTGGTGCTCGAGGAGGATGCGCAGCGGTTCCTCGAGCAAGTCGAGGGCGGATGGGACGGCGACGTGGCCCCTGGCCCAGTCCGTGGACGATGCCGTCGCGCGTATTGTCACTTGCCCCGCTGGGAGGCTCGGCCAAACGTCGTTCCCCTGATCGAGGACCGTCGTAACGGCCTTCGCCGTGCGCTCGTCCCTGCCGGCCAGCCAAGCGTTGACTGTTTCGGATGCTGCCGCTTCGAAAGGAGGATCGCAGATCAGGCAGTGCCGTTCGTCCCTGGCCGCCACGAACAGGCCAAGCAGGTCCAGGACTTCCACCTTGGCCTGGGGATTGAACAGCGATGCGTCAAGCACGACGAGCATCCAATGATCCCTATGGGAGCGAGTCGATCTGGTGCCGAAGCAGTTCCCGGGTGATCGCTCGGTCCTCGGCGAGTACATCCTTCAGCACCGCGGATCTGGGTGCACCGTGCCTGTCGAACTCCACGCGATGTGCGACGCTGTGGCCGTCGGATTCCTGCTCGACCCAGTAGGCGAGCACGGCTTCCCGTGGCAAGGTTCCATCGGCGATAGCGAGCTGCACGCCCAGAACGAAGGTGCGCGAGTGCGTCTCCAGCACTAGCCTGGGCGCTCCCGGCCTCTTGGCCGTCTGGCAGAAGTGCTCGGCCAGCTCCCGGCGTGCGTCACCGTGCAGGTGGGCTCCGGGATCTTCGATGGCCTGGATGGCGCCTTCACCGGCGCTTTCGGCCAGGGCCGTGGCGACCAGGACTGGCAGCACCTGAGCCATGCCGTCCCCCGCGTCCGCAAGGCTGATCCCCCGCGCTGCGCTGTCGAGAACGTCCATCAGAACGTGGTACTCCTCACGGCCCACAGGCTCCAGACGCAAGGAGCGACCGATGGCATCCCTGGAATACCAATTCGCTACGCGCTCAAGGAGGAGCGGGTCTGCGACCAGCGCTTGGGGAGCCAGCTCTCCGGTGTGACCGACGCTTCTCACAACGCCCCCTCCCGCTCGGATGATGTGGCCTGGTGACGGGCGGTTCGGACCGAGCCAGTCGACCCGGCGGCGCAGCGTACGAAGACGGTCGCGGAGGGCCCTTAAGGCAGGAATGGTCGTATCTTCGTCGGGTATCAGACCTACGAAACAAAGCTCCGTGGGAATGTCTTCGCCCACGATGTCGTACAGCCCGACATCAGGATGCGGTCTGGATTGGGCATCGAAGACTGGGCCGCTGGTGTCTATGATTTCGATCCGGTCGACGTAGACCCTACGGAGGTGATCCTCGTAGTGGAGCGTGAAGCAGTCCTGGACAAGTCCTTCTTCGTGCTGCCATTCGAGAGCAACCTTCATCCTGCGGCTTCCGCTCTGCTGCGAGAGCGCGTCCAAGAAGGTCGCGCTGCGCCCTGCGGCGCAACCTAGATCCCACGGCGACATCGCCTGCTCCATCACCGATGCCGACAGGATCGGGAGAAGACGAAGGAGGGTGCTCTTGCCCGCGTTGTTGCGCCCATAGAGCAGCGTGATTGGTCGCAACTCCAGCCGCTCGCGTTGGGGGAAGCATCGGTATCCTTCAACGGAGATGGCGTGTAGGATCGGCATGAGGCGGATCATAGCGGATGACGACACGAGGGGCATGTCTCGGGCTATACGCCCATTCCCATGTCCCTTCCAGGAGCCGGCAGCCATGCAGCAAGATATCCCCACCCGCGCGGCCGTCATGGGCGCCTGGCGAGACGAGGGCGGGCAGGTGGCCGCCGTCTTCCCCATCCACCACCCGCGAGCCCTGTGGCGCGCCTGGGGATTCCTGCCTGTGGAGGTCTGGGGGCCTCCGGCCCGCGACGCCGCGCCAGCTGACGCCCACCTGCAGGCCTACACCTGCTCGGTGGTGCGCTGCGGCCTGTCCTTCCTGCAGCGCGGCGGGCTCGACGATGTGCAGCTGCTGGTGGTGCCCCACGCCTGCGACTCGCTGCAGGGCCTGGGCAGCCTGCTGCTGGACTTCCAGCAGACCCCGGCTCCGGTGCTGACCCCCTACCTGCCTCGGGCTCGGGGCGAAGAGGCCGAGGTCTACCTGAGCCGGGAGCTGCAGGACATGGGTCGCCGCCTGGCCGAGATCACCGGGCGGCAGCCCAGCGACGACGAGCTGTCCCGCTGCGTGCAGCGCGAGGAGCAAGCCGATGCCCTGCTGGCGGATCTGCTCGGGGCGCGGCAGCAGCTTGTCCTGGGAAACAGGGCCTTCTACGAGCTGGTCCGGTCTCGGGAGTACCTGCCGGCGGAGCGCTTCGCCGAGCTGGCCGAGCGGAGCTTGCGGGAGCGCGGCGAGCAGGCCCGCGCAGGGGTGGGCGTGCTGCTGTCGGGCCTGCTGCCCGAGCCCATGTCCCTGCTGGATGCGCTGGACGAGGCGGGCGCCTGCGTGGTGGCCGACGATCTGGCCTGCTCCGGTCGTCGCCTCTACCCGCGCGGCATGCACCGCGATCCCTGGCGCCGCATGGCCCGCTCGCTGCTACGATCCCCGCCCGATCCCACCCGCGGCGACCCCATCCAGGCCCGCGTCGACCACCTGGCGGATCTGGCGCGCCAGCAGCGCGCGCGGGCGGTCATCTTCCACGGGATCAAGTTCTGCGAGCCCGAGCAGTTCGACCTGCCCCAGCTGCGCCAGGGCCTGGAGAAGGCCGGCCTGCGCTGCCTGGACTTCGAGGTGGATCTCTGCTCGCCCGTCTCGCACCAGGTGGTGACGCGCATCGAAGCGCTGATGGAGAGTCTGCGATGAGCCTGCTGGCACGTTCCCGCTACCACTTGCAGGTGTCCCTGCTGGGCAAGAGCTGGCTGCGCTACGAGCGCTGGCGCCTGGCCCAGCGGCTGCGGCAGCCCTGGAAGCACGAGCACCTGTCGCCACCGCTGGGCACTTCCCCGCAGCTCAAGGAGCTGATCAGTCGCCACTACCTGCGCGGGCGCTACGCCGAGCTGCGCGGCCCCGTGGCCTGGGTGACCTCGGGCGCCCCGGTGGAGTTCCTGACAGCGCTGGGCTTCTACACGCTCTACCCGGAGAACCACGGCGCGGTCTGCGGCATCCGGCGCACGGCCGAGGAGCTCTGCGTGCACGCCGAGGACCAGGGCTGGTCACGGGACATCTGCTCCTACGCCCGTACCGACATCGGCTCGGTGCTCTCGGGCAGCACACCGGTGGGGCGCCTGCCCCGCCCCGACCTGCTGCTCTGCTGCAACAACATCTGCCAGACCGTGCTGGCCTGGTATCGCGTGCTGGCGCACCACTTCCAGGTGCCCCTGGTCCTGATCGACACCCCCTTCATCTACGACCAGGCCTCCGACCACGCGGTGGCCTACGTGGAGCGGCAGCTGGGGCAGGCCGTGGAGCAGGCCGAGCGCGTGGCTGGGCGCAGCCTGGACATGGGCCGTCTGCAGGAGGTCACGCGCCACGCCAAGCAGGCCGTGGAGCTCTGGATGCAGGTGCTGCAGCGCGGGCGGACGCGGCCCGCGCCCATGACGGCCTTCGACCAGTTCATCCACATGGCCCCCATCGTGGAGATGCGGGGCGAGGCCTTCGCCGTGGCGTATTATCGGCGCTTGCTGGCCGAGCTGGATCGGCGCGTCGAGGCCGGCGTGGGCGCCCTGAAGCAGGAGCGCCGGCGCCTGGTGTGGGACAACCTGCCCATCTGGCACCGGCTGCGCTGGGCTTCGGAGCGCTTCGCGCGTGACGGACTGGCGCTGGTGGCCTCCACCTACACCAATGCCTGGGGAGAGCTGGCTCCGCTGATAGACGAGGCGCGACCCATCACCTCGGCGGCGCGCACCTACCTGCACCCCATCCTGAACCGCGGCACGGGGCACAAGCTGTCCACCCTGCGTCAGCTGGTGCGGGACTACGATGCCGAGGGCGTGATCCTGCACTCGGATCGCTCCTGCAAGCCCTACTCGGTGGGGCAGATGGACCAGAGAGACCGCATCGTGCGCGAGCTGGGGATCCCCGCCCTGCTCCTGGAGGCCGATCACAACGATCCGCGCAGCTTCTCCGAGGAGCAGGCCGCCAGCCGCCTGGACGCCTTCACGGAGCTGTTGGACTGAAGGATCGCTGGCTGGAGCGCGCCTCCAGGCGCTGGCCGATGGCCTCGAGCAGCGCCTCGCTGGAGACGGGCTTGCAGAGCAGGGCGATCCGCGGATCGGCCCGCAGCGGTGCGACGCGCTCGTCGGCCTCCAGGCCCGTGCAGAGCAGGATCTGCAGCGAGGGTTGGATGGCCAGCAGCCGCCGCACGCAGGTGGCGCCGTCCACGCCCGGCATGACCAGGTCCACCACGGCCAGGTCGACGGGATTCCCTTCGCGCAGGGCTCTCTCGACGGGCTCCTGCGCCTGCGCTCCGCCCTCGGCGATCACGACCCGGTAGCCCCGCAGCTCGAGGATCTCGCGGAACAGGTCGCGGATCTGCGCCTCGTCGTCCACCACCAGGATGGTCTCGGCGCGTACCTCGCGCTCCGCCTTGACGACGCGCTTCTCCTCCCAAGCGACCTGGGCGGCGGGCAGCCAGACGGTGAAGCACGCACCCTTGCCCGGCTCGCTCTGCACCCCCAGCCAGCCCTGGCAGCTGCGGGCGATGCCGTAGGCCACGGCCAATCCCAGGCCCGTGCCCTTGTCCACGGCCTTGGTGGTGAAGAAGGGCTCGAAGATCCTCGGCATGACGGCTGGGTCGATGCCCCCGCCCGTGTCGTCGACCCGTAGTCGCAGGTAGCGCCCCGCACGGGAGCCCGGAAAGGCCTCCTCTTCGTCGACCTCCACTGCGCGAGCCTGGAAGCAGAGCAGCCCGCCCAGCGGCATCTCGTCCAAGGCGTTCAGCGCCAGGTTCATCAGGATCTGCTGCAGCTGGTCCTGGGGCAGGGCTGCCGGGGGGAGCTCGGGATCCAGGTCCAACCGCACCTCGATGTTCGGTGGGGCGGAGTGCTCCAGCAGCTCGACGGTATCGCGAATCAAGCGCGAGGGGTTGGAGGTGCTCTCGTCCTCAGCCTTGGCGCTCGAGAAGGTCTGCAGCTGCCGTGTCAGGGCGGCCGCTTTGTCGGCCGCGCGCTGCGCGCGCTCCAGGGAGCGCAGCGGCGAGGCGCCGTTGTCGATCAGCTGCCGAGCCAGGCTGATGTTGCCGATCACGGCGGTGAGCATGTTGTTGAATTCGTGGGCGATGCCGCGGGTGAGCGTGCCCAGCGCCTCCAGCTTCTGGCGCTGCTCGGCCCGCTCGGCCAGCGCCAGGCGCTCGGTCACGTCGCGCAGGGCTCCCAACACGTAGGTCTTGCCGGCCGATTGGTAGGAGGAGACGTGGATCTCCAGGTCGATGACACGGCCTTCCTTGTGCAGGCCCTTGAAGGCGTAGTGGGCCGGCGCATGCTCGCCCCGCTTGCGCTTCTGGCCGTAGTCCAGCATGCGCATGGCGTCCTCTTCGAGGACGAAGCGCGACAGGGGCCGCCCCAGGATTTCTTCGGCGCTGGCGTAGCCGTAGATGCGGGCGAAGCCCTCGTTCGCGTAGACGATCACTCCCTCGCACTCCACGCCGATGCCGTCCGGGATGGCGTCCAGGATCAGCCGTAGGTGGGGTCCGGGGATGTCCAGGCTGCGCATGGGCGTGCCGGCAAGGGGGAGAATTCGCGCTCCATGCTATCGCGTTGCAGGGCCTGCGAGGAAATCGCGCCGCTGCGCGGACCGCGCCGACGGGTCGCCCCGGGGCGCGACGGCTGGTAGGATCCAGCCCTGCCCAAGGCCAGCGGAGAGCGATTTGCCCAGCCAGGGAGCGTCATCCATCGGCGTCCGCATCCGCCGAATGGCCGCGACGATGATCGGAGCCGGGCGCTCCTCCTGGGTCCGGCGGCTGGGCGAGCCGCTGCTGGCCGCCTCTCTCTACGCGGCAGTGGCCCTGGGCGTCACCTGGCCCCTGGCCACCCAGCTGGGCAGCCGCATCCTCGGCAGCCACCGGGGCGACCTGTGGTTCCACGCCTGGGGCCTGTGGTGGATGAAGGCCTCGCTGTTGGAGCGGCACGCCTTCCCCTTGCGCACCGACCAGGTCAACTACCCCGACGGCGGCACCCTGCTGCTGATCGACCCGCTGAACGGCATCCTGTCGATCCCCTTCCAGCTGCTCTTTCCCTTGGGCCTGGCCTACGACCTGACGGTGCTGCTGGACATGGTGCTGGCCGGTCTGGGGGGCTGGCTGCTGGTGCGCTGGCTGATCCGCAGCGGGGAGGACAAGGCCTCGTGGCGCTTGCTCTGTCCCGGCGCGCTGCTGGGGGGCCTGCTCTTCGCCTTCTGTCCCAACCTGGTGGGGGCCATCGAGAGCGGCGTCAGCGAGACCTTCCACGTGGGCTTGTTGGCCTTCTTCATGTACGCCCTGCTGCGCTGCCTGTGCGAGGCCTCGCTGCTGCATGGTCTGCTGGCGGGCCTGCTGCTCTTCCTGGCGCTCTTCGCCAACGCCTACTTCGGGGTGTTCTGCGGCCTGCTCACGCTGATCGTGCTGCTCTGGATGCTGCTGGCGGAGCGCCCGCAGCTGCTGCGCTGGCGCGCCCTGGGGGGGCTGGGCATCGCCGGCCTGGTCTTCGCCTTGCCCGCGCTGCCCTGGATCCGCACGGTTCGCGGCGCCTACGCCGCCCCGGACGGGCTGGTGCGGCGCATTCCGGATCCCGGACACCTGGAAGACGTGGTCACCATCCACCGCTTCGTGGCGGATCTGCAGGAGTTCTTCCTGATCCGCGACCCGAGCCAGCACCAGGACGCCTACCACACCAACGTGCTCTACCTGGGCTACGCCGCCCTGGGGCTCTTCCTGTTGGGCCTGCTGCTCTGCAAGCAGCGCCAGCGCCTGCTGTGGCTGGCCGTCTTCCTGGTCTTCTTCGTCCTGTCCTGGGGACCGGCCCTGAAGTGGGGGGGGCGCTTCGTCATGCTGGACGGCAGCTACGTGGAGCTGCCCTTCTACTACCTGTTCACGCGCACCCCCTACTTGAGCCTGGTCTCCCATCCCCACCGGCTCTGCTCGGTGACCATGCTGCCCCTGGCCGTCATGGCCGGGCTGGGAGTCGCGGCGCTGCGCCGCCGAACGGGGCGTCCCTGGATCGCCTGGCTGTTTGCGGTCCTGGCGGCCTGCGCAGTGCTGGCCGAGATCCGCCTGCTGGCGCCCGTGCGCATGCCCATCACCTCCAGCCCCGCGGCCTCGCCGGCGTTCTACGAGCAGCTGGCGCAGGATACGGACGAGTACGGCATCGTGGTGCTGCCCCTGTCCTTCGCCGGCATGGACCAGCGGCGCGTGTACTTCTACGACCAGGCCCTGCACGGCAAGAAGCTGCCAAACATGGTCGACCAGGTCGTGACGCGCTTCGTGCTGGAAAACTCCTTCCTGTCGCACCTCTACTTCCTGGAGTGGCGCGCCGACACCGACCTGAACCGGCCCTACCACGGCCCGCGCAGCGCGGAGGGGATCACGCCCGAGCTGCTGCAGCAGGGCCTGGAGGAGCTGCGGCAGGCCGACTTTCGGCTGGTCGTGCTGAACGAGGCGCACTTCGTTCCCACGCAGGCCAGCGCCATCTCGCACAGCATGGCCTTCTTGCGGGCCTGGTTGGGCGAGCCGCAGCAGCCGGAGCCGGGCTTCTGGGTGTGGAGCCTCGACCCTTCTTGAGGCCGCTCAGGGTTCCTGCTGCCCCAGCTCCAGCAGCAGGTCCGCCAGGCCCACCCCCAGCAGGCGGTGGCCGTCGTCGGTGGGGTGCACGTTGTCCTGGAAGAAGCCGATGGTGGCGCCCGAGCTGCGGAAGAGCTCGGGCCCGTCCAGCAGGGGCGCGTCCAGCTCACGGGCCACGGCGCGCATGGCCTCGCGGAAGCGCAGCACGGTGGGGGGGATGGGCGCCCGATCCAGGTCCATGGGGGCCGGCAGCATGACGAAGGCCGTGCGTCCGCCCTGCTCCTGCGCCAGCGCAGCCATGCTGCGCAGGTTGCCCACGTAGGCGGACGGGGCCACGCGGGTGGGCACGCCGCCGTCCAGGCCGCCCAGGTCGTCGTGGTCGACCATCCAGCCCACCTTGCGGCTCTCGAGCCAGGGCAGCAGCAGGCGGCGGGTCACGCGATAGCTGGCCAGCACCCGCAGCCGGCCCCGCAGCGCGGGCAGGTAGGTCTGGTTCTCGAGCAGGTACTCGTGCTCCTTGCCGTAGACATCGCTCCACAGGTTGGCCACCACCAGCCAATGGGGCCGCGCCTCGGGCAGCAGCTGGCGGGCCAAGCTCAGGGACTGGGCGGAGGAGTGGCCGGGCACGCCGCCGTTCAGGGCTGCCACCGGCTGCTTCCAGGCCCGCGCCAGCACGTGGCCCGCCACGGACAGAAAGACCTGGTCCGCATCGACACCCGCGCCGAAGACCGAGGAGTCCCCCAGCGAGAGCAGGCGCAGCTCGCCGTCTTCGAAGCTGGGCAGGTCCGAGACCCGCAGGCCGCGCTCGTTGCTGCGGATGCGCACGCCGCCGCTGCGGAACTGGGCACCGGGGGCCAGGGCCCAGCCCAGCTGCGGATCCTCGGCCAGGGGGATGCTCTCGCCCCAGTCCGGATGCTCGGCCCGCAGCTCCTCCACCGCGGCGTGGATGCTGGGGAACTGTCCGCCCACCACGGGCGCGGGGATGGGCACGGAGCGCCGTACGGGCAGCAGCGTCGCCTCCAGCCCCCTGGCCAGCAGCTCCAGGCCCAGCAGCGCCAGCCCGCAGGCCAGCAGGGCGAAGAGCGCGCGGCGTTGGAGAGAGAGGGCCTGGGACATGGCGTGCTCGGGGAGGCTATCGCGCTCTGGCGGTGGGCGATAGGGGCCGCTGCCGGCGCCCGCGGGGGTCCGGAGCGACGTGCCGCGCTACCTTGGGCGTGTCTGTCAGCCGGTGAGGTCGCCGATGAAGTTCCTGTGGTCCGTGGCCTGGCGGAACCTGTGGCGCCAGAAGCGCCGCTCGCTCATCACGGCCTGCGCCATGGCCATCGGCGTGGCCCTGTGCATGTCCACCATCGCCTTCACCGATGGCATGTACACGGACATGTTCGAGGTGATGGTGGAGCAGCAGCTGGGGCATGTGCAGGTGCACCACCCGGACTACCCCGCCAAAGGGCTGGTCTACGACGCCTTGCCCGAGCGCCAGGCCTTGCTGGCCCGCATCGACGCCGTGGATGGCACGGTGGCGGCCTGCCCCGAGCTGAACGGCTTCGCCCTGTTGGGAGGCGATAGCAAGTCCGCGGGGGGCCAACTGGTGGGCATCGACCCGGCTCGCGACCGGCAGGTCACCCCCTTGCACGGGCGCGTCATCGAGGGCAGCTACCTCTCGGATGGGGCTGGCGGCGAGATCATCCTGGGCTTCAAGCTGGCAGAGGAGATCGAGGCGGACCTGGGTGAGCAGGTGGTGGCGGTTACCCAGGCCACCGACGGATCGGTGGGCAACGAGCTGTTCACCGTGGTGGGCCTGTACAAGACCGGCGACGTGATGATGGACCAGAACGGGGGGTACATCCACATCGCCGACGCCGAGAACCTGCTCGCCCTGCAGGACCGGGCCCACGGCATCACCGTGCTCACCGACCACGCCGACCACGTCGATGCCTACGCCCAGGCATTGGGCGCCGAGCTGGCCGGCGACGCGGTGCAGGTGCAGACCTGGTGGGAGGCCTCGCCCCAGACCGCCGAGCTGATGGGCATGCGCGACGCCACCGTCTTCATCATGCTGGGCATCGTCTTCACCGTGGCGGCCTTCGGCGTCATCAACACCATGCTGATGTCGGTCTTCGAGCGCACGCGCGAGCTGGGGGTGCTGCGGGCGCTGGGGCTGCGACCGGGCAAGCTGGTCTGGCTGGTGGTGCTGGAGAGCTTCTTCCTGGCCGGCCTGGCTGCCATGATCGGTCTGGTGCTCGGAGGCCTGCTGGACTGGTACCTGGTGGTCCATGGGCTCGATTTCTCGGGCTCCATGCCTGACGGCTTCAGCTTCGAGGGCATCATGCTGGACCCGGTCATGCACGGCGAGGTGCGGCCCCTGGGGGTCATCGCCACCGTGGTGGCGGTGTTCTTCGTATCGGTGCTGGCCTCCCTGTGGCCCGCGTGGCGCGCCGCCCGGCTGCAGCCCGTCACCGCCATCCGCGCGGAGTAGGCCATGAAGATCTTCAAGCTGGCGCTGCGCAACCTCTTCCGCAACACCCGGCGCACCGCGCTCACTCTGGCCGCCATCGCCGTGGGCCTGTCGCTGATGCTCTTCACCGTCAACCTGCAGCACGGCAGCTACGAAACGATGATCCGCGTGGGCATCAGCTCCATGGCGGGCCATGTGGTGGTGCAGGCCGAGGGCTACCAGGACGACAAGGAACCCACCCTGCTGGTGACGGACGCCAGCGCCGTTGTCGAGAGCCTGCAGGCCAGCCACCCCGCAGCAGTGGTGGCGCCGCGCATCTTCCTGGGCGGGCTGCTGATGTCAGCCGGCAGCTCGGTGGGCGCGGCCATCACGGGCATGGATCCGCAGGCCGAGGCGCAGGTCCAGGATCTGCACGAGAAGCTGACGGACGGCGAGTGGCTCGGTGACGACGATCGCGAGATCCTCATTGGCAGCGACATGGCCGAGTCCCTCGAGGTGGAGCTGGGCGACAAGCTCGTCTACATGGGACAGCACGGCAGCGACGAGGTCTTAAGCCGCCTCTTCCGCGTCAGGGGCATCGTGCGCACCGGCTCCGCCCAGCTGGACGGCCGCCTGGCCATCACGCATCTCTCGGCCGCCCAGGAGCTGCTGGGGGGGGGAGACGTGGCCAATATGGTCACCCTGCACCTGGACGACCCCGACCAGGCCTTCGAGGCCGCCTCCCAGCTCGAGGCCGCCCTGGCCCGCCCCGAGCTGGACGTGCGCCACTGGAAGGACGCCCTGCCCGAGCTCTTCGCCATCATCCAGGTGGACCGCTCCAGCGGCGATGTCATGCTGGCCATCATCGGGCTGATCGTGGCCTTCGGCGTGCTCAACACCATG
>CAYVQL010000340.1:0-11448 GCA_964454135.1 uncultured Enterobacterales bacterium | reverse complement strand
GGGGCTAGTTAGGGTTCGACTGCGACGACGCGGACGCCGCCATCAACCCCGCGGCCGAGGAGCTCTGCGACGACATCGACAACGACTGCGACGAGGAGACGGACGAGGACGACGCCATCGACGCCCCCAGCTGGTATCAGGACGCCGACGCCGACGGCTACGGCAGTTCGCTGTCCGTCCAGCGCGCCTGCACCCAGCCCTTCGGCTACGAAGAAAACGACGAGGACTGCGACGACTCCGATGCCGCCGTGAACCCGACGGCCGACGAGATCTGCGACGGCATCGACAACGACTGCTCCATCGCCACCAGCGAGGACGGCCTGGTCACTACCGACGGCAGCCACACCTTCAGCTCCATTACCCAGGCGCTGCTACCGGCCAGCTCCGGCTCCACCGTACTGGTCTGCGACGGCACCTACACCGGGGGCAGCTCCATCGACGACGACATCACCCTGGTCTCCCTGAACGGAGCGAGCGCCACCACGCTGCAGGGCAACGGCAGCGTACCGGTGTTGGGCGTCACCAGCGGTGAGGTCACGATCTCGGGCTTCACCATCAGGGGCGGCGGGGGAGCCCCGAACCCGGCCGGGCTGGGCGGCAGCGTGGGGGGCGGCGTGATGGTGACCTCGCCCGACGACGTGACCGTCGAGGACTGCTGGATCACCGACAACGAGGCCGCCCTGGGTGCCGGCGTCTACGCCGGCGAGGGCAGCGATCTCACCGTGATCGACAGCACCATCTCCTACAACGACGCCGAGGAGCACGGCGGCGGGCTCTGCCTCGAGAGCGGCAGCTTCGCGCTACAGAGCGTGGACGTGCAGTACAACTCGGCCGACACCGGCGGTGGGATCTACGTGGACGACGCCGTGCTGAGCCTGGACGCCGTGCTGGTGGAGGACAACTACGCCGTGCAGGGCGGGGGCCTGGCCAGCACGGCCACCCTGGTCACGGCCTCCGCGGACAGCGTGGTGGGCTCCAACAGCGCCACGGATGCGGGCGGCGGTCTGCTGCTGTACGACGACTCCATCTGGCAAGGTGGCGAGGTGAGCGACAACGCAGCGGACTACGGTGCGGGCATCTTCGTCTTGATGGAAGATGGCGGCAGCGCCGTGCTGGAGAGCAGCCTGGTCATGGACAACGAGGCCGACACCTCGGGGGGCGGGGTCTACGCCTACGGCGACGTCCTCTTCACCGATGTGCAGCTGTCCGGCCAGCGAGCCAGCTGGGGCGCAGGCCTGTTCCTGGACAGCTCCTCGGCCAGCATGACGGGCTGCACCCTGGAAGAGAACGAGGCCCAGCTGGACGGCGGAGGCGCCTACCTCCACGAGGGCTCCAGCCTGACGGTGACGGACGGGGAGTGGGGCAGCGGCTCCACCGACAACGATCCCGACGACGTCTACGTCGAAGGCGGCAGCTCCTACGCCAGCTATGGCAGCGGCGAGAGCTTCGCCTGCAGCTACGCCTCCGGCGCCTGCTACTGAACGCCCACACGCCGGAGGTGCCCCTTGCTCGCTCCCCTGTTGCTCTGTTCCGTCCTCTTCGCCCAACAAGCCCAACAAGCGCAGGAAGAGACCAGCGCGTCGCGGCAGGGCGAGGTCCAGCTGCAGCTGACCCTGCTGGACGCGCCCTACAACTTCGAGCAGGGCTACAGCTTCCCCAGCATGGCCCAGTCCCTGGACCTGGCCTACGGCATCGACCGCATGGCCATCCTGGGCATCCAACAGGGCTTCGGCGCCCTCTTCCCCGAGAAGGAAGGCCTGCGCATGGGTCTGGGCCTGGCCACCACCGGCGTAGCCAGCGCCGGGCTCTTCTTCGTCGGCGGCTGGATGCACGAGGAGTGGCACCGCGCCGTCATGACCAGCCAGGGCATCACCAGCCGCAACGGCATCTTCCACGCCGAGGCCTGGTCCCAGGGCACCATCGCCGTGGACCAAGTCTCGGACGAGGGCCTGGCCGCCATGAAGGCCGACAACCCGGCCTACACCGTGCGCCTGATGCAGGCCGGCATGGAGGGCGAGCAGGCCCTGGTGCGGCGCCTGGGCGACGAGGCCTTCTTCCACGGCGGCCAGGGGCGCAGCCTGGGCCCCTTCTACCTGGCCGACAGCTGGACCGCGCCCCTGATGGCGGTCACCGAGCTGTCCACCCTGCTGTACCACGCCAAGTGCGTGGACCCGGAGAACGACGCGCTGAAGGACAGCGAGAACCAGCGCACCCTGACCGTGGAGCAACGCGATTTCACCGGCCTGGACTGCACCGCCTGGGTCTACGACCTGTTCCGCCCTGACGAGCCCTACGAGGAGCGCGGCCCCCACCCCTACGGCGAGGGCGTGGACCGCTACCGCGGCTGGAGCGACCTCACGCCCATGATGCAGGACTACCTGCAGCTGCAGCTGCGCCTGCACCTGCTGGACCTGGTCAATCCCGCCCTCTACGGCATCAACGGCCTGCGCCTGGGAGATTCCGGAGACCGGATCACCTTCGCCCTGGGGCATACCCTGACCCCCTGGGGCTTCACCGTGGACGGGCGCCTGGCCCTCAAGCGGGGCGGTTTCTCCGGCCTGCTGACCATGCACAACGGCCTGGCGCAGCTGGGCTGGTGTCCGGGGCTGGATTTCGACCTGTTCGACCTGCCCCTGCCCTGGCTGCCTCTGGCCCTGGATGCCGGCGTCGGTCTCTGGTTGCAGCCCGAGGATCTACGCTACGACGCCCAGGCCAGGCGACCTGGCGGCAGGCTGCGCCTGGACCTCTCCTGGCCCCTGCAGCCGCGCCTGGATCTGTGGGCCGGCCTGGAGGCCAAGAGCCAGGGCTGGGTCATGGGCCAGGTCTACCTCGAGCCGCGGGTCAGCGGGCTGGCGGGCTTGCGGGTCCATCTGCGCTGAGGTCTTCCCCCGCCCCCTCCATCCTATGCCGCGAGAAGTTGGCCTTGAAGACGGTCACCAGCTCGCGCCGGTAGCCCTCACGCTGGCTGACGTCGCGCTCCAGCACCACCATCAGGCGTTGCATGGCGTTGCCGCGCTCCTGCTCGGCCTGCTCCAGCGCCCGGTCCACGGCGCCGCTGTCGTCGCGGCTGGCGCCCTTGGCCCGCAGCACACGGGTCAGACCCCTGGTGGCGCTGATCATCAGGCTGCGACGGGTGGAGAAGACGCCCTTGAGCCACTGGTTGATGGGCCGCGTGTCGGCCTCTTCCAGGGTCTCCTTCATGGACGCCCGCAGCTGTTCCATGGCCCCCTCGCCCTCCTCCAACAGATCCTCGTCCAACAGCTGGGCGTCCAGGGCGTACTGGTAGAGCCAGGCCTGGTGCAGGGTCAGCGAGGCCTCGTCCACGCAGTCCTTGATGGCCAGCACGAAGAAGGTCTTGCGGAAGATCTTCTTCAGCAAGTAGAAGACCACCCCCACCAGGCAGCCCAGCACCAGGCCGCGGCGCTCGGAGCGCGTCAGCACCACCAGCAGCTCGTCGCTGATGAGCAGCCCCAGCTTCTCGCCCTGCATGCGGATCATGCGGCGGCGCAGGCGACGCAGCACGAAATCGTCCAGGAAGGGCAGCGGGATCAACGGGCAGAGCGCGGACAACAGGCTGTAGAACAGCACGTTGCGCGGGGCGCCCACCGGGGTCGCATCGGTCCTGGCCGGCAGCTGGGGACGATCGCGTCGCTGGCGCTCCGGAGGCGAGAGCTGGCGCATGAGCGCGGAAGAGTCGGGTGATCTCGAGGGCTCCGGGTTCTCCTCGGCAGGGGCGGGTCGCTCGTCGTCGGGCGCGCTTGGCCGGGGCTCCTGCGCCTCGGTTTTTTTGGGACCGTCCGCAGGCTCCGGGATTTCGTCAGCCGCATCCGGGACGCCCTCTTCGGCCCGCAGCAGCCCCGCCCTCAACGGTGCGCGCTCATCGATCTGCAGAGGACCCGACGCCAGCGGTGCGCGTTCATCCGCAGAGCCTTCCTCGGCCCGCAGGGGCCCGGCGGTGGCCAGCGCAGATCCCTCGGCGGCGCCCAGATCGGTCCGCAGGGGACCCGACGCCAGCGGCGCGCGCTCATCGGAGTCGCCATGGTCGGCTCGCATGGGCCCGGTCGTCGCCGACGCAGGCCCTTCGACGGCGTCTTCCTTGACGCGCATGGGACCAGCCGTCGCTGGTGCAGGTCCGTCGGGGATCGGCAACCTGCTCATCCGGGCCTGGTCTTCGCTGAGAGTGGGGTCATCGCCGAGGGCGGACGGCGCAGACTCGGGCGCGGCAGACTCGTCCGCTCCAGGCTCCTGCGCTGCAGGCTCCTCGACCGCGGGTTCATACGCCTGGGTAGCTTCCACCGCGGGAGCTTTCTCCGCGGAGGCCTCGGGCTGTTCGTTCTCGGTCCCTGCCACTCTTCACCCCCCCTCGGGCGGCGCGGCCAACAAGCGCGCCAGGCGCTTGGCGAGCACCAGCAGCGCCGTGTCGTCCAGCTGCGGGGGAGACTGCTGCGAAAATCCCCCCTTCAACTTGCCCAGCAACATGCCGGCGGCCGCGCCAAGGGCCATGTCGGCCTTCCAGGCGCCCATGAACCAGCTCGCGCCCGCGCCCAGGGCCTGGGCCTCGCCCTGCTCGTCGAGCTGGAAGTCCAGCGCACCGCAGAGATCGGGACGCCGGCTGCAGAGCACACGCGCCAGGGCGTCCATCACGGGTAGCTGGGCGGCGCGGTGTTCTTCAGGGTGCGTGATCAGGGCCTCCACCAGCGCCTCGGCCAGCACAGGGCGCAAGGACTCGAAGTCCACTGCGCTGGAGCCGAGCTCCTGCCGCGGTGCGGTCTGCGGCGGGACGGGCTCCTGCGGTGGGGCGGGCTCCTGCGGCGGGGCGGGCTCTTCTGGCGCCGGGCTCGCAGCGGACGCCTCCACCCGCAGCAGGCAGGCCGCCTCCACCAGCTCGACACGCAGCTCGGCCGGATCCCGGCAGAGCAACAGCACCAGGTTGTTGGAGCTGCGCAGCTGCGCATCGCCGGGCCAGGCCGACAGGGGCGGGCCGCCCTCCACCGAGCGCTCGCGCCGCGTGTGAGAGGGCGCCAAGCGATCCACGGCCTTGATCACATAGGCCTGGTCCGAGCTGCGTGCGCCCAGGGCCAGATGGATGCGCCCCAGCACCTGGGCCGGGCTGCCGCCTGGCGGGGGCAGCTGCATACCAGCCAGCAAGGCCTGGGCTCCCAGCAGATCGTCGAAGCGCCGCGCGTCGCGCAGGTGCGCGAAGGAGAGCTCGCCGCCGTCCGCCAGACCCACCACTTCGCGACTGCGGGCCAGGAAGCGCATCAGGATCCCGGCGCAGTCCAGCAGCTCACCCTCGAAGGACCAACGGCCGCGTTCCACAGCTCCGTGCAACAGGAAGACGTTGCCTTCATCGGCCAGGTAGCGGCGTTTCAGCTCTTCGATCCAGGGGGGCCAAGACATGGCCTGTGGATAACCCGTGCTTGAGGGGGGCGCGCGGCCCGCTCTCCACAGGAAGCACCTGGCGCTCTTGAGCCTGGAAGACCATTTCAAGGGTTGTTCTTTCCTGCCGCTTACACGGGGCTTGACGCTCCCCCCAAGTTCAGGGCACCTTGGCTCTGCGTCATCTCCACCGCCACTCCCCCGGACCGTTCAACATGAGCGCAGCCACGCACCTGCGCGCGATGCTGCCCAGCCTCGCCCTGGGCGCCGCGCTCGTCTCGCTCCTGGTCTGCTCCCAGCCCCGCGACCCCGATCGCGGGCGCCGGGTCGAGGAACCCACCCCGCCGCTGTCGGCCGAAACGGCGCCCGAGGAACGAGCCGCCCGCCCCGCCACGCCGGAAGAACTGGCTGCCGAGATGAAGGCCGAAGCCCATCGCTGGCGCAGCCCCCCGCCCACCGAACACTGGCTGCACGAGGGCGCCGAGCGCGAGAACAAGCAGCGCCGCAAGGCCTTCATGGCCACGATCCACAAGGCCCCGCCCGACGTGGACTGGCGCGCTCTCGAGCGCCAAAACGGCCTGGCCCAGCTGGCCAAACGCAACGCCCTGGCCCAGCAGCCGCCAGCACCCAAAGGCGAGCTCTGGGTGGAGCGCGGCAGCGACAACCTGGCCGGGCGCATGCACGTGGCGCGCCACAGCACGGACGGCGGCACCATCTACGCCGGCTCGTCCAGGGGCGGCATCTGGAAGGGCGATCCGGATGGGGGCGGCTGGACCCCCATCGGCGACAACCTCTACGGCGGCGCGCACTGGCTGGAGGTGCTGCCCGCCGACGTCGAGGGCGACCCGGACATCGTGCTGGCTGCCACGGACGGCGCCCTGATCCATCGCAGCGCCGACGATGGCGCCAGCTGGCAGGTGCCAGAGGGCCTGGGCGCGCCCACGACCGTGCAGCGCCTGCTGAAGAAGAGCGACGGTAGCCAGCTGCTCTTTCTGATCAGCTACCAGGATGGCTCGTGGGCCCTGTCCCGCAGCCAGGACAAGGGCGCCAGCTTCGAAGCCATCTACGACCTTGGCCCCTTCCGCGGCGACCTCTGGACCCCCCGCGATGGCGCTGGCGACCTCTACCTGGCCAGCCTGGCAGGGCTGCTGCAAAGCGAGGACGACGGCGAGAGCTGGACTGAGCTGGGCGAGCTGCCCGGCGAAGACCGCATCGAGCTGGTGGGCAGCGAGGCCGGCGCGCCCCGGCTGTGGGCCATGGCGGACTACGGGGAGCTCTACCGGTCGGACGACCTGGGGGCCAGCTGGCAGTACAAATCCCCAGTCTCCGACTACTGGGGCTCCCTGAACGCCTCCCAGCAGGACGCGGATCTCTTCGCCTGGGGCGGCGTGGAGGTCTACCACACCCGCGACGGGGGCGAGAGCTTCAGCAGGATCAACAAGTGGTGGGAGTACTACGACGACCCCGCCAACCTGCTGCACGCCGACCTGCCGGGCATCGACCTGGTGGTGGACGAGACGGGCCAGGAGATCTGGTACTTCTGCACCGACGGCGGCCTCTACCGCTCAACCGACGGGCTGCAGAGCGTAGAGAATCTCTCGCTGCAGGGCCTGCGGGTCAGCCAGTACTACGACACCCACACCTCCACCGTGAACCCCGAACACATCGCCGGCGGCTCCCAGGACCAAGGCTACCAGATCACCGCCACCATGGAGCAGTCGGGAGAGCTCAAGTCCTTCGAGCAGATCATCAGCGGCGACTACGGCCACCTGACCAGCAGCGATGGCAGCCACGACTACGTCTATTCGGTCTACCCCGGCTTCGTGCTCGTACAGATCGGCGAGGACAAGCCCTGGCTCTCCTCCGCGGACTTCCCCAGCGGCGAGTCCTACGTGTCCTGGCTGCCCCCCATCGTGGCCGATCCCTACGACAAAGAGGCCTTCTTCTTCCCCGCCACCCGCCTGTACCGCTACACGCCCACCGACTGGTACTGGTATCCCTCTCAGTACTCCGATGAATCCCTGCTGCTGACCGGCGGCGAGTACGTCAGCGCGCTGGCCTTCTCCCCCGTGGACCCGGAGCGGGCCTACCTGGCCACCAACAACGGCGGCCTCTACCACTCCGACGACCACGGCGTGTCCTGGACCCAGTCCCAGAGCCTGGGCCCCGACGAGAACTGGTACTACGGCCAGGCCATCTGGCCCTCCATCACGGACGTGGACACGGTCTACGTGGGCGGCAGCGGCTACAGCGTGCCCGCGGTCTACCGCAGCACGAATGGCGGCGTCTCCTTCCAGCCCTTCGGCGACGGCCTGCCCGACACCCTGGTCTACTGCCTGACCGAGGCGCCAGACGGCAGCGGCGTCCTCTTCGCCGGCACCGAGTCCGCCGCCTACCGGCGCGACCCCGAGGGCGAGGCCTGGTACGACATCACAGGCGACGAGGCCCCGGTCACCACCTACTGGAGCGTCGAGCCCTTGAGCCACGAGAACACCGTGCGCTTCGGCACCTACGGCCGCGGTATCTGGGACTACCAGCTCGATCCGGACCACCTGGGCTGCTACCCGGTGCAGGACTACGACGGCGACGGCACGGACTGCGAGACGGACTGCGACGACCACGACGCGGCCGTGCATCCCGGTGCCGAAGAGCTCTGCGACGGGGCGGACAGCAACTGCGACGAGACCGACATGGACGAGCAGGACGCCGACGAGGACGGCTGGCTGGCCTGCGCCGAGTGCGACGACGGGGACGCCGCGATCAATCCCGACGCCATCGAGATCTGCGGCAACGGCATCGACGAGGACTGTGACGGCCAGGACCAGGCCTGCGCCGAAGAGCCCGCCGAAGAAGAGCCCGCCGAAGAAGAGCCCGCCGAAGAAGAGCCCGATCCGCAGTCCTGCGGCTGCGCCCCGGGCGGCGCCCCGCCCGCCCTGCCCGCCCTGCTGCTGGCGGGCCTGGCGCTGCTGCGCCGACGAGATCCGGAGTCCTGATGCTGCTACCCATGATCGCGCTGGCCACGGCGGCCAGCGGCGCCACCCTGAGTGTGGATCCGGGGGATCCCAGCGCCTTCGCCACCATCTCCGAGGCCATCGCGGCCGCCGCTTCCGGCGACAGCATCGAGGTGGCCGCCGGCAGCTACGCCGAGTGCCTGGATCCGGGGGGCGAGGACCTTTCGATCGCGAGCCTGGACGGCGCCAAGGTCACCACGCTGGACGCCACGGATCTGTGCGACGACGCCATCTCCGTCACCAGCGGCGAGGCCCTCTCGCTGCAGGGCTTCACGGTGCGCAACGACCGTGCCCGTGGGGCCACGGTCTACTACAGCGAGCTGAACCTGGAAGAAGTGGTCCTCTCCGACTGCGGCTGGGCGGGGCAGCAGGGTGGCGCCATCTACACCTACGGCGGCAGCCTGAACCTGCAGGACTGCGCGCTGACCGACAACGCGGCCGCTGAAGGAGGCGCCATCTACCTGTACGCCTACGGCAGCATGCAGGCCGATGGCTGCAGCTTCGAGGGCAACCTGGCCGAGAGCCACGGCGGCGCGATCTTCTCCTACTGGGAGAACCAGCTGAGCCTCACCAGCTGCAGCCTAAAGGACAACTCCGCGGTCACAGGTAGCGGCGGTGCCCTGGTGGCGGAGAACTACTCCGAGCTGAACCTGGAGGACGTGGAGATCACCGGCAACAGCGCCTACGGCAGCGGCGGGGCCATCTTCCTCTACGCCACCGACCGCACGGCCAGCCTGACGCGCGTGACGGTCAGCCAGAACACCAGCCAGGCCGGCTGGGGTGGTGGCATCGAGTGCGAGTGGTGGAATCACCTGGACATCGTCGACTCGAGCTTCGTCGACAACGAGGCCTGCTACGACGGCGGCGCCATCGCCAACTGGTACGAGGCGCAGTCCAGCATCGTGGGCACGAGCTTCGAGGGCAACCGCGCCGCAAGCGGCAGCGGGGGCGCCTTGATCCTGTACCCAGGCGACACGGCGGGCTACCCCATCGAGGTCTCCGACTGCAGCTTCTCGGACAACGAGGCCTCCAGCTCCGGCGGCGCCCTCTGGGCCGGCTGGTCCCTGGACGTGCAGCTGCTAGGGAGCCGCTTCACGGGCAACGAGGCGGGCGGCGCGGGCGGCGCCGTGGAGATCTACGTGGTGGAGGACGCCACGGTGGCGGGCAACCTGTTCTGCGCCAACCAGGCCGACTACGGAGGCGCCCTGGCCGTGGAGTGGGCCACCACCGACAGCTGGAGCAACAACATCTTCCTGCAGAACGAGGCCGGCCTGGGGGGCGGCGCCTACCGCTACGCCAGCTATGGCGCCCAGACGGTCAACAACAGCTTCGCGGGCAACAGCGCCAGCGAGTGGGGCGGCGCCTACTACGCCTCATGGGCCTACAGCGACTTTCGCAACAACGCCGTGGTGAGCACAGTGGCGGGCAACGGGATCTACGCCGGCGACGCCTACAGCTACGCCAACTCCCCGGTGGCCTACAACGCCTGGAGCGACAACGTGGTCATCGACGCCGGCGGCTACTTCTGGGTGGAGCAGGGCCTGGACGGCAACCTGCTGGTGGAGGATGCTGGCTTCCTGGACCTGGTCCTGGATGGCAGCTGCGACGACGACCTGCACCTGGCCCTGGGCTCGCCTCTGATCGACGCCGGCGATCCCGAGATTCCGGATCCGGACGGCAGCCCTGCCGACATCGGGGCCTACGGCGGCCCCGAGACCCCCATCGAGGACCACGACGGCGACGGCTGGGACCGCAGCCAGGACTGCGTGGACGGCGCGGCGTCGATCCACCCGCATGCCGAAGAGGTCTGCGACGGCCACGACAACGACTGCGATGGGGAGGTCGACGGGCAGAGCGCCGTGGACGCCCAGACCTGGTATCCGGACGTGGATGGCGACGGCTACGGCGAGGATGAGAGCGCCCAGACAGCCTGCGATCAACCCAGCGGCTACGTGGCCGAAGGCGGCGACTGCGATGACAGCGACGCCGAGGTCAATCCCGGAGCCGAAGAAATCCCGGGCGACGAGATCGACCAGGACTGCGACGGGGAGGATGGGGAGCTGGGGGACACGGGCCAGGAACCTGCAGACAGCGGCGACCGCGTGGAAGAGCAGGAGGAGGAGGGAGAGGGTTGCGGCTGCGCGGGGGCGAGCGGCGCGGCGGGGGCGGGCTGGGTCTTGGTGTTGCTGGGGGTGGGGAGGAGGTGCAGGGCCACCTGCCGTCCTACTTCCTCCTGACCACCCGCAGCTCGGGCCAACGCCGCACCGCCAGCCCGTACACGGCGGCCGTGCCTCCCAACAACGCCGCCGCCACCAGCCAGCGCTCCGCAGGCACCCCGCGCCAGCCGTGCAGCGCCAGGCTGTCAGCAACCAGCGTCACCAGCAGCGCCCCCGGCAGCATGGCAGGCGCGGCCAGCAGGAAATCGCGGAAGCGCACGCGGCAGAGCGCCGCGGCCGCGATCAGGGGAAAGGCCGGTCCCCAGACCAGCCGCCAGATCACCATCAAGGCCAGGCCGCGGGCCTCCAGGGGCGCCTGCAGGGGCCGGATGCGCGCCCCGAACCAGACCTCCACGGGCTTGCGCAGCAGCTGGCGGATGACGAAGAAGTAGATGGAGCCCGAGACGGCCGAGCCCAGTACGGCCATCAACGCACCAGCACCCCAGCCCCAGAGCACGCCCGCCGCCAGGGTGGGCAGCATGATCTGCCCGCCCCCCAGCACCCAGACCCCGAGGTAGAGCGGAAAGATCCACAGCCCCACCGAACCGGAGAGCTCGCGGATCAGCTCCACGTCGAGCAGGCTGCGGGCCCACTCCTGCTGACTGACCCACAGAAAGGCCAATACCAGGATGCCAAAGGCCAGGATCCTGGCGATCAGTCCGGCGTGGGCCCGCCAGACGCCAGGGGTGCGGGCGTGGTCCAGCGTCGCTCCTTCCCAGATCCTGGCGGCGCTCGGCCGCGGGTTCCTGGCCAGCGTATCTCGTCGGCTGATCCGCGGTGCTCCGCCGGGCCCCGGTCAACGTCGCGGCCATTCGACGGAAAAACAAGGTTGCAGGCCCTTT
>CAYVQL010000339.1:0-11519 GCA_964454135.1 uncultured Enterobacterales bacterium | reverse complement strand
GGCCCTGGCCTTCTTCCTGGGCATGTGCTCTTTTCTGGCGGTCTCCAAACGCGTCGACACCGCCCTGGGGCTGGGCCTGGCGGTCACGGGCGTGCTGACCATCACCGTGCCCCTGAACCAGCTGGTCAACACCTGGCTGCTGGCGCCGGGCGCCCTGGCCTGGGTCAGCCCCGCGCTGGCCGACGTGGACCTCTCCTTCCTGGGCTTCTTGACGTATATGGGGGGCATCGCGGCCACCGTGCAGCTGCTGGAGATGTTGCTGGAGCGCTTCGCTCCCGTGCTGCACGCCGCCCTGGGGGTCTTCCTGCCCCTGATAGCGGTCAACTGCGCCATCCTGGGCGCCTCGCTCTTCATGGTGGAGCGCGGCTACGAATTCAGCGAGAGCGTGGTCTACGGCTTCGGCTCGGGCCTGGGCTGGCTGCTGGCCATCGTCGGGCTGGCCGCGGCCCGCGAGAAGCTGCGCTACAGCGACGTCCCCGCCGGCTTGCGGGGTCTGGGCATCAGCTTCATCATCGCCGGTCTGATGTCCATCGCCTTCATGGCCTTCGCAGGGATCCGCATCTGATGGAGCTCATCGTCCTCGGTGTGCTGATGTTCAGCGGGATCATCCTGTCCCAGGTGCTGCTGCTGCTGCTCGCGCGCCGCCTGCTGCTGCCCAGCGGCGAGGTGCAGCTGGAGATCAACAGCGATCCCGAGCGCAGCCCCAGCGTGGCCCCGGGCTCCTCGCTGCTGGCCAGCCTGGCGGGCCAGGGCATCTTCGTGCCCTCGGCCTGCGGCGGGAAAGGCACCTGCGGCATCTGCCGGGTGACCGTCAGGGAGGGCGGCGGCGGTCTGCTGCCCACCGAGGCCGGCCACATCAGCCGCGGCCAGGCGCGCCGCGGCCAGCGCCTGGCCTGCCAGCTCAAGGTGCGGGCGCCCATGAAGCTGGAGATCCCCCCCGAGGTCTTCAACGTGCGCCGCTGGCGCTGCCGGGTGCGCAGCAACCGCAACGTGGCCAGCTTCATCAAGGAGCTGGTGCTGGAGCTGCCTGCGGGCGAAGAGGTGCCCTTCAGGGCCGGCGGCTTCGTGCAGCTCAGCTGCCCACCGCACACCGTGCGCTACCGCGACTTCGACATCGGACAGCGCTACCGGGGCGACTGGGACCGCTTCCGCATGTGGCAGTACGTCTCACACTGCGAAGCCGAGCTTTCCCGCGCCTACTCCATGGCCAACTACCCGGGCGAAAAGGGCATCATCACGCTGAATGTGCGCATCGCCAGCCCGCCCCCCGGCCTGCTGCACGCGCCGCCCGGCGTGATGTCCTCCTACATCTTCGGCCTGCGGCCCGGCGACGAGGTCACCATCGCCGGTCCCTTCGGCGAGTTCTTCGCCCGTGACAGCGACGCCGAGATGTGCTTCGTCGGCGGTGGCGCGGGCATGGCCCCCATGCGCTCCCATATCTTCGACCAACTGCTGCGCCTGAAGACGAAACGCAAGATCAGCTTCTGGTACGGGGCCCGCAGCCTGAACGAGGCCTTCTACGTGCGGGATTTCGACCGGCTGCAGGCCGAGCACGAAAACTTTCGCTGGCAGCTGGTGCTCTCCCAGCCCCTGGAGGAGGACGGGTGGGAGGGACCCACGGGATTCGTGCACCAGGTGCTCTTGGAGCGCTACCTGAAGGAACATCCGGCGCCGGAAGAGGTGGAGTACTACCTGTGCGGGCCGCCGCCCATGACGCAGGCGGTGGTGGAGCTGCTGCTGGAGCTAGGTGTGGAGCGGGAGAATATTCTGTTTGATGATTTCTCTTGACTTGGGGGCGTGGTCCGCCCACCGCGGTCAGAGACAGAGGCGTCGATGGGCCTGGCGCTCGCGCGCCGTGGGCGCGATGAAGGCCAGCAACCCCCACGCCCCGATCAGGAACGCGCCGAAGACGAGCCAGGATGCCCCCAGGTAGAAGAGCACCAGCCCCCAGATGGCGACGGCCTCGGCAAAGGAGGCGCGCAGGATGAGGTAGACCAGGAAGGGCTTGCCGCGGGCGAAGAGCCGAGGCGCCCCCACGAGCATGAACGCCGCTGACACCAACGCGGCGAAGCAGAACAGCAGCAGGAACTGCAGCGGCACCACCCCGAGCAGCGCGGGCAGGACCGGCTCTTCCGCCGCTCCCATCGCTGGGGCTGCACCGCTGAAGCGGATGAGGATTCCCCCGAATCCGAAGATGGCCACCCCGGCACCGTGGGCTCCCCAGATGAGCCACTCCAGCTGCGGCGCGCTACCCGATGCGGGCTGTCTGACCATGGTATGGTCCTTTCTACGGTGGACGAACAAGCTACCACGGAGTGAATCCGGCCGGATCAGGTATGCGCGGCGCGGCGCCTCATCGTCGAAAGACGCTGACGGGCTGGCCATGCGGACCAACGGCTATGTACCCTCGCTGCTCAGTAGAGCGAGCACCGGGTCGAAGAAGCCGAAGGACTCTCCCAGGCCGGTGTTCAGCCGCCAGACCAGCTCGCCATCAGGAGTGACCTCGTCGAACTGCGGGTCATGCTTCGGAAGAACGTAGAGGATGGCATCGAACTCCGCCCCGCCGTAGTGGGACCTCCCGGTTGCTGCGCAGCGGATACGGCTTGGTGCTGCGCCACCCGTCGGGGGCGGGGGCAGTGGCAGAGGCGGGGAATGGGATCCGCGCCGACCGGCCCGCCCTGGTTCTGAGCAGGGATCGCTTCGGTCCCTTGTCGGGCGGAAAGTCCGCCGCACTCCCGCTCCCATCTTCCAGCTGGATCCAGGCTGAGCGCACTGCGCGCAACGCCCTCAGCGGCTCTCCACAGGCTCGAACCTGTCCGCCCGGGCCCCGCAGACCGGGCAGGGCTCGCTGGCCTCGCCCTCCGCCAGGTAGCCGCAGACAGCGCAGACCCGGTAGTCCGCCTCGCGCTCCTCCATCAGATTCTCCAGCGCGCGCTTGTACATGCGGGCGTGCAGCTCCTCCACGTCCCGGGCCTGGGAGAATACCTTGGAGGCGGTGCGCTCCTGGTCTTCCAGGGCCTCTGCCAGCATGCGCTTGTAGTGCACGCCGTTGACGAGCTGTTCGCTCTCGAAGGCCTGCTCCAGGTTGGTCTGGGTGTCGGACACGCGCTCCAGCAGGGCGAAGTGTCGCCGCGCATGCACGCCCTCGGAGGCGGCCACCGCCCGGAAGAGGGCGGCGATCTGGGGCAAGCCCTCCCTGTCGGCCCGCTTGGCGTACATCAGCAGGCGTTGCACGGCGCGGGCCTCGCCTACAAAGGCGTCCAGCACGTTCTTCGCGGTTCGTTCCTTCATGTCACCATCCCAAAGGAGAAGATGAGGTTCTCCTGGAATGATTCGCACCGCAGGCCGCCATGGCGTCTCCCAGCTGCGCCTCGGGTGGGGTCGAATACAGGAAGATGTCGCAGCAGTTGCGGGTCGCAGAAAAGGCGTAGACTCTCTCATATGAAAACCCGCCCCACATCCTTGCACCGGGCCCGTCATGGCCACCATCGCCCTCGCCGTCCTCCTCTTCGCCGCTGCCGTCAGCCTGCTCTCCATCGGGACGATGTTGGGCAAGCGCGACAAGCTCAAGGGCTCCTGCGCTGCCCAGCTCGGCCCCGCGGGCCAGGTTGAAGGGCTGGAAGACCGGGCTTGCGACGACTGCGCCTGCGGACCCCACGTCGATGGCGAGGGTTGCGACTAGCAGCGCCCAGCCGCCTCAGCAGAGCGGTTCTGGCTCGTCGTGGACGCGAATCTGCGTCAGAAAGGCCTGGGAGAGCGCCTGCCAGGCGCGCTCCGCCTGCGCGCGGCCTTCGTCCAGGGGCGCCCGCCCGCCGGCCACCATGCCGTGGCCGCCGGCGGAGCCCGACAGGGGGCCTACCAGCTGCCGCGCGATCTTTCCGGCGCGGGCATGCCGATCCTCGCTACGCAGGGAGAAGCGCAGCTCACTCCGGTAGGTGCCGGCGCAGAGCGCCCAGCGCACGTGTCGCCGACGCACGAAGAAATCCGCCAGCTCGGCCACCAGGTCCGGATAGGACAGCGTCGGCAGGAAGACCAGCACGGCCGTGCCACGCAGCTCGGCCCGCAGCAACGCCTGGTGCAGCTGCTGGAAGTAGGCCCCGTCCAGGCGCGGGTGCAGGATGGCACCCATGGCCCGACCGTCGGCCAGGGGAAAGACCTCGCCAAAGGCCCAGAGATCCAACGCCGTGGCATCGCGGGTGAAGTCCCGCGTGTCGGTCTTGAGCGCGTAGAGGATGGCGGTGGCCAGCGCTGGAGTGATCTCGATCCCGAGGGCGACCAGGTACTCCAGCACGATGGCCGAGGTGGCCCCGCCGTCGGGGCGCAGATCCCTCCAAGCCAGGTCGGGAGCCCCAGGGACGATGTCGTGGTGGTCCACGCAGCCGACGATGGGCAGCTTGCCCAGCAGCGAGTGGTTGCCGGCCCCCGGCTGGGTGTCCGCCAGCACCGCGGCTTCGTAGTTTCCCATGTCCAGGGCTTCGAGGCGGCGCAACGGAATACGCAGCTCGCGAACCATGGCGCGGTTCTCGGCTCGACCGATGATGCCGGCGAAGGCCACGGTGGTCTCGGTCCCCAGGTGCTCGCTCAACAGCAGGGAGATGCTCCAGGCGGCGGCCAGGGCGTCGGGATCGGGATCGTCGTGGGGGCAGACGAGCAGCTTGCGCAGCCCTCTCAGGGGGGCCAAGGCCAGGGAGCATGCTCGGGCGTCTTTCATGGTGCCTGGAATATAAGGCAGCGGGCAGGCCGCAGGTAGCCTGCCTCAGGCGCTGGGAAGCTGCGCCTGCGCCCCTGCCAACGCACGGAAGAAGATGGGGAGCGGGCTGACAGAGACCCGCAGATCCTCGGCCCGTGCCCCTGTCTTGATGGCCAGCGCCGCCTCGGCCATGTGCTCCGAAGCGCGGGGGCCCACCAGCCCCACACCCAGCAGCCGCTTGCTCTGCGGACAGCTGAGCAGCTTGACCAGTCCTGCGCCCGGTCCGGGGCTTCCTCCTTGGCCCGGGGCCCCTAGCGGGTAGCGACGCACCTCCAAGGAGAGGCCTCTACGCTTTGCCTCTGGCTCGTCCAGCCCAACCCAGGCGATCTCCGGATCGGTGAAGATGGCGGACGGAAAAGGGGCGCTCCCCTGCTCTGCGCCCGCGATGTCCTCGGCCGCCCGCAGCCCTTCCCAGGCGGCCCGATGGGCCAACTGCGGCCCCGGCGTGACGTCACCGACGGCGTAGATGCCGGCCCGGGCTGTGCGGCAGCGCTCGTCCGTCGGGATGCGGCCCTGGGGCTCGAGGACCACACCGGTGCGCTGCAGATCGAGCCCATCGGTGTTCGGGATGCGCGGTCCGCAGACCAGCACCTGGTCCGCCTCGAGCTGGCGACGCCGCGTTCCTTGCTCCAGCTGCAGCAGGTAGCCCTCCGGGGATCGCTGGATGTCCGCGACGCGGACCTGCTCCAACACCTCCTCGAAGCGGGGGCGGCTGGCTGCCAGGGCGTGCTCCACCAGCTCCGGATCCACGCCCTGCAGCTCCCGCTGGTCCAGACCTACGATCCAGGTCCGGCAGCCCAGGCCGGCGTAGAGCTGGGCCAGCTCCAAGCCCGCGAAGCCACCGCCCAACACCGCCAGGCGCTCTGGCACATCCTCCAGGGCCAGGGCCTCGCGGTAGCTCCACAGGGGCAGATCGCGCCACAGCGGTACGGCAGGGCGCGAGCCGGTGGCGATGATGCAGCGCTGGAATCCGATGCGCAGGCCGTCTTGGCCCTCGACCAGCAGGCTGCGCGGTCCCTTGAAGCGGGCGTGGCCACAGACCACCTCGATGTCCCGACAGCGCGCCAGCTCGTCCAGGCCCTGAAACAGGCTGGCTTTCACTGACTCGGCGTGACCGCGCAATGCCAGCCTGTCGAAGCGCAGCTCGTGGAACTGCAGGCCCAGGCGCCGGGCCTCCCGCACGGCCGTGCACATCTCCACGGCATCCCCCATGGCTCGTGACGGCACGCAGCCCTCGTGCAGACAGGCGCCGCCCAGCTGAAGGCGCTCGTCCGCCAGCAGGACCTGTCGACCCAGCTCAGCGCAGCGCAGGGCGGCCATGATCCCGCCAGGCCCGCCGCCCAGCACCACCACATCCACTTCCCGCTCCGCAAAGGCGCTCGCCATGTTCACGTTCCTCTTTGTTGCCCGGATGCGAACGCCAGGCGACCTCGCATCCTGTGACGAAGTCGGACTATGACGCCCGAGAGCGTGACGGAAACGCCTTTGTCACGAACTGTAGGCGGACTCACCAGGCTGCGTCAGGGCAGCTCGCGCAGCACCATCAGCCTGAGCTCGGTCATGTCTTCGATGGCCCAGCGCAGGCCCTCGCGGCCCAGGCCGGAGTCCTTGACGCCGCCGTAGGGCATGTGATCGACCCGCCAGGAAGGCACGTCGCCGATCACCACGCCCCCCACCTCCAAGCGCTCCCAGGCCCTGTGGGCGCGGTGGATGTCGCGCGTGAAGACCCCGGCCTGCAGGCCGTAGCGGCTGGCATTGACGCGCGCCAGCGCCTGATCGAAGTCGGCGAAGGGCTCCAGGATGGCCGCCGGTCCGAAGGCCTCCTCGCAAGAGAGGGGCTCGTCGTCGGGCACCGCCTCCAACAGGGTGGGCTCGAACATGGTCCCTTGCCGCGAGCCGCCGCAGAGCAGGCGCGCACCGGCCTGCAGGGCGGAGCGCACCCAGCCCTCCAGGCGGGCCGCCTCCCCTTCTGAGATCATGGGGCCGATGAAGACGCCTTCCTGCCTGGGATCTCCCATCACCAGCTCGCGGGTGGCGTCCGTCAGAGCCCGGCAAAAGGCCGGGTAGGCGGACTCGTGCACCAGGATGCGCTGCACGCCGATGCAGCTCTGACCGGACTGGTAGAAGGCACCCACGATGACACGGCGCACGGCGTCCTCTAGGTCCGTACCCTCGTCGATGATCACCGCTGCGTTGCCACCCAGCTCCAACACCACCTTCTTTTTGCCGGCGCGTGCCTTCAAGGCCCATCCCACGTCGGGCGAACCCGTGAAGCTGAGCAGCTTCAACCGCTCGTCGGTGGTGAAGGAACCGGCTGCCTCGCGTCCACAGGGCAAGATGGAGAACGCTCCCCTGGGCAGATCGGTCTCGGCCAGCACCTCGCCGATGACCAGGGCGCCCAGCGGCGTCAGGCTGGCCGGCTTGAGCACGAAGGGGCAACCACAGGCCAGGGCCGGCGCGATCTTGTGGGCGGCCAGGTTGAGCGGGAAGTTGAAGGGGGAGATGAAAGAGCAGGGACCGATGGGCACGCGCTTGTACATGCCGGAGTAGCCGGCGGTGCGCGGCCCGATGTCCAGGGGCAGCACCTCGCCGCCGATGCGCACCGATTCTTCGGCGGCCACGCGGAAGGTGTCCGCCAGGCGGGTGACCTCGCCGCGTGAGTCCGCGATGGGCTTACCAGCCTCGACGCAGAGCATCTGGGCCAGCTCCTCGGCGCGCTCCTGGAAGCGCCGCACGCAGTGCATCAGCACGTCCTGGCGTTGGTAGGCGTGCATGGTGCGCATGGGCTCGGTGGCCTCGACCGCGGCTGCGATGGCCTGGTCGATGACCGCCTGGTCGGCCAAGGCCACACGAGCGGCCAGCTCGCCGCTGTACTTGTCGTACACGGCCAGGTCGGCGTTGGGGGCGAAGGGCTGGTTTGCCAGGTGGAGGGGATGGGTGGGAACGGACATCGACAAGGCCTCCATCGTTGCGGTCCTTGCGCCCTAACGCGCCCAAGACCCCGTGCGAGGCCATACTCAGAAGGGCAGGTAGTCCGCCCCGTGGACGAGCTCGCCGCCCGTATGACCGCCCACGGCCGCCAGCACCGCCAACAGCGCCACGATGACCAGGTAGGCGACACGCAGGCCGCCCTCCAGCGGCTCGCGGCGCAGCGCGCATAGCAGCAACGCCAGGCCAACCAGACCGGTGACAGCGAACATCAACCCTCGATGCTAGGCCACGGTCCCCCCCGGCATGCCCAGGGCGGCCAGCTCGCCGGCACGCAACAGGCCGCTACCCACGGTGGGGAGCGCGCCCAGGGCCGTGAAGCCCAGGACAGCCAGCGTGCAACGCTCCGAGCGCAGCGCTGGCCGCAGCAGGCCGAGCAGCAACATCAGTGCCTACCGGTCGGGGCCTGGCCGACCCGTACCAGCCCAGCAAACAGCGCTCGCGAGGCCCTTGGCGGCGGCCAGGACCGGCTCCGTCAGTCCGCCTCGCTGGGCATGCCCCGCAGCACCTCGCCACATAGGCGACGCAGCTGGCCCACCAGGTAGAGCGGTAGCGAGAGCAGCCAATAGGATCGTCCGGAGTGGCCAGGCAAGCTGCTGCGCAGCTGCGCCAGCGAGGGTGGTCGCTCATCCAGGCGTACTGCGAGCGGGGCGCCTTTTTCCAGCACGAAGAGCTGCAGCGCCTTGAGCCAACCGGGCTTGCCCGCCTTGACCATCACTGGCAAGGCTTGCTGGCCCACGGTGATCACGAAGTCCGCCTGGGCGTTGGAGCCGCTCTTCTCGCGCACCCAGAAGCGCAGCCGCGGCTGTACGCCCCAGGCGCGGGAATGCAGCAGGTGTTGGCCCACCAACTGCCTGCACACGGCGCCCTGCCCCAGGGCCAGCAGCTCCGGGGCGGCTGCCAGCTCCAGCGGGCCCAGTCCGCAGCCGCGGGTCATCAAGCCCACATCGAGACAGAGCATCTTGAAGCGCCGCTCCCCGACGAGGACCGGCAGCGAGGCGTCGTCGCAGCCGGAGTGCGGCACGCGCTGCCAGAGCCGGGCCCGGCACAGGCGATCCATGGTCGCAGCCAGCTCACGCGGCCGCACACCCCGCTGCAGGTCCACGTACTTGAAGCGGCGCCCCACCTGCAGCGGCAGCCGACGGTGCACCCGTGCGAGCCGCTCGGGAATAGCGTGGCGACCGTAGCGCGTGAAATCGCGCTCGAGCTGGGCCTGCACGTCGGCCAGGGCATCCTCGCTGGCCAGGAAACCGCCCGATTCCAGGTGTGCTGCGACCACCGCAGGCATGCCACCGGTGGCGACAAAGCGGCCCAACAAGCCCATCAGGCGCCCGTGATCCGCCAGGGAAAGCTCCCGGCGCACGGAAAAACCCTGCAGCATCCGCAGCAGATCCTCCTCCCCTGCGGCACGCAGGAACTCCTCGAACTGCAGAGGACCCAGGTGCAAGAACTCGAGCTTGCCGACCGGCGCGAAGACATCGCGCCTCTCCAGAAGGAAACCCCAGAGCGAGCTGGCCAGGATCACGTGCAGCGCTGGCATCTGCTCCTGGAATCGCCGCAGGCAGGCCAGAACCTGTGGCGCAGCCTGGATCTCGTCAAGGAAGAGCAGGCACTCCCCAGGGATGATGGCCGCCCGCTCCCTCATCTCCAGCAGGGGGAGGATCTGGACTGGAGAGCCCGATCTGAAGAGCTCGGCGAGCTCGGGCTGCGCTTCGAAATCCAGCTCCACCAGGTGTTGGAAGCGATCCCTGGCGAAGCGCCGTACGAGCTCGGTCTTGCCGACCGCTCGAGCGCCCTCCACCAGGATCGGCCTGCGCGGTTGGCGGTTTTTCCAGGAATACAGGTGCTGAAGAGCGGAGCGCCACATCGGGAAGGCTCTATTTTCTTTTAATTTCTCTCTCTATTTAGTATATTTTCGGCCTTTCCTCAAGCCCCCAACACCTTTCCTGTGTGTTCGTCTCATGCCTGGTGCTTTTCTTGGGTCTTTACTTCAACCCCAAGCGTTTTCCAATACGATACAGGTTCGACCGGTCCGTCCCCAAGCGGCGTGCCGCTTTCGCCCAGTTCCCTTCGCAGGCTCCGACCGTCTGCAGGATCAGGTGTCGTTGGTACTCGTCCACCGCCTCCCGTAGGTCCACATGCTGTCCGTTGCCGGGAGCGTGGTTCGCAGCAGCAGACACGCCAAGACCGTGAGCCGGCAGATCTTCTTCCCTGCTTTCCTCCTTTCTCAGCTCCATATCCAGGTGAGAGCTCTCGACCATAACGGGTTCTTCCGGCCGCAGCTGCGAGGCGCGCACCGCTCCGTGCAGCAGCGCGCGTTCCAGCTCGCGCAGGTTGCCAGGCCAGGACCAGGCGCAGAGGGCCCCCTCGGCCGATGCGTGCAGGCTGATAGGCCCGCAGCCCAGCCTGCTGCGCGCGCGCTCCAGGTAGCGCTCTGCCAGATACTGTAGGTCGTCCTCTCGCTCTCGCAGGGGCGGCACATGCAGGGGAAACACTCCCAGGCGGTGGTAGAGGTCCGGCAGGAAGCGCCCTGCCCGCACCATTCCCGCCAGATCCTGGCTGGAGGAGGCCAACACGCGCAGCCTGGTGTCCTGTGCTCGCAGGGCGTCCAGCAAACTGGTCTGGGCAGGCAGCGCCAGCGCACCCACCTCCTCCAAGAATAGGGTGCCTCGCCAGGTCTCGCCCTGCCCGCTGAAGAGCTCATCCGGCGAAACATGCTCGTCCATCTTGGCGCATTCTATGCAAACAAAGCTCTGTTGGGCGCGATGGGAGCGTTCGTGCAGCTGGCGCGCCACGTGCTCCTTTTCCAGACCGCATTCGCCCAGGATCAGCACCGTCAGGTCGGACACTGCCACCCGGTCGATGTCCGCTTGCAGGCGCTTCAACGCCGCGCTCTGGCCGTACATCTGCCAGTCCTGGTCGACAATCTCCTCGTGCCCTTTCTCCTGCAGTCCGGCCTGCAGCGCCTCGAAGAACGCGCCGCTGCGCAGCACCGCCGCCGCCAGCGCGGCATAGGCGCGCAACGCGATCTCTTCATAGGCGCTGAAGGCATCGGCGCTTCCCGACAGCAGCAGGAGCGCGCCCAGCAGCTCGCCATCCAGGCTCAGGACGCTGCCCAGACACGCCGGCATTTCTGCGGCGGCGCCGCCCAGGCCCACCAGCGGATGGGGGCCAGGATCGCCCGGCCCAAAGCGCTGGGGCTGGTCTGCGGTCATTATGGCTGCCAACCAGGGCTGTTCAGCGACCGAAAAGCGGTGATTTCGCAGACGCTCCGGCAGCCCATCGCAGGCCAGGACCTGCAGCGCCTCCCCGTCCACGCGCAACAGCAGCACAGCCTCCGCCGGCACCACGCGTCGCACCGAGGCCGCCACGCGTTGGTATCGGTCCGACCCCCCAAGGCTGGCCAAGAGGTCCAGAGAGACATCCAGCAGTATCTCGACCACAGGTCGCATAGGCAACTCCCGCGTTTGGAATCCTGGGCGCAGCGTAGCAGCTGAGTTGTGTTTTCGACAACTCCCCGGGCAGGTCAATTCGTCAACACCTTTCGGTATTGCGCTTGTTCCTCTTCTTTCCGTACGTCTCCACTTCGGATTCCAGCTGATGCCTCTTTCACCTCACGACTGCGCTCCGACGGATCGCCCCCGACAGACCTGCCGGCGTGCCGCTAGTCGGCCAGGTCTTGTTGTTGATTCGACAACGCAGCGCCCAGGCCTGCACGCCGCTCGCAAGGCAGCGGACAGAATGCCCCTTTGGTCGTTGTCGTCCGCACAACAAGCCTCCC
>CAYVQL010000338.1:0-11818 GCA_964454135.1 uncultured Enterobacterales bacterium | reverse complement strand
AGAGCCCGGTCAGGTGACGTGTGGCGGGGACGAGGCGCCGTGGGGCCCTACACCCAGGTAGGGGTAGTAGTAGCCGTTGTCGGTGGTCCAGTTGCCGTAGTAGGTCGTGTAGGTCTCGCCTGTACCCACCTCGGTGGCGGCATCCGTGATGTCGTCATCCAGGAAGAAGCTCTGGCTCAGATCCGAGGTGTAGAGGATCTGCTCACCCAGACAGACGGGGTACTCGCCGGTGTTCTCCAGCTCCACCAACACGCCGCTGGAGCCGTTGGAGGTGATCTCCATGCCTTCCAGCGCATGCGCCTGCCACGAGGTCAAGCAGTCGTCCGGGACTACCTCCGGGCAGAGCTCGGCCGAGGCGGTCTGGGGTGCTGCCAGTCCGACGGCCAGGGTGAACGCGAGGGGGGAGAGGAGGCTGCGAATATCGGTGGCCATTCTGTCTCCGACGCTGGTTTGCTCAAGATCGAAACGAGGAAAGCGAGCCCCGCCAGAAGCTCGCTGGGGCGGTGCTGGACCGCCCATCCAGCTAAAAAAGCCGAATAGTTAAAGCGTAGTACCGAAAAAACGCACCCGATACATTTGGCGACAAACACGCCCCCATGCGGCCGTTTTTCTATTAGCCCCTGAAAACCGCGGTTTTCGCAGCCCGCACATCGACGGCCGTCAAGAACCTGTCATCGCGAGAGCCCGATCAGCGCGACGGATACGACCTCCTGGCATATCCTGACGGATGTCATGTTTGCGCGCAAAGCGACCTGGTTTCGCTAAAGCACAACTTGAAGCGCCCCGCCCAGCGGGTTGCGCATGATGGCTCGCTCACGCGGCCGGGCGAGGCGGACCGCGGAGGGGAGACGAGGCGCCTACTCGCGCTCCTGGTGGCAACCCAGGCAGTCCACGGGCGCCCGGCTGTCGGCCTGGTCCGCCAGCTGATCCTGGTGGCAGCCACGGCAGCTCTGGTGGGCGGCTGCGGTCAGGTCCGTGGCGCTGCTGGCGCGGTCGTGGCAGTCGCTGCAGGCGGTGGGCGCGGAGGCCCCCTGCTTCAGCTCGTGGTGGCAGTCCTGGCAGCTGATGCCGTAGTGGCGGTAGTGCCGCTCGTGGGAGACGAACTCCACCGGCTGGTAGCGGGCGGTGGCGGCGCTGGTGGCGTCCATCAGCGGGCCGTCGGCCTCGGGGAGCGGCTCCAGCATCATGTCCGCGTCGTCGCTGCGCCGCAGGGCTTCCTCGGCCTGGCGGAGGGCCTGGGGGATCTTCTCGAGGGGCACGCGGGCCAGGATGGCGCGCAGGGCCTCGCCGTCGATCAGGCCGCGCGCCTCTTCGCGCGCCAGCACCTGCTGGGCGGCGCGATGGCCGGAGATCTGCACCGTGCCCACGCCGTGGGCCGGCGCGATCCAGGCCCCGGCCATGAAGAGCCCGTCGATGGGCGTGCGGCTGGGCAGGCGCATGCCCTGCTCGGGGGTGAAGGCGGCGCCGTAGGGCGTACCGTTCTGCTGCAGGGTGAAGGCCTGCAGGCTGCGCGGGGTGACGACCTCCTGCACCTCGATGTGCTCGGACAGCCCGGGCAGCAGCTGCTCCGCCAGGGCCAGCAGCTGGTCGGCGGACTGCTCTTTGTGCTGCAGGTAGGCGTTCCGTTCCTCGGGCCAGTTGCTGATGTCGGCGTAGGAATGCAGCACCACCACCGACTTGCCCGGGGGGGCGTACCAATCGTCGTCCAGGTTGCTGTAGAAGGTGATGGCCACCGATCCCCGGTCGTACTCGCCGGCCATCATGGCGCGGTAGTTCTCGTCGGCGTCCAGGCTGCTGTTGTAGAAGATCTCGTGGTCGTCCACGCCCCAATGGGAGGGCTCCACGTCCAGGCCCAGGTAGACGCCCAGGAAGCTATTGGCGGGCTTCAGGGCGCGGATCTTGCGCGCCAGCTTGGGAGGAGTCTTGTCCTCGCCCACCAGCTCGAAGAAGGTCTGGAAGGGATCTGCGTTGGAGATCACGTAGCGCGAGGAGATGCTCTGTCCCAACTCGGTGGTGACGCCCTTGGCTCGCCCGTCTTCCACGATGATGGAGCTGACCCTGACCCCGGTGCGCACCTGGCCGCCCAGCTCCACGATGCGCTCGCCGTAGGCGTCGGCCAGGGCCTGGGAGGACCCCCGGATATGCCAGGCGCCGTCGGTCAAGTAGGAGTGGTTGGCCATCATGAACAGCACGGTCCACAGGTCCGAGGGCGGCGGGCCGTAGTAGATCCAGAACTGGGAGAGCACGGCCTTGAGCTGCTCGTCTTCGAAGTAGGCGTCGAGCACGTCGCCCAGGCTGGATCGGAAGTGCCGCGCCAGCGACTTCTGCCGGAAGGGGATCAGCAGCTTGAAGAAGGGGCTGCGCTGCTCGAGATCGCCCAGTTCCTGGCCGTCTTCGTGGATGTCGGCCATCAGCTGGTGGAAGCGCTTGATGTTCTCGCACTCCATGGGCCAGCTGGCGCAGAGAGCTCGCTCGGCATTTTCGAAGCCGGCAGGCATCACGAAGTCCACGCCCGGGAAGACCGCCCGGTAGAGATCCGGAATGGGGATCAGCTCCACCTTGTCTTCGATGCCCGCTTCCCGCAGCAGCGCGCCCAGCTGCGTGCCCTCGGCACCGCCCACCATCTCGTGCAGGGCGGTCTCGAAGCGGAAGCCGCCGCGCGTGAACGAGGAGGCGCAGCCCCCCAGCTTGTGGTGCTGCTCCAGCACCAGCACCTTCATACCGTAGTTGGCCAGGTGGGTGGCGGCGGACAGGCCGCCCATGCCGGCGCCGATGACGATGACGTCGAAATCCTCTGTGGGCTCCGCGGCCGGGTCTTCGGCGGCCAGCGCGGGTGCGGCGGCGAAGAGCACGGTCAGGAGCAGGGACCAGAGGAGGGGCATCGGGTCTCCGAGCCAGAGAGGGGCGGGGCGTGTGTATCCTGTTGGGGGGCGGACGGGGTGTGAAGTTCTAACCGCCCCCATCATCCCACAACGCCCTCAGCTCGATCTCCACCTCACCGAAGGGCTCGGCGCGCACGAGATCATCCGCTCCATGCGTGCTGACGATCACCCAGCGACCCTCCTCCAGCCGCAACACCTCGAGCGTGCGGATCCGAGGATCAACGAACCACAGGTGGCGCACCTCGTACTGGGCGTAGAGCGGCAGCTTCTCGGTGCGATCCCGCAAGGCCGTGGACGTCGAGAGCACCTCGCAGACCCAGTCCGGGGCCAGGTCGAAGAAGGCCGCCTGCGGCAGCCGTGGCATACGCTCCCGGCGCCAACCCGCCAGGTCCGGAACGAGCACCTCCGGTCCCAGGTGCAGCTCAGGCTCGTCCAGGATCCACCAACCCCCGGGCCCGCCCCGCCCGCGGTGGTAGGGACCGACAAGGTCCGATCCCAGCAGCGAGGAGGCGTTGGCGTGCAAGGGGGCCGGCCGCGGGCTGGTGTGCAGCACGCCGTTGATGATCTCCGCCACCAGATGCTCGGGCACCTGCAGCAGATCCTCGTAGGTGGCTCGACGCTGGGCAGGTACGCTCATGGGGAGATCATACCTCCTGCCCCGAGCTCAGTCGATATACCCCAGCGCCTTCAGCATCTCGTCGTTCACTCCCTCCGCGCCGGCCGTGAAGACCCGGTCCAGCATCACCTCGTCGTAGGAAGCCGGCGCCGCCTGCAGCAGCGGCGGATGCTCCCAGAGCGCATCGGGCACCTGCCCGGGCATGTCCAGCGAGGGCGGGATCTCCGCCATGGTCAGCAGGATGGGCGTCACGTCCAGCAGCGACAGGTCGTCGATGCGCAGGCCCCCGGCGATGTCCGGCCCGGCTGCGATGAACACCCCATCCCGAGCGTGCACGCCCGAGTAGGCCTCGGTCAGGCGCACGAAGTCCGAAAGCGGCAGGGCCTGCAGGCCGTCGGGGCTGACGGTGTCCGTCTCGATGCGCTGCTTGGTGACCTGCTCGTCTCGCAGCGTCAGACCCAGGCTGCGCACGTCCTCGCCCATCTCTTCCCAGCGGTAGAAGGGTTGCCCGCTGGAGGCCTGCACCAGGCCCTCCAGGAAGCGCTCCAACCCCTCCTTCTTCAGGGCCGGATCCTGCCCCAGACAGGTGACCACCACCTTGTGGCCCAGCTTGCTCACCTCCACCGGGCCCACCTGCTCCTCCAGCAAGCTCTTGAGACGCTCGGTGCGCGGCGCGAAGAACATGCCCGAGTCCTCGGCCAGCAGGGCCTGGAATCCATGGTCAGAGAGCACCACGATGCGCGTCTCGGGTCCGGCCAGATCCATCAGCTCCCCCAGCACCTGGTCGGCCTGCCGATAAGCGTCGCGCAGGGCCTCGCCCCAGCGCGCCACATCCGTGGCTGAGACCTCGGGGAAGACATCGGGCTGGTGGTACTTCCAGAAGCGGTGACCGATGGCGTCGGTGGCGTAGTCGGTGAAGCTGGCCACCTCGGGCGTGTCGCGGTGCATCAGCCACACGAAGACGTCGCGGTCCATGCGCACGCGTAGCAGCTGCCCATCGCGGTGGCTGCGCTGGGGCGACGGCCCGGACAGGCGCTCGTTCAGGGAGTAGCGTAGGCCGGCGACCAGGGTGCTGAAGCGGAAGCCATGGCGCAGACCTTGCCAGGCCAGGGCGGCCGTGGAGCGCTGGGCCTGCACCTGCTTGCGCTTCAGGCGCCGCGACAGCTCCAGCTCCTTGACAAAGGAGAGCTCGGGCGGCCAGGTCTCAGGGGCGGGCGCCAGCCAGGCTGGCACCAGGAAGCCATCCAGCTCCTGGGGCGGGTAGCTCACGAGCCACTTGTAGATGCCCGTGCTCAAGCCCGCGCCCTGCATGATCTCCCAGAAGCGCGGGACGAGACAGTCGTCGGCGTGCACGTTGAAGCCGTGCACTCCGTGGGCCTCCGGCGGGCGCCCGGTGGACATGGTGGTCCACAATAGCGGCGAGAACATGGGCTCCATGGACTGCAACCTGGCGCTGGTGCCTCGCTGCATCAGCTCCCGCAGCTGGGGCAGCTGCTCGCCCATCCGGTCGATGATGTCGTAGGTGGCGCCGTCGATGCCCACCACCAGCAGGCGCAGGCCCTCCACGCGCTGCGGCCGCGGCCAGAGCCCGCTCATGGCAGGCAGGGCCGCCCAGCTGGCCAGCAGGAGAGCCAGGGCGGCCGCCAGGGGCAGGCGGCCCAACCAGCGGCGCAGCAGCAGACCCAGCAGGGCCCCGGGCAGGGCCAGGGGCAGGCTGACCAGCGCCCAATAGAGCCAGGGGCTGTCCAGGAACCAGGGATTCAGCAGCTGGGCCCCCAGCGCAGGCGGCAGCGCTGCCAGGCTGCCGAGGGCCGCGCCCGCCAGCAGGGCGGTCCTGGAAGAAGGCTTGTTCATGATGCCGTCTCCTCGACCAGAAAGCGCCCGGGCTCGAAGTGATCCCAGAAGTGCCACTCTGCCGGGTGGCGGGTCAGGAACTCCGTCAGGAAGGCGGCCAGCAGCTGGGCCCCCTGCTCCAGCCCGCGCTTGAGGGGCAGCTCGCGCTTCAGCGCCAGGGGCGGCCCGATGGTGGTGACATGCCCCGCTCCGGGGCCTGGATTCTGGCGCGTGATGAGCGTCAGCAGCGGCGCGCCGCTCTTCAGCGCCAGGTAGATGGGGCTGACGGGCAGCTGCATGGGGTGCCCGCAGACCTGCTGGACGGTCCTGCGACCCAGCTCCCTGCCGCCACCCGTGCCGTCGCAGGTGGCCATCACCACGCCGCCCTGCCCCAGGGCGCGCAGCACCGGGCGCAAGAAGCCCTTGCCGTCGTGCACGGTGACGGGCATGGCCGCCTCCAGGGACTGGCGCACGCCCGTGGCCCAGGCCCCCACGCGCGAAAGGCCCGTGACCACCCCACCCCCCACCTGGTGCACGGGGTAGCCCAGCACGCCGCAGATGTGCAGCGGCAGCTGCACCGGACCGGAGTGGGGGTGCATCAGCACGGCGCCGCACCCCCGCTCCAGCGCCCGGTCCAGGTGGTCCAGCCCTTCCAGCCGCAGATACCGCCGCCAGTTCCGGGCGTCGATGCGCGGAAAGCTGATGGGCAGGTACTGGTTGGCGAAGTGGGTGCCGAAGCAGCGCTTGGCCAGCAGCGGCAGGTCGCCCCGCTCGGGGAAGACGCGCGCCAAGTTGCGCTCGATGCGCTGGCGGCCCTGGGTGCTGGCGCGGCAGGCCAGGTGGCCCAGCCGGCGGGTCACGGCCAGCTCCCAGCCGCTGGGCAGGCGGCCCAGGGCATGCCGGTAGGGCCCCCAGACGGCCAGGCGGTAGAGATCGCGGGCGGGGGACTCGTCGAAGATCAAGGAGCGGCTCGCGGAGAAGGAGAGGGATTGGGTCGACCCGGAATGGACGGACTACTATTCCCGCTGGCAGCGGCAGCAAGTGCCCAGCTCACCGTCAGCCGGGGTTTTTCACACCCCGCAGCACGCCATCCTGGCCGACGTGCCATGACCAATCTCCGGGAATCGTGGTGCCAGGGGGCAGCACCAGGATGCGCTGCGCAGCGGGATCCAGCTCCCCGGGCGAGCACCAGTCCCCGTAGGGTCTCCCGCCGCGCTGCAGGCCGTAGCGCACGCCCCAGGTCCAGCTGTGGGACACGACCTTCTCGCCGTCCGCCCGCTGGGCCAGGCGCGCGGCCAGCGCCTCGTCCTGGCGGATCCGGTTGCGCTCCAGCGCCGCGCTGCGCCAGGAGAAGCCCAGCTGCAGCACCAAGGGCAGCCAGAGCAGCAGCCGGCCGACGGGCCAACGCAGGGCTCCCTGGCCAGCTGCCAGGCCCAGCCAGAGCACACCCAGCAGCCAGGCGTGAACATCCGCATTGCGCACCAGCAGGAAGAAGGGCACCATGGCCAGCGCCGCGCCCAGGGCTCGGGCCCGATCCAGTCCCTGCAAGCCCACCAGCACCAGGCCTGCGATGCCCGGCAGCAGCAGGGCGGCTCCCCAGGCCGTGCACAGGCGCATCCAGGAGGAGGGCACCGCCACCGCGGTCAGCACACCCCGCGGCCCCAGCCACCAGTCCGAGCCGCACCAGGCCAGCAAAGGCAACCAGGCCAGCAGTCCCGCGCCGGGGCCCCAGGGATCGCGCCGCGTCCACGCCACCCAGGGCAACCCCAGCAGGGCCACGGGCGAGACGGACAGCGCCCCGGCCACCAGCAAGGCCGCGGCCCAACGCTGAGGAAGCGCCGCGGCCAGCGCCAACAGGGCGGCCCAGAGCAGATCCACCTCGGCGAAGGGGGCGACCGGCAGCGCGCAGGCCGCGGTCACGAGCAAGGCGACCAGGCCCCTGCCCCCTTGCCGGCGCGCCAGCAGCCCGGCCGCCAGCGCCAGCCCTGCCAGCGCCAGGCAGCTGATGCCGTCCATCACGGCTCCCAGGGCCGAGCCCGCCAGGGGCCGCAGCAGGGCAGCCAGGGCGATGTAGCCGATGTGGATAGTGCGCTCGTCGAAGATCCCCTCGCGGGCCTGGTACAGGTAGACCGCGGCGTCGCCGTTGACCGGGCCTGCGCCCACCAACGGCAGCGCCAGCAGCAGCAGGCAGCCCGCGGCCGCGAGCAGCCTCTTGTCATTCGGCCTTGGCTCTTCAGCGCTCATTCAGTCGAGGTATCCGAGGGCCCGCAGCTGGTCACGGTCGCTGGCCTCCAGCTCCACCGCTGCGCCGCTTGGCGCTGGCTCGTGGAGATCGGGCTGCAGCGGAAGCGGGCGGCGCGCCGGGGCCAGATCCCGCCGCTCGCCCGGATCGCTCTCCAGATCGAAGAGCTGCGCTTGCTGTGAACCGAAGATCGCCTTCCAGTCGCCCTGGCGCACCGCATGCTGGGCCTCGGCCGGGCCGTGCATCAGGTTGCGTGCCACGTAGCGCCCTTCCGGCAGCCCCTCCTGCAGCAGCCCGCTCGCTGCGCCCTCGGAGGCCTGCATCCCGGCCAGTTCGAGCAGGCTCGACGCCAGGTCCACCAGGCCCACTGGGCGCGTCACCACTCCCCGCAGCGGGCTGCCCGCCAGCACCAGGGGTACCGCCAGCACCTCCTGGTAGAAGCTATGCCCGTGCTCGAAGCCGCCGTGCTCGAAGAACTCCTCGCCGTGGTCGGCCGTCAGCACCGCGATGCGCCCTCGGGGCGGTGGTTCCCCAAGGGCGTCCAGCAGGCGCTCCAGGGCGCGATCCGTGACCTCCACCTCGTGGCGGTAGCCCGCGCGCAAGCTCTGCTCGCTGACGGAGACGCGCTCGCCGACCACATCTCGCCGCACCAGGACGCTCAAGAGCGCGCGCTCGGACCAGGGAAGATCGAGCTCGAAGGCGTGCTGGTAGGGCAGGTGCGGATCCAGGAAGTGCAACCACAGAAAAAGCGGTCGCTCACGCCGCTGCTGCAGGATCCGCAGCGCCAGCGTCACCAGCGCGTCGGCGTCGCCCTGGGGCTCGCTGGACAGCAGGCCCCGCTCGGCCAACCAATGAGGCAGGCAGGGTCGCGCCGGGCTGCCCAGGTAGCGGCCTCGGGGCAGGGCGTGCGCGCTGCGCCGTCGCAGGTGTTCGAAGACCGCAAAGCCCCTGTCGAAGCCAAAGCGCTCCCCCAGGTAGGGGCTGGGCGCCACCACCGCGGCCGTGTCGTAGCCCAGGTCCTGCAAGGCGCTGGCGAGGGTAGGCAGGTGGGGATCCATTGCTGCGTAGTCCTGGCCCTGCAGGCGCCGGGCGCCGTGCTGAGCCACATCCAGACCCGTGAACAGGCTGCCCATGGAGGGCAGGGTCCATGGAGAGGAAGCCTGCACCTGCAGGAACTCGGCGCCCTGTCCGGCCAGGCGCTGGTAGCTGCGCATCTGCCGCGCCGTATCGGCCCGCAGGGTGTCGACGGTCAGCAGCAGCAGGTCGGGTCCCTGCGGTGCGGGATCCGCTGCGCTCCAGCGCACCGTGGGGCCCGCCGAGGGCCAGCGCCCCACGAGCAGCACGAGGGGCAACAGCAGCAGCGCCAACCAGGCCCGCTGCTGAAGCCCCCAGGCCAGGGCCGCCAAGCAGGCGCAGGCCAGGGCGCAGCCCAGCAGCAACCCCGCGCCTGGCCAGCCATCCAGCGACCAGGCCGCCAGCGCCGCGGCCAGCACTGCCAGGGGCCCCGCCGCCGGATGCAAGGTCGGTTCGCCCCGGCAGCGCCAGCTGCCCAGGCCCAGCAGAAGGGGGCCGCCCCACATCAGGGCGCCCCAGGCGCTATTGGCCAGCCCGCTCAGCTCGCGCTGGCAGGGGCCCAGGATGGCCACTGTGACCGCCAGCAGCGGTAGGTGGGCCAGCAGCGCTGCCAGCGGGCCCGACCAGGACCGCCCCAGCCGGCGCAGCCAGCAGGCCAAGAGCGCGCAGCCCAGCCAGGCCAGCAGTACCAGGCCCATGTCGAGCCAGCCCTGGGGCACCGAGCTCAGCCGGGCCAGCAGCACCTCGGCCCCCCACAGGGCCAATGCGGCGGCCACGGCCGGGGACCAGGGGGGGGAGGCGCGTTCCATGACGCACCCTATCAAGGACCGCTACCGTGCCCGTCAACCCACTCGCTTCGCTCGGGACGCCGCTGGAGCCACAGGGCTTCGCCCTGTCCTCCAGCGCCGACAGATGGGGTCAGGTTGTCACCATTACCCTTTTCGCCATCGTAGTCTATGCAGGCAGCATTTCAGCACCCTCGACTCGTGCGAAAAATACGCTCCCCGCTCTCCGCGCCCGCAGCTACTCGATATACCCCAGCGCCCTGAGCGCATCCTGGGTCTCGTCCGTCAGCTCGGCGTTGGAGCGATCCACCTGCTCGTCGCTCATGCCCTCCAGCAACCCGTTGGTCTGGGTGGTCAGATAGCCCAGCAGCTGCTCGCCCTCGGTCTCGGCCCGTCGCTCCTCGAAGAGGTTGCGCTCCTGGCCGGGATCCTCGGCCAGCTCGTAGTACTCGTCTCCGTAGCGCGGCGCCTCGCGGCGCACGAAGAGGCTGCCGCTGGCGCGCAGGCTGGCCAGCCGCCACTTGGGCTTGTCGATCTCGCCGGCCTCGCGAGCCGCCACGTTGGCAGGCCGGTCGAAGCAGAGGCCGCGGGCCTGCAGGCGCGAGCCAGGGCCCTCGACCACCTCCATCAGGGAGCGCCCCTTCATGGTGTCGGGTGCCTGTAGAGCCATCAGCTCCAGCATGGTGGGCGCCAGGTCCACCAGTTCCACGGGCTCGCGCACGCGCCGGCGCGCCTTCAGCCGCCCGGGCATGCGCAGGGCCATGGGCACCCAGGTGGAGGGATCGTACAGGTCGTCACCGTGATCGAACCAGACCTCGTTCTCGCCCAGGCTCTCGCCGTGGTCGCCGTTGACCGCCACCAGGGTGCGCTCGGCCAGCCCCTCTTCGTCCAGATAGGCCAGCAGCCGGGCCAGCTGGTGGTCGGTGTAGGAGATCTCGCCGTCGTACTGGGCGAGAACCCACTCCACGTCCGTGATGCCCTGCAGGCTCTCCTCCAGGTAGGGCGCGACATCCTGCACCTGATCCATGGAGCTGTGGGAGGCGCTGCGGGGATCGCCGGCGTAGTAGGCGCTGTCGTAGGGCGGGGGGGGTTCGTAAGGGCCGTGGGGATCGAACAGGTGCACCCAGATGAACCAGGGCTCCTGCTGCTGGCCCAGCCAGCCCAGGGCCTCGTCCACCGTGTCCTCGGCGATGCGCTCCACCACCAGGTCGGGGTTGAAGTGGCGCTGCACCATGGCCAGGCTGCGGAAGCTCACCAGGTCGTCCAGCCCCTTGGACCAACCGAACTCGTCATCGTAGACGTCGAAGCCGCGGGCGAAGCCCAGCTCCCCCTCCAGCACGTAGGCCGAGACGAAGGCGCTGGTTCGATAGCCGGCCAGCCGCGCCACCTCGGGCAGGGTGGCCAGCCCCCCATCGATGGGGATGCCGTTGAGCAGGGTGCCGTGGTTCCAGGGCCCGGTGCCCGTCAGCATGGTGGTGTGGCTGGGACCGGTGACCGCGATCTGGGCGAAGGCCTGCGCAAAGAGCACGCCCTCATCGGCCAGGCGCTGGAAAGCCGGCGTCTCGGCTCGGCCGCCGTAGGTGCTCATATGATCGGCGCGCACCGTGTCTATGGTGACCCAGAGCACGTTGGGCTGGTCAGGGCCGGGCGTGCCTCGCTCAACGCCCCAGGGGATGGCGCTGGCAGTCCAGGCCGCCAGGGCCGCGGCGCAAGCCGCCATGCCGATGGACACGGCCCGCCAGCTGCGCAGACGCCAGACCAGCAGGGCGCAGAGGGCGAAGAGCGCCACCGCGATCACGCCGAAGGCCCGCGGATCGTTCTGGAAGGGGAAGGGATCGGTGAAGGGACGGGGATCGGTGAACCAGCGCACCGCGATGTCCCACAGGCCGATGGCCAGCAGCCCCGCCAGCAAGCCGGCCCAGGCGCGCACGGGCCGCGCGGCCCTGGCCAGGGCCAGGCCCGCCAGCAGCCCCAGGGACGAACCCACGGGCACCACCAGCAGGGCGCCCAGCCCCACCAGCAGGGCGATGGTCAGATCGTCCCTGTAGAAGGTGGCGCTCAGGGCGACGCGCCCCGCTTCGGCCAGGCCGTAGAGCGCCGCCCCCAGGGCAGCCATGGCCGTGGGCAGCAGGGCCAGCTTGTGGCGCGGCTGTTCGTTCGGTGGCTTTGGGTTCTGCTCCACGGGCACTCCAATAGGGGCTGGGGCGAAAGCTCCACAGTTCTAGCGCCAGCGGGCGCGGGCTTCCACCCCGCGGGGCGCAACTCCGACCGCCGCGCCCTGCGCGCGACACCCCCATAACGATCCAGCGCCGACCTTTCTTGCAGTCGAAGTGGGCTCGGTCATCCTTGCGGCCAACCGATGCATTGCCAGGGTTGAAAGCCGATT
>CAYVQL010000337.1:0-11833 GCA_964454135.1 uncultured Enterobacterales bacterium | reverse complement strand
CCCTCCCCCATCTGTCTTCATGATAGGGGAAGGGGAATCCAAGGAGGTTCCCATGCTCTCCGGCCTGCACCTGCTCTTGAGCTACCGCTGCACCCACAGCTGCGATCACTGCTTCGTGCACAGCAGCCCCGCGGCCCGTGGCAGCTTCACGCTGCGCCAGCTGCGTCAGCTGCTCGATCAGGCCGTGGAGCTGGGTAGCGTGGAGTGGATTTTCTTCGAGGGAGGAGAGCCCTTCCTCTACCACCCGCTGCTGGTGGAGGGCGTGCGCGCGGCCCGCGAGCGCGGCTTTTCGGTGGGCATGGTGAGCAACGCCTACTGGGCCGAGTCGGCCGAGGACGCCGAGCTCTGGCTGAAGCCGCTGGCCGATATCGGCGTGCAGAACATGACCTTCTCCGTAGGGGCCTTCCACGGCGCCGAAGAGGAGGGCCCCGTGCGCCATGCCCGCGTGGCCGCGGAGCGGCTGGGCCTGCCCGAGGGCGTGCTCTGCATCGAACACCCTGACCTGGCGAACGATGTGCGCTTCAAGGGGCGCGCCGCGGAGCAGCTCACCGCGGGACGGCCCAGGCAACCCTGGACCAGCTTCAGCGCCTGCGACGACGAGGATCTGGCCTCTCCCGAGCGCGTGCACATCGACTGCTACGGCCACGTGCATCTCTGCCAGGGCCTGTCCATGGGCAACCTGTGGGAGCGGCCCCTGGCCCAGCTGGCCGCCAGCTGGGATCCCGCCGCCCATCCCATCTGCGGCCCCCTGCTGACCGGCGGCCCTGCCCAGCTGGCCCGCGCCTACGGGCTGCAGCCCGACGAAGGCTACGTCTCGGCCTGCCACCTCTGCTACCGGCTGCGCCAGGTCCTGCGCGAGCGGCTGCCCCAGTGGCTGGCGCCGGCACAGGTCTACGGCGTGGAGTGACGGCGGGCCTGGTCGCTGCCGCCCCCCTCAGCGCTGACCTCCGCTCGACGGGCGCCCCTCAGCCAGCCCCGCCCACCTCGACCGCCATGCCGTCCCGCGCGAAGAAGAGGGGCAGCTCGGGGCTGGACTGGCGGGTTCTCGCCTCCAGGGCGGTCAAGGCCTCATCGACCCGCATGGGATCGTGGTGGGTGATGGCCAGGCGCCCCACCTGGGCGCTGCGAGCCAGCTGGAGCACGTACTCGATGGCGCTGTGCCCCCAGCCGCGACGCTGGGGGTATTCCTGGGCTGTGTACTGCCCATCGGCGATCAGCAGGTCGGCGCCGCGTACCTGCTGCGCCAGGGCGTGCAGGCCCTGGGGGTCGATCTCGTTGTCGGTGGCGAAGACCAGGGTCTGGCTGCCGGCCCGGATATGGTAGGCGCAGGAGCCCCCGGGGTGGTTCAGGTCGAAGCTGCTGACGCGGAAGGGGCCGATGTCGATGCCTCGGCGTTTCCACTCCACGAAGCGGATGTCGGCGGCCAGGTCGCCGAAGTCCACGGGGAAGGTGTCAGACTCCATCTGCTTGGTGAGCACCCGCTGGATGCGATCCTCCAGGGAAGGAGGTGCGTAGACCTCCAGCGCGAAGGCGGGCCAGAAGAGGGGCGAGAAAAAGGGCAGGCCCTGGATGTGATCCCAGTGGAAGTGGCTGAACAGCAGCGCGGTGCTCATGTCTTCGTCGGGGGGGATGGACGATCCCAGCTGGAAGATGCCGGTGCCGCCGTCCAGGATCAGGCGTTGGCCGGCGCTGGTGACCTCGACGCAGGTGGTGTTGCCCCCGTATTTCTCGGTGGCTCTGCCCGGGGTGGGAACAGATCCGCGAGTGCCCCAGAACTTGACGCGCATGCCTGCTCCCAGGTTCCTCGGTTTCTGCGGCTAGGGGCCATCGCCGGGAGCGTGCACCTCTGTCTCTTCCAGAAAGACGAGGCAGATCTCGCCCACGGTGATGAGATCGCCGTTGGCCAGGCGACACTCCACGATAGGGGTGTCGTTGACGAGCGTGCCATTGGTGCTCCGCAGGTCGCGGATGACGTGGTGTTCCTGCTGCTTGCAGACCTCGAAGTGACGGCGCGAAGCCGAGGGATCCTGCAGCCGCAGCCCGCAGTCCGGGGCGCGCCCGACGCGGACGGTGCGCTGCCCCAGGGTGACCGTCTCGCCGGTACCAGGGCCGCGAACGACGCGCAGCAGGCATTGCCGGCGCACCTCGGGCGTGCCGTCTTCGTGCAGCCGGATGTCGCTCGTGATGGCTGTGTCGTCGTCTTCGTAGAAGGGATCCGTCGTGCGTGGCAGCGCGCGGAGGCTACCTGCAGGGGCTTGCTTGGGGCTGGGTCTGGTGGGCTTGCGGGCCATATTGGGCACTCATAGGGGCGGCTTCACGAGGATCATATGGGGTCGAGGCGCCTGGCCGCCAGTGTTTGCTGCCAGATGTTGCTAGATCGGGCAGGGCGAGCCCGGGCCAGGTAGCGGCTTCAGGCCGGCCAGGGCACCCGCGTTGCGGTATCTTGGCGGCGCGAGCTGTCACGTGACAGGCGGACAGGTCGGCCACTACCTGCTGGAATCCAAGCTGGGCCGCGGTAGTTTCGGCGAGGTCTATCGTGGCGTGCACGCCCACCTGCCCTCCATCCGGGTCGCAGTGAAACTGGCCCATGAAAACCTCGCCTGCGAGCCGATCTTCATGGATCTGCTCCATAAGGAGGTGGTGCTGCTGCACGAGCTGCAGCACCCGGGTATCGTCACCTTCCGCGACCTGGTGGTGGAACCCGGCGCCATCGCCATCGTGATGGAGCTGCTGGAAGGGCTCGACCTGCGGCACGCCCTGAAGCGCGGCCCCTTCACGCCCCTGGAGGTGCAGCGTATTCTGTTCGAGGTGCTGGGCGTGCTGGCCTACGCCCACGAGCGGGGCGTGGTGCATCGCGACATCAAGCCCGACGTCTAGCGCTGCATGGCCTTGCGGGCGTTGTCGCGGCGCTCTTGCTGGTCATCCAGGCGCTGCAGCACCTTCGCCCGCTGGGCTTCGTCCAGCGTGGCGTAGAACTCCAGCAGGCCGTCGATCAGGGCGTGGGCCGAGGCGCTGGCCGCTGCCATGCGCGCATCAGCCAGCGCGTGCAGGGCCTCGGCGTCGGGCTGGGGGCCCTGCAGGGCCTCGATGGCCTCCTCCAGGCCGTCGCTGTTGGCGCTGCGGTTGCGGATGAACTCCTGCTGCAGATCCAGGCGGATCTCCTTGGCCACCTCTTGCTGTTTCTCGCTCAGGTCCAGGTCCTGGAACAGGGCGCCAACGCGGCCCTGAAGCTGCTGCCCCATGCCAGCGCCCATGCCTCCCGGGCGGGCGATGGCCTGGCTGCCCAGGGCGCCGACGGCTCCCAGGCTGGCGAAAGCGATACCGAAGACGGCGTTGCGCAGATAGCGGGTCATGGCATTTCTCCTTTTCAGTGTCTCTGCTGCGGAGGATTTCCTCCGGCGGAAGGGCGCGGCCTCTTCCACGCCACGATCCCAGCCTAGGGCGGGCGTGTTGAGGGGGAATGGCCTTCGCGCAAAAGAAGATGGCGCTTCGTGAAGCCTTGTTAAGGACGCTCCCATGCGCATCCATGAGCTCAACTGCGGTACGCTGCGTCCCCGTGGCGGGCGCCTGCTGGGATCCGCGCTCCGAACCCTGGCCTGTCGCTGCCTGCTGGTGGAAATGGGGGATCGCCTGCTGCTGGCGGACACCGGCATCGGCGAGACCGACCTGCTGGATCCGCGCGGGCGGCTGGGCTTGACCTTCCTGGCCGCGGTCAGGCCGGCGCTGGATCCAGCCGAGACCGCCCTGCGCCAACTGCGCGGCCTGGGCCTTCGGCCGGAGGACGTGAGCGACATCCTGATCAGCCACCTGGACGTGGATCACGCCGGCGGCCTGAGGGACTTTCCGCGGGCCAGGGTGCACCTGTCCGACAGGGAGCTGCAGGGTGCGGAGCTGCACCCCTCCGGCGCCGAGCGGCGTCGTTACCACCGTCGTCAATGGGCTCACGGCGCGCGCTGGGAGCGCTACGGCGCCGAGGGCGAGCCATGGCGCGGCTTCGAGCGCGTGCAGCCCCTGCGCGGCCTGGGAGCGGATGTCCTGCTGGTGCCCCTGCCGGGCCACACGCGCGGGCATTGCGGCTTCGCATTGCGCCAGGAGCGGGGCTGGCTGCTCTACGCCGGAGACGCCATCCTGCACCGGGATGAGCTGAGCGCCTGGCGCGGCCAGGAACCCATGGGCCTGCGGCTATACCACCGCCAGATGGCGCTGCTGCACGAGGCGCGCCTGGGTTCACTGCGCGCCCTGCGCCGCTGCCAGCAAGAGCACAGTGACCAGGTGCGGATCGTCTGCTCCCATGAAGCCGCGGAGCGCCCCGCGGTCTAGCGCCGCCTGCGACCGCGGACCAGGGCCAGCAGCCCGGCCAGCAGCGGCACCATCAGCCAGGCCCGGTTCGGCGCCGGGGCCTGGTGGCAGCCCTCGGGCTTCTCAGCGGCCCCGTGCTCGTCCAGGTAGTCGTTCACCTGGTCGTAGACGTTGATCATATTGCTGATCAGCAGGTTGAGGGCGATGGCCTCGGGGACCTGGTCGCCGCTCATCTTGGCCTCGAGCCACATGGTCTGCAGGGTGAGGGTGCCCTTTCCCTGGGGCAGCAGCACGTTGAGGTAGTACTGGTCGTTCAGCTCGAACCAGTCGACCCCCAGCACGTCGGAGGGCCCGGTGAACCAGGTGCGCTGCACCATCACGTCGCCGCTTTCGATCTCCAGCCAGCGCCACTGTCCGTAGTTGCTGGTGTGGATCTCGCCGATGATGGGGTAGTCGTCCTCCATGTAGTTGGAGGTCTCGAGATACTCGCACTCCATCTCGACCCAGCAGTCCAGGTCGGTCTCGTAGGTGCGCTCGTAGAACTCGTGGGCATCGGGCATCAGGTCTTCCTGGTCCGCGCTCGCCAGGGTGACGCCGATGGCGTAGGGATCGTAGGGGCTCTCGGTGCCCACGGCGGCCCCCAGCAGCCCGTCGACGTTGTGGCTGCGATCGTCCAGCGCGGCGATGGTCTCCTCGCTCAGGTTGCTGACCGTGTAGCCCTCGAGGGTGTCCTCCAGGTTCTTCAGCAGCCAGGTCTCCAGGTTGGTCAGGCCGGCCTCCATCTCGCGCGGGTTCTCGTCCTCGAAGTGGGAGAAGAGGTAGCCGCAGAGCTCATCCAGCTTCTCGGGAGCGGGAGGCGGGCGGCAACCGGTGGCCAGCAGGAGCGAGAGCGCGATGAGCGGTGCTGGGCGCATTGGCACCTCTTCGAGAACTTGGGGGCGGCACAGTCTACCCCAGTTCAGGACGCGCTCGCGCGCCATTCATTCGCACGCAACGCCTGACCCGTCGGTCAGTTTTGGCGGTTCAAGGTGCCGAGGAGCTCGATCAGCCGATCCAGTTCCTGTCGCGTGTTGTAGGCATGGATTTCGCCCCAGGCTGCTATGAATCGCGGCGCTTCAGCTGTCGCTCCCACCAGGCCAGGCGCTCGGCCACGGTCTTCTCATCGCCGTGGGGAGCGGGCTTGTAGAAGCGCTCGCCCTGCAGCTCCGGGGGCAGGTAGGACTGGCGCACCACGTGGTGGGGGAAATCGTGGGGGTAGCGGTAGTCGCGGCCGCAGCCCTCGGCGCGGGCCAGGGCGGTGGGGGCGTTGCGCAGGTGCAGGGGCACCTGGAGGCTGCCAGTGCGCTTGACGGCCGCCAGGGCTGCGTCGATGGCCTTGTAGGCGGCGTTGCTCTTGGGGGCGCAGGCGCACCAGCTGACCGCCTGGGCCAGCAGGATGCGCGCCTCGGGCATGCCCGCCATGCGTACGCCCTGGGCGGCGGCCACGGCCACCTGCAGGGCGCGCGGATCGGCGTTGCCCACGTCTTCGGCGGCGAAGATCATCACCCGCCGGGCGATGGCCTCGGGCGGCTCTCCACCCGTCAGCAGGCGGGCCAGCCAGTAGAGCGCGGCGTCGGGATCGGATCCGCGCATGGACTTGATGAAGGCCGAGAGCACGTCGTAGTGGGCATCGCCGCTGCGGTCGTGCTGCAGCTCGGGGTGGTCCGCGAACGCCTCCAGGGCTGCCAGGTCGAGCTGGGCGCCGTCCTCCAGGCGCCGGGCCACGTCGTCTAGCAGGCCCAGGGCGCGCCGGGCGTCGCCGTCGGCGACCTGCGCCAGGCGATCGAGGGCCGCGTCGTCCCAGCGCAAGGCCCGCTTGCCCAGGCCCCGTTCTCCGTCTTGCAGCGCGCGGCGCAGCAAGCGGGCAAGGTCCGCCGGATCCAAGGCCCGCAGACGCAGGATGCGGCAGCGGGAGCGCAGCGCCGGGATGATGGAGAAGCCGGGGTTTTCGGTGGTGGCGCCCAGCAGGGTCAGCGCACCCGACTCCACGTGGGGCAGCAGGGCGTCCTGCTGGGCCTTGTTCCAGCGGTGGATCTCGTCTACGAAGAGCACCGTGGGCCGTTGCTCCATGCGCCGCAGCTCCTCGGCGTGCTGTACGACCTTGCGCAGGTCGCCCACGCCGGAGAGCACGGCCGAGAGCTGGGCGAAGCGGGCGCCGCTGCGCCGGGCGAAGAGGCGCGCCAGCGTGGTCTTGCCGCTGCCGGGCGGGCCCTGGAAGATGAGGGAGGGCAGGGGAGGGCTGCCCAGCTGGCGCAGCAGGCCCTGGGCCCCCGTCAGCGCGTCCTGCCCCAGGACCTCGTCCAGCTCTGCGGGGCGCATGCGGTCCGCGAGCGGCGCTTGGCAGGCGTCTTCCATGGTCTGCAGTCCTAACGCAGCGCTCCGGGAGGCGTGGCGTCTCGGGGCTCGATAGGGGGCGCCATGCGCATCGTCGTCCTCTCCGACGCCCACGTGGACGGGCCGCAGGATCCGGTCCAGCGGCAGCTGCTGGCCTTTCTCTACGGCTTGCGGGCCGATCGCCTGGTGCTGCTCGGGGACATCTTCCAGCGCTGGTGGAGCCTGGGAGGGAATCCCTTTCCGGCCTACCTGCCCGTGGTGCAGGCTCTTCGCCGCCTGGCTCGGCGGGGCATCGCAGCGGATTTCGTGGTGGGCAACCATGACTTCGCCATGCCGCCGGGCGCCTTGGGCATGCCCGTGCGCCAGGCCTTGGTCGTGGTGGCCGACGGTCAGGCCCTGCACTTCTGCCACGGCGATCGGGCGGATCCCAGCGCACAGAGCCGCCTGACGCGCGCGGTGCTGCGCAGCGCGGCCTTTGAACGCGGCCTGCGCCTGGCGGGGCGGACGCGGGCCTGGCGCCTGCTGGGCAGGCTGGCCGGGGCGCCGGACCGGGCGGGCGAGCCCAGCGAGCGGCTGCTGCGGGCGCAGCGCCACCACGCCCGGGCGCTGTTGGAGCGCGGCGCCGACCTGGTGGTGATGGCCCACAGCCACCGCGGCGAGATCCTACGCTGGCCGACGGGCGGCTACGCCAACAGCGGCTCCTTCCGGGATCGGGGCCAGCACCTGGTGCTGGAAGAGGGGGTGCCGCGGCTGGAGCGCTTCCCTGGCTAAGGGCCGCTAGACCGTCATCCGCTTCAGCAGGTCCCCATCTTCCAAGAGGGCCTCGGCGCCCAGGGCCGCGCAGCGCAGCGGCTGGGGCGCCATGATCACCGGCAGGCCGGAGGTGTCGCGCAGCAGGATGTCCAGGCCGTGCAGCATGGCGGCGCCTCCTGACAGCACGATGCCCGCGTCCAGGATGTCGGCGGCCAGCTCGGGTGGCGTGTGCGACAGGGCGCTGCGTACGCCCTCGACGATGGCCTCCGTGGTGCTGGCCAGGGCCTGGGTCATCTCGGCGGCCTCCAGCGTCAGCTGCCGCGGGATGCCGGCTGAAAGGTCGCGCCCCTTGATGGCGAAGCGGCGATCGCGCACCGCGTTGCCCGCCGCCCCCAGCTCGATCTTGATGGCCTCGGCGGTGCGCTCACCGATCAGGATGTCGTGCTCGGCCCGCAGGTATTCGATGATGTCGCGGTCCATCTGATCGCCAGCGCAGGGCAGGCTGCTGCTGGCGACCACGCCCCCCATGGACAGCACGGCCATCTCCGCCGTACCGGCGCCGATGTCGCAGATCATGGTTCCCGTGGCCCGCTCGATGGGCAGCTCGGCCCCCAGGGCGGCAGCGGCTGGCCCGCGGGTCAGCAGCACCTCTCGCGCTCCGGCAGCCCGCGTGCACTCCTGCACGGCGCGGCTCTTTTCTTCGGAGAGGCCCAGCGGCACGCAGACCAGGGCCCGCGGCTTGACCAGCGTGCGCTTGCCCAGGGCGCGGGCGATGAAGTAGCGCAGCATGGCCTCGGCGACCTCGTAGTCGACGATCACGCCCTTTCCGAGGGGGCGCACCGCCACGATGGACTCGGGAGTGCGGCCCAGCATCTGCTTGGCCGCCGCGCCCACGGCCAGCACCTCGCGCGCCGCGCCACGTTGGCGCACCGCCACCACCGATGGCTCGTCCAGCACCACGCCGCGCCCCGGTACGGCGACCAGGGTGTTGGCGGTGCCCAGGTCGATGGCCACATCGTGGGTCAGCAGGGAGAGGGGGTTCTCAAGACCCAAGGCTAGCACCGGGTGCGGGGTTCCTTCGACGCGGCGACCAGGCTAGTCGTCGAAGCGCTCATCGAAGTCCTTCAGCTTTCGGACCTCGACCAGGGGCTTCTCCATCACGTTGGAGACGTGGTCGGCGTAGCCCTTGAGGTTGTTGTCGTTGCTCTGGTGGAGCAGCTTGCGGTCGCCGCCCAGGGTGATGACGTTCACCTCCCAGGTGGCGCGCTGCCCACCGATGATCAGCTCCACTTCTTTGACCTGCGAAAAATCGAGCCGATCGGTCTCGGTCTTGTCGGCGTAGGTCTTGGTCCAGACGATGGAGGTTGTCTCCTGGTCGATGACCACGTTGCGCTTGACGGCTTGCTCGGTGAGGATGAAGTACATCACCCCGGCACCGACGCAGACCATGGCTGCGATGGTGCCGAGCAAGAGGATGATGCCCGCACCCTTTTTCTTGGGCTCGTCCGTGAACTCGTAGAAGCAGTTCTTGCAGCGCGTGGCCGCAGTGGGGACTTCTTCACCGCAGGAAGGGCAGGTCTTCGTGCTCAAGGCCATCCTCGCTACACCGGTGTTGATGGGCACGCCCGGAGCATGCACCTATGGGCTGGCGCCCTGGGATGTCAAGAAGCTGGCCGTGTTGTCCCGCGCCTGTTGCCCCATGTCTCCAGCTGGCGCCCCTATTGACCGGCCAGGTGCCGGCAGAGCGGATTGAGCAGGCTGGGCAGCATCAGGGGCACCTGGCTGCGCTTGCGGTGCCGGTTGTACACCTTGTAGACCTTCTTGCCGGCCTTGATGATGGCGTTGACATCGTCTGGCAGGCCCAGGCGGATGGCCAGGGCGCGTCGCTGCGAGTCGGGCAGCAGCTGCAGGTCCTCGCGGTCGTACTCGGAGAAGGGCAGGCCCTCGCGGGCGGCCAGATCGGCCATGGACTCCACGCAGCGGGCGTAGACCCAGCGGCGGTCCATCTCCTCGCCGACGGGAATGTCCAGCTCAATGGCCAGATCCACCAGGTCTTCTTCGGGCAGACCGGCCACCAGCCGGTACTCGTCGTCGTTCAGCTGGAAGCTCATGGAATCCTCTCGGAGATGACAGGCATCAGCTCCGCTCGGCGGGCGCGCAGCGCCCCTTTGCGTGGGCAGGCCTTGGGACGCAGGATAACCGGACGAGGCCCCCAGGGCCGGGGGTTGCAGAGCTCTGGCGAGAGTGGAGGTGTCTTTCATGGCAGGTTGGCTCCGGTCTGTGGTGGCAGCCCTGGTGGTTCCACCGGCGCCTGTAGTCGACCTGCTGCGCACGCTGCGGTTCCGCCGGCGCGCGGTGGTCACCCTGGACCTGCCCCAGCTGCTGGCCGGTGGCGGAGCTGCCGGCTTCGATCGCCTGACCCAGGGGCTGGAGTGGCTGCGCTGCGATCCCCAGGTGCGCGCCGTGCGCTTGCGCCTGGAGCGCACGTCCGCCAGCTGGGCGCGACTGCAAGAGCTGCGCATGCAGCTGCTGCGCCTGTCCGAGGCGGGCAAGCCGGTCTTCGCCGAGCTGATCTCCGCCGGCAACGCGGACCTCTACCTGGCCTCCGTGGCGCAGCGCGTCTTCGTGATGCCGCTGGGCGAGGTGGTGGCGGGCGGCCTGGCGGGGCGCATGGTGTTTCTGGGCGAGGCTCTGGCCAGGCTCGGCGTCTCGGTGGATGTGCTCACAGCCGGGGCCTACAAGAGCGCTGGCGAGCCCTTGGTTCGCTCTTGCCCCTCGCCCGAGAACCGGCAGGCGGTCAGCGCGCTGTTGGAGGACCTGCAGGAACAGCTGGTGCGGGGCATCGCCAGGGGGCGCGAGCTCGAGGAGGACCAGGTGCGCCAGGCCATGGGGCGCATCCCCCTGAGCGCGGAAGAGGCCGTGGACCTGGGGCTGGCCGACGAGCAGGCCTATCCCGACCAGGTGGACGACTGGCTGCGCAGCTCGCTGGATTTCGACCCCGTCGAGGTCTCCTTTTCCAGCTGGTGGCGGTGGATGTGGCTGCGAGATGCCTGGCGCGTCCTGGCCGGACGGGGCATGCCCGTGGCGGTGTTGCGCTTGAACGGCCCAGTGGTGATGCGGCGTCCGGAGCCGGCGGGGCGCGAGTTCATCGCCGCCGACCGGGTCGAGGCCATGCTGGCGTCGCTGCGCGAGGAGGAGTCCGTGCGCGGCGTGCTGATCACCGTGGACAGCGGCGGCGGCAGCGTGCAGGCCTCGGAGCGTATCTGGCGCGCCGTGGCCCGCCTGCAGCGCGAAAAACCCGTCGTGGCCCTGCTGCGTGGGGTGGCCGCCAGCGGGGGCTACTACCTGGCCTTGCCGGCCAGACCGCTGTTCCTGCAGCCCGGCACCATCACCGGGTCCATCGGCGTCATCGGCGCCCACCTGGCCTTCGGACGCGCCCTGGCGCGTCTGGGCGTGCACAGCACCACCCTGCGCGCCGAGGGCGCCTCGGACATCGACACGGTGCAGCGGCCCTACTCGCGCCAGGAGCTGCAGCGCCTGGGCGAGCATATCGACCACTACTACAAGGCCTTCCTGGAGCGGGTCGGCTCGGGCCGGCGCATGCCGCGCCGGGCCGTGGAGCCCCTGGCCGGCGGGCGGGTCTGGAGCGGGCGCCAGGCCAAGGAGCGCGGCCTGGCCGATCGCTATGGCACCTTCCACGACGCCCTGGCCCAGCTCTGCCAGCTGGCCGGCGTGCGCGCCGGTCCCTTCAGCCTGCCGCGCTGGGACCTGTCCATGGCCGGCCGGAGCCCCTTCCAGCGGCTGGCCCGGGGTCTGCTGGGCACGCTGGGCCCCCTGGAGCAGGGCGGCGCCGTGACCCCGGCGCTGCGGCGCCTGGCCGCCCGGCTGCGCATCCCCGCCGCCCTGGAGCTGCTGCTGGACCGCCTGGGGGCCCGCAGCATGGAGCCCCTGGCAATGCTGCCCTGGGAGCTGGAGGAGTAGCTCACTCCACCCCGTAGCCCTGCCGGTACTTCATCAGGTAGCCCAGCACCTTCTTGACGTAGCGGCGGGTCTCGGTGTAGCCGATGTTCTCGGCGAAGGCGTCCATTTCGAGCTCGCCATCCACCGCGGCCAGCCAGCGGTCCACCGCATCCTGCCCGCCGTTGTAGCCCGCCGCGGCCAGGGGCAGCGCCTGCTCGATGCCCTGGGCCTGGTAGCGCTCGTAGAGCCGCCGCAGCTCGCTGGTGCCCAGGGCGGCGTTGTAGGCGCCGCGGTAGAGGTGATCCGCGTCGTAGCGGCGATCCGGAAAGCGCTGCTCGTGCAAGCGCTGGCCCACCTCGGGCATCAGCTGCATCAGGCCCCGGGCCCCGGCCAAGGAGGTGACCCCGGGCTGCAGGGCGCTCTCGGCGGTCATGATGGCGTAGGGCAG
>CAYVQL010000336.1:2949-11853 GCA_964454135.1 uncultured Enterobacterales bacterium | reverse complement strand
CTGCGCCTGTACGAGAACGACGCCCTGGACAGCCTGTCCCTGCCCCTGCTGGAGGAGGTGGGCGGCTCCTTCTACATGGACTGGAACGACGGCCTGCGCGACATCTCGGCCCCCTCGCTCAGCAGCGTGGGCAGCGAGGTCTACCTCTACTACAACTACTACGTGGAGGACGTGGACCTCTCGGCCCTGCAAGAGGTCAGCTCCAACTTCTACGTGCAGAACTGCTACGCCCTGGAGACCATCACGCTGACGGCCCTGGAAGACGTGGGCTCCACCTTCTACTTCTACAACTCGGACGTGGACGAGCTGGACATGCCCGCCCTGACCGAAATCGGCGGCAGCATGACCGTCAGCTACAACGGCTCCATGGACACGCTCTCGGCGCCCCTGCTGGCCGACCTGGGCAGCACCCTGTACATCCAGGAGAACGGCGACCTCTCGGACATCGACCTCTCCTCGCTGAGCTGCGTGGACGACTACACCATCGAGGGCAACGACCTGGCCGAGGACGACAAGTACGACCTGCTGGTGCAGATCACCTGCGCCTCCGAGGACTCGCTGATCGTCTTCCGCTACGACGACGCCGACGATTTCTGCGCCACGGGCGAGACCAGCGTGGAGAACCTCTACATCAACGCCCTGGGCAGCGATCCCATCGACCTGTCCTGCATCGTCGAGGTCACCGGCTACGCCGAGATCGAAAACGGCAGCGCCCCCTCCATCGACCTTTCCGGCCTGCTGACCGTGGGCGACGAGCTGTACATCCACGAAAACGATGATCTCGAGAGCGTGGACCTGTCCGCCCTGACGGATGTGGGCAGCTACCTGTACATCCAGAACAACGACGACCTGAGCGATCTGGAGCTGGGCGCCCTGGAGAACGTGGACAGCGAGCTGTACATCTCCAACAACATCTCGCTGGAGACCGTCGACTTCAGCGCCCTGCTCAGCGTGGGCTCCACTCTGCGCCTGTACGAGAACGACGCCCTGGACAGCCTGTCCCTGCCCCTGCTGGAGGAGGTGGGCGGCTCCTTCTACATGGACTGGAACGACGGCCTGCGCGACATCTCGGCCCCCTCGCTCAGCAGCGTGGGCAGCGAGGTCTACCTCTACTACAACTACTACGTGGAGGACGTGGACCTCTCGGCCCTGCAAGAGGTCAGCTCCAACTTCTACGTGCAGAACTGCTACGCCCTGGAGACCATCACGCTGACGGCCCTGGAAGACGTGGGCTCCACCTTCTACTTCTACAACTCGGACGTGGACGAGCTGGACATGCCCGCCCTGGTCGAGATCGGCGGCAGCATGACCGTCAGCTACAACGGCTCCATGAGCACGCTCTCGGCGCCCCTGCTGACCGACCTGGGCAGCAGCCTGTACATCCAGGAGAACGGCAACCTCTCGGACATCGATCTCTCGTCTTTGACCTGCGTGGACGACTACACCATCGAGGGCAACGACCTGTCCGACGAAGACCAGTACGACCTGCTGGTGGCCCTGACCTGCGGCGACGAGGACTCGCTGGTGGTGTTTTCGGCCAGCGACGCCGACGACTTCTGCGCCACCGGTGAGACCTGGCTGGAAGAGCTCTACGTCAACGCCGTGGGCAACGACGACATCGACCTGTCCTGCCTGATCACGGTCGAGAGCGGCGCGGAGATCGAGAACACCGGCGCCCCCAACATCGACCTGTCCGGGCTGACCACCGTGGGCGACGAGCTGTACATCCACGAGAACGACGACCTGGAGACCGTGGACCTGTCGGCCCTGACGGACGTGGGCAGCTACCTGTACATCCAGAACAACGACGACCTGACCGACCTGGAGCTGACCTCGTTGGAGAACGTCGACAGCGAGCTGTACATCTCCAACAACGTCTCGTTGGAGACCATCGATTTCTCGGCCCTGCTGACGGTGGGATCCACCCTGCGCCTGTACGAGAACGACGCCCTGGACACCCTCTCCCTGCCCCTGCTGGAAGAGGTGGGCGGCTCCTTCTACATGGACTGGAACGACGGCTTGCGCGAGATCTCGGCCCCCGCGCTGGCCACAGTCGGGTCCGAGGTCTACCTGTACTACAACTACTACGTGGAGACCGTGGACCTGTCCTCGCTGGTGGAGGTCAGCTCCAACTTCTACGTGCAGAACTGCTACGCGCTGGAGAGCATCGACGTCTCGGCCTTGGAGGACGTGGGCTCCACCTTCTACTTCTACAACTCGGATGTGGACGAGCTGGACATGCCCGCCCTGACCGAGATCGGCGGCAGCATGACCGTCAGCTACAACGGCTCCATGACCACGCTCTCGGCGCCACTGCTGGCCGACCTGGGCAGCAGCCTGTACATCCAGGAAAACGGCAACCTCAGCAGCCTGGACCTGTCGTCGCTGACCTGCGTCAGCGACTACACCATCGAGGGCAACGACCTCGACGATGCCGACAAGTACGACCTGTTGGTGGCGCTGACGGGGTGCTGAGGGGAAAGGCCCCGGCAGCCCTGGCGCAATCCTCACGGACCGCAAGCATGGCCCCACACCGAATCGTGTACAATACCCAGCGCGTATCGCGGCGCTCGCAACATCGAACACGGTCTCGGAGGATCGCCATGAGGCTCCCCAGCTGGCTCGGATTCCTGGCTTGCACGGCTTGCGGCACTGATTCGATTCCGCAGGCCAAAAGCCTGCTTTTCCCGATCGCTCCGCCTATGAGGGAAGCGCCCGCTGCGGACGACATGCGGCCGCTCTTCACCGCCTTCGACACCGTGACCCACCACCCGGACCTCGTCAGGCCCGGCAACACGCTGGTGGGCCTGCACTACGATCCGCAGGGCGAGAAAAAAGGTGCCATCTACGAGATGGATCCGCAGGGAGAGGTGGTCTGGTCCTACGCGCTCACCGACGAGCAGAACGGAGAGCGTGGGATGCTGATGGACGTGGAGCCCACCGCAGCGGGCAGCGTGCTCTTCACCGTCAACGGGACCGGCGTCTTCGAGATCGACAGGCAGGGCAACCAGCTCTGGTCCTACCAGGATCCCTACGTGTCCCACGACGCGGACAAGCTCGACAACGGCAACGTCCTCTTCGTGCGCGGGCTAGCGCCCTACGGAGAAGCGCTGGTCATGGAGGTCGATGCCGAGGGCCGGGAGGTCTGGTCCTGGGACGGCACGCAGCAGTTCACCATGCCGTCCATGGTGAATCACGTCGACGAGCTGGGCGCGTGGGCTCATCCCAACGGCGTCCAACGCCTCTCGGACGGCAGCAGCTTGCTGACGATACGCAACTTCAACTGCCTGCTGGAGGTGGACGCGCAGGGAACCGTGCTGCGCAAGCTCTTCTTCGACGCCGAGCGCATCCCGGGCCAGTCCATCTCCACCAACGGCAAGTACCGGGGCTCGCGCCCCCACGACGCCGAGCTGACCGCGGATGGCGGCAGCTACCTGGTGGGCCTGCGCAATCCCGCGCGCATCATCCGCCTGGATCGGGACGGCCAGAGACTGAGGTGGGGGTGGCGCTTTGACGAGGGGCCTTTCGGTCCCCGTCAGGTGCACAACCTGAAGCACGGCAGCATCTTGCTGGCCACCGGGGAGCGCATCTACGAGGTGAACCGCCAGCACCAGGTCGTCTGGGAGCTCTTCCCTCCATCCCCGCAGACCATGGACGCCCTCGACAGCGGCAGGTTGTTCTACTCGGCACTGCGCCTGGAGGAGGGTGGGCGGCTGGGGACCTGAGGGGGCGCGCCGGATCCGTCCGGGCTCTTCCTGGCTTGGCGTATACTCGCTGCGCTCCCCTCTGAAGAACCGGAGGTTCCCCCCAATGCTCCTAGCCTCCTGCTGCCACTCTTCGCCTTCGGCTGTCCCAGGATCCCTGGCAGCTCCCACCAGGAAACAACCAGCGAGCTCACGGCCGGGCTGACCACCGACACCAGCGACGAGACCGACACGGAGGAGACGGGCTCCCCCACCGATGAGGACGGCGACGGCGTCTCCTTCGAAGAGGACTGCGACGACCAGGACGACGCGGTGGGGACGGCCTCCACCTGGTACGCGGACAGCGACGGGGACGGCTTCGGAGATCCGGACCACAGCGCGCAGCACTGCGAGCAGCCCAGCGGCTACGTGGACGACTACTCGGACTGCGATGATGACGACGAGTCGGTCTACCCGGGGGCGGACGAGCTGTGTCACGACGGTGTGATCAACGACTGCGAAGACTCCGCCGAGGAGGCCCTCGTAGAATGCGGGCTCGCAGAAGAGACGGACCTAGGCGACGCCGATGCCACGCTGATGGGAGAGGTCGCGGATGATGGTGTCGGGGTTTCCATTTCCGGGGCCGGTGATGTTGATGGGGATGGCTACGATGACGTGCTGGTGGGCGCTCTTGGAGGAAGCTCTACCACCGGAGATAGCTTGGGGAAGGCCTACCTCGTTTAGGGGCCAACCAGTGGCACGGTGACGCTGGCGGATGCGGAGGGCAGGATCGAGGGCACGGACATAGACGACCTCCTGGCCAGCCAGGTATCCGGCGCGGGCAACGTGAACCTCGACAAGCTCGGGGACTACGACGACATCCTGCTCGGCTCCTACTACCACTGGACCTGGCCAGACAACTGCCTCTCGTCCTTCAAGGGCGCCGCATACCTGGTCCTCGGGCCGGCCACAGGGGGGGATCTCCCTGGGCGACGCCGCGGCCACCTTGAACGGAGAGAACACCGGAGACCGCGCCGGCTCGGGCATCGCGGGCCCCGGCGATGTCAACGGCGATGGCTGGCCGGATCTGCTGGTGGGCTCCTACGCCCACGACAGCTTCCGGGGCACCGTCCACCTGGTGTACAGACCAGTCTCCGGAGAGTTGGAGCTCTACGACGTTGGGGGAAGCCTGGACGGGGCGGAGTTGGAAGGGGAGCAAGAGGGAGACCTGGCCGGCATCAGCGTCTCCGGTGCCGGCGACGTGGACGGCGACGGGTTCATGGACATCCTGGTGGGCGCTTCCAGCCAGTACACCGGCGGCTCCTGGGCCGGGGCCGCCTATCTGGTATGCGGGCCGCCTACGGACTCCATGAGCCTGGCCTCGGCGGACGTGAAACTCGAGGGAGAGGAGTACCAGTACATGGCGGGCTACGATGTCTCAGACGCGGGGGACACCAACCAGGACGGCTTCGACGACTTCCTGGTGGGGGCAACCCAACAGGGACTCGAGCCGGGATTGCCGGGCGCCGCCTACCTGCTGCTGGGGGGGGGTACTGAGCGTCCGATGATAGACTCGGAGGATCTTCAAGCCGCGAGCCCGTCAATGCGCACCATCACCCTCCTGATCCTGGCCCTCGCAGGCTGCACCCCTGCGGACGGCATCCCGCCCGACAGCGGCCCCGAAGCAGATACCGACAGCGACGTCGACGCCGACACCGATGTCGACGCCGATGCCGACGGGGACAGTGACGCGGATGGGGACGCCGATGCCGACAGCGACAGCGACAGCGACGGTCCCGGCCCGCTGGCCGCGCTGTGGGAGGGTCGCGCCCACTGGGAGACGGACCAGGATCCCGTACCCGTGGAGGGCTCCGAGTCGGGCCACCGCGAAGCCTTCGCCGTCAATCGCCCCGATGTCTCGTCAACCACCGTCTACCTGTACCACCGCTGCTTCGGCCAGTCCGACGCCGACGCCTCCATCTGCCTGTCCATCTCCCATGACGGCAGTGACAGCTTCGCGGAGTTCCACGGAGAGATCGTAGGCCCCGCCGAAGGCCACAGCTTCTCGGTGGCGCCGGTGGTCTTCGAGCACGAGGGCCGCTGGGTCATGGTCTACGAGGAATCCCACGTGGCCGCGCTGTACTGGGCCGAGTCCAGCGATGGGATCAGCTGGACCCAAAACGGCCAGCTGCTGGACCACGGATCCAGCGGAGCATGGGACCAGGGCAGCCTGTCCACGCCGGGCGCCTTCGTGAGCTCCACGGGTATCATCTACGTCTTCTACGCCGCCCTGTACTCCGGGGGCACGGTCATGAGCGTCGGCTACGCCTTCGGCACGGACATGGAGAGCCTGGTCAAGCTGGCCTACAACCCGGTCTTCTCCGGTAGCGGCAGCGGCTGGGACGGCGCCCACGTGTCCATGCCGCGCCTGCTGCAAGAAGACGGCTGGACCTACATGATCTACGAAGGCGCCGACGTGGACTACACCTGCGAGGCCAGCAACCAATACGGCTGGGGCATGGCCCGCAGCCAGAACCTCGAGGACTGGGACCGACACGACGACAACCCCTTCGGCCTGTCCGACATCGATCCCTACGGCTGCGGCAACGACATGCCCAGCCTGTTCCGCCGCTACGATGGCGAGGTCTTCGCCTACCACACCTCGGGTGACACCAGCCGCATCGTGCGTGAGCGCTTGGTGACGGACAAGTGATCTCTTCCACGTATTACGAACAGGTCGTGATACTCTAATAGTCTCCGATATTCCTGGAGGTCCCATGAATCTCCGTCTCGCCTGTTGCCTGGTGGCCCCGCTCGCCCTCGCCTGCGTGGACGCCCCCGAGACGCCCGCCAGCGACGGGCCCCTGGCCCAGGCCAAGGAGCTCACCGAGTCCGCCTGCGACTCCTCGCGCCACGAGAGCGCCAGCTTCGAGGGGGTCTACACCTTCGACCTGGCCTGCGCCTTGGCCTACCTGGGCGCCGCGGGCTGCGACTTCGCCCTGGATCCCGACGGCGACGGCCGCGCGCTGCACTCCAGCATCATCGAGGATCTGCAGAACGACGCCGCCAGCTGCCAGAGCGGCTCCAGCTGCAGCGGCTGCGCCGATGCGGACAGCATCGCTACCATCAGCAGCTGCGAGGAGCTGGCGGCCGCCTCCTACTTCACCGAGAACGCCTGGTCCGACCTGCAGGTGGCCTGTCCGGCGGCCGACGAGGGCGAGCCCTCGGCCTGCACCATCGAGAGCGTGGCCTTCGACGCGGACGAGGCCAGCTGCGCCCTGCAGCTCTTCGCCGGCATGAGCTGCGACAGCTGCACCGCGCTCTTCGACAGCCGCGTCTGCGAGGATGCCATCAACGACCCGGCCAGCTGCCAGGTGGGCGAGAGCTGCACGGGCTGCGAGGACGGCGACGGCCGAGACAATGGCGTGGACTGCGACGAAATCGCCGCCTACAGCTACTTCGGGCCCGTGGCCGCGGCCAAGCTGCTGGACCAGGTGCAGGCGGAGCCCTGCGAGGCGAGCTGCACCGCTGTCTGCGACGGCAAGACCTGTGGCGACGACGGCTGCGGCGGCAGCTGCGGCAGCTGCGCCGAGGGCGAGACCTGCGACACCAGCGGAGCCTGCGCGGCCGAGGGCTGCGACATCGAGGGGACCTACTTCACGGGCACCGAGCTGGAGTGCGCCCAGTACTTCTTCGAGACCATGAGCTGCGACAGCTGCCGGGCGGTGCTCGACTCGCGGATCTGCGAAGACGCCATCGGCGACGCCGCGGACTGCCAGTCCGGAAGCGCCTGCACCGGCTGCAGCGATGACGACAGCCGCAGTGACGGCGTGGACTGCGACGAAATAGCCGCCTACAGCTACTTCGGCGCCTCGGCGGCCGCCCAGCTGCTAGCCTTCGTGCAGGCCGACGGCAGCTGCGGCGAGCCCGAGCTGCTGGTGGAAGGCGTGCCCATGACCAGCGCCGAGGCCGAGGCCGTGCTGGCACTGGCCAACGGCGCCACCCAGTCCGAGCTGGACGATGCCGCCGGCCTGGACGCCCGCGCCGCCTCCAACATCGTGGCCGCGCGCCCCATCGCGGACACCGACGCCCTGGCCGCTGTGCCCTGGGTGGGGGCCAGCGCCATCGAGCTGCTGCTGGCCTACAGCACCGGCTGGGAGGCCCCCGAGGAAGAGGAGCCCGAGCCCGAGCCCGAGGAAGAACCCGAGCCCGAGGAAGAACCCGAGACCTGCGCCCTGACGGTCAGCGCCTCCAGCGACCAGGACGCCACGGACTTCTCGCGCCTGCTGGAGCTGTCCACCATGATGGACGCTCCCTGGGCCGAGGTGCACGCCCTGCAGGCCTCCGGCTGCAGCGACTGGCAGAACGACGCCGCGGCCCAAGACGTGATGATCCAGGCCATCTGGGACGTCTCCTTCTGCTGGTCGTGGGGCGAGATCCCCTCCAGCTACCTGGAGATAGGCAGCTTCGTCAGCGGCGGCGAGACCTTTGCGGGCATGCTGGAGCAGGCCGCCACCGCCATGGACGAGCACATCGCCTACGGCGACTGGGATCCCGCCGCCGATGCCGAAGGAGCCACCCTCTACGCCCGTCGCGACGAGCTGATCGACGGCCTGGCCGGCGAGGCCCTGCGCGATCCAAGCGACTGGGTGGAGCTGCGCATCTACGTGGACATGTGCGAGTGCTCGGAAGAGGCGGTGGGCTTGATCCAGCTGTCCACGGGCGCGGTGCTGGTGGTGCACGAGAACGCGCACTGCTGATGACGACGCGACCGGGGGTCGCCTGACTCCTCCGACCGAATCATGTCCAGATGACCATGGTCTCCAACACGATCACAGAGCCATCCGGCGCTTTGCCCAGGATGTACGTGGGGTGCTCGGCCTCGCTCCCGTCGTCCGCGCCCAGGAATGGGAATGAATGGGAATGGGGTCAGGTTGCCACCATTACCCTTTCCACATTATTGCCCTTCCTTACTTTGCTATACCACACCCATCAGACAGGGAACTCTTCCGCTGTGCCATCATCGCGTGGAGAATCCCTGTCTCAAGCGGCGAAGGTCGCCGCTGCGAAACACGCCGCCGCTCCATTGGCCGTTCATCCAGCAACAGCCCTGGGCCGCCAACCCAGGTCTGCATTTCGGCCCGTCGATCATGGCGCCAAAATTTGCCCCCTATTTGGGTTATAGAAGAAATCGTAATCGTATCAACCTGACCCCCAGCTC
>CAYVQL010000336.1:0-2849 GCA_964454135.1 uncultured Enterobacterales bacterium | reverse complement strand
TAGAAGAAATCGTAATCGTATCAACCTGACCCCCAGCTCGAAGGCCACCAGCGCCAGCTGGTCCCCCTCCTCCAGCCGCCGTACCAGCAGGCGCAGGGCGGTCTTGACCGTGGCCAGGGGCTCGCCCTGCATGGATCCGGAGCGATCCACGACCACCACCAGGTTCAGGGCCGGCCGCCGCCAGCTGCTGGCGTCCAGGCCGCTGGAGAAGCCCAGCTGCAGCAGGGCGTCCACGTCGGGCTGCGCCAGCAGGCGCTCGTGGCGCTCCAGCCGGCTGGCCTGGCCCACGACGCAGAGCAGCTGCTCGCAGTGGCCGTCCTCGGCCACGGGCAGGTCGTGCTCGGACAGGATGCCCTCGGCGGTGAAGCTCTCGGGCGGCGGCACATCGCCGGCTTCGATCAACCGCTCCATGAAGTCGGCGTCCTGGGCGCCGCCAGGGGTGGCGGACATGCGCTGAGACTGCGGGCTGGCCATGCGCATGGACGGCTTGACGAGCTCGCCCTGCACGTCCACCCCCTCGAAATCGAACTCAGTCTTGCCGCGGTACTGGATGCGACGGCCGCTGGGGGCGTCGAGAACCTCGTTCTCCTCTTCCTCCTTCTCTTCCTCCTCTTCCTCGTCGCCGGCGCAGGCTAGGGCGTCTTCATCGGGCAAGGGATCGGCGCCCAGCGGAGGGGCGAGGGCCAGGCCGGCGAGCAGCAGGCACAGAAGGGGGGAGCGGCGAATCATGGAACCTCCAGGAGGGTGACGGGGGTGGGCGGCTTGACAACCAGCTGACATCTTGGTTCCCCAACGAAATAGGTCCCCGACCGACCTCGGCCTCACGGTATCGTGCATTTCCGACCGCGTTCCCGCGGAGTAGCCTCGTGTCCCTGCTCCCACTCCTCTTCTGCGCCCTGGCGGCTGCCCAGGATCCAGGGGTCGTGGCGCGAGAGGTGGCCAGCTTCCAGCGCCGCGCCGCGGCCCCTGTGCTGGTGGGCCTGGTCCAGCAGTGGCAGTTCTACAACACGAAGTCCCTGGAGCGGGAGCTGCAGCGCCTGCCGGTGACGCTGCTCAGGCTGGAGGGCTCGCCAGATCCTCGCGCCAGCCTGGGGGCCGCCCTCAGCAAGACGGGCCTGGCCTGCGGCCTGCTGCTGCGGATCGCCGAGGGTCGCATCGGCCTGACGCCGGTGGGGGACTGCGGGCCTGGTGTGACCTTGCCTGCCGGCGTGCAGGCCACCGAGCCGCCCCCGGCCCCCGCGCCGCCCGCAGAAGAGCCTCAGGCCCTAACGCCACGTCGCCCCGACGAGTGGGACCTGCGGCGGGGGCGCGGCTACTACCTCGCCGGCAACACGCTGGCCGTGGCCAGCCTGGCGCTGCCGGGTCTGGGCTGCGTCGTGGCAGAGGCCTACAACTCGGAGCGCGACTGCCGCGGGACCGATTCCTGCATGTTCGCCTTCCTGGGCTTCATGACGGGCTCGGTGGCCCTGATCCCGGTGGCTACGACCGGCGGCGCCGTGCTGTCCACCAGCGGCCTGCACGCCATGCACATCGACACGCCGCGAGCGCCCCTCTACTCGGCCCTGGTGGGACTGGCCGCCTTTCAAGCGGGCTTCCTGGCCGTGCCCTTGCTGGACGGCAAGGGAATCGGGCTGGGCGTCACCGGTCTGAGCGTGGCGACGCTGGCCTCGGTGAGCCAGCTGGTGATCAATGTCCGTCGCTTTCGCGGGGCCAGGCTGGAGAGGCCCTGGTTGAAGACGGGCAACGACTACCTGCTCCAGGAAGACGCCGAGGCACTCGTGGGGGCCATCGGCACCGAGAACCAGGGCGACGAGATCGACGTGGAGGGCCATGGCGGCTGAGGGGAAGGGCGCAGAGCGACTAGGGCTGCGCGGGAAGCGGAGGCGACTTGGTGGCGCACCAGAGGCCGGTGGGGGGCCGGTAGCAGGTATCCGGATTCTGCGGGGCATCCGTCACGTCGATCAGGGAACCCGTGGCGACGTCGTAGCGCGCGATATCGGGCGCCCGCAGCGGATACTGGTCGTAGAGCACATGCAGGATGTTCCCCGCCACGCTCAAGCCGTTCACCTGCGCGTCGGGCTCGTCCCCCTCCAGCGTCATGCTCCTGAGAAGGCTGCCGTCGGAGACGTCGTAGATGTCGATTTCGTGCGTATCGCCGTCGACATCCCAGACCCTCCCCTGCTCCGCCTCGATGCGGTAGGCGTGGAACGGTCCCGGGAGCCTGCTGGAGTAGGCGTCGGAGGTGAGAGCCCCGTAGTCGGGGTAGAGGCAGATGGCGTCTTCGGGCCCGGAATCTCCGTAACAGAACGTGAAGTAATGCGCGTCGTCCCAGGCCACCGAGAGCATGCGGGTCTGGCCTCTCCGGACCATGGCATCGGCGGACATGTCCAGCTGCATCCAGACAGGACTGCTCTCCGGGCCGCTCAACACCACGCTGGATCCGTCATAAGCCAGACCTCCGGTGGCGAACGAGATGTCGAATCCCGATCCGTAGCGACCGTACGGATACCAGTTGCCCTCGGGCAGCTCCACCACCAGCAGCACGAGCTTGCGCCACAGGGGCATGACCATCCAGCACCAGGTGTCCCCGACAGCGCCGCCGCTGTCCTCCTCCCCCGCTCCTCCTGCGAAACCAGGCCCGAAGCTCGAATCCTCCCGGCAGCCGGTCGCCAGCAGCGCGGCCAGCGCCAGGCCGCAGCTCGGCGCGGGGCGCGTCGGGAGCATCACGGCGCATTCCGGCGCGCGACGAAGAGGCCCTCGTCCCAGTCCGCCCCGGCGAAGTGGGTGTAGCTGTCGTCCTCGTCGATGCTGCGCGTGTCGGACCAGACCAGCTCGCCGTCCGTGTAGAT
>CAYVQL010000335.1:0-11864 GCA_964454135.1 uncultured Enterobacterales bacterium | reverse complement strand
ACGACTGCGACGGCGACGTGGACGAAGAAGCCGTCGATGCCAGCACCTGGTACGCCGACGCGGACGGCGACGGCTTCGGCGACGCCGCCAGCACGGCCGAGGCCTGCGATGCCCCCAGCGGCCACGTGGCCGATGACACGGACTGCGACGACGGCGACGCGGAGGTGAACCCGGACGCCGAAGAGACCTGCGACGGCGCGGACGAGGACTGCGACGGCTACGTGGACGAAGAGGCTGCGGACGCCACCACCTGGTACGCCGACACGGACGGCGACGGCTACGGCAACGCCGCGGCCAGCGCCGAGTCCTGCACGCCGCCCTCGAACCACGTGGCCAATGACGTGGACTGCGACGACGGCGACGCCGCCGTGCACCCTGCGGCGACCGAGACCTGCGACGGCATCGACAACGACTGCGACGGCAGCACCGACGAAGACGACGCCAGCGACGCCGCCACCTGGTACGCCGACGACGACGGCGACGGCTACGGCGACCCCTACGACCGCACCTCCGCCTGCGCCCAGCCCAGCGGCTACAGCGCCGACGACACGGACTGCGACGACGCCAACAACACCATCCACCCCGGGGCCGCCGAGAGCTGCGACGGCGTGGACGAGGACTGCGACGGCGACGCGGACGAAGAAGCGACCGACGCCAGCACCTGGTACGCCGACACCGACGGCGACGGCTACGGCGACGCTGGCAGCACGGCCGAGGCCTGCGATGCCCCCAGCGGCTACGTGGCCGATGACACGGACTGCGACGACGGCGACGGCGCTGTACGCCCGGGCGCCAGCGAGAGCTGCGACGGCGTGGACGAGGACTGCGACGGCGACGTGGACGAAGAAGCCACGGATGCCAGCACCTGGTACGCGGACGCGGACGGCGACGGCTACGGAGACGCGGCCAGCACGCAGCAGGCCTGCACGCAGCCCAGCGATCACGTGGCGGACAGCAGCGACTGCGACGACGGCGACGCCGCCATCCACCCCGACGCCGACGAGTACTGCGGCGGCGTGGACTACGACTGCGACGGCGACAGCGACGAAGACGAATCCCTGGACGCCTCCACCTGGTATCTGGACAGCGACGGCGACGGCTACGGCGACCCGGACAGCACCGCCGCGGCCTGCGATCAGCCCAGCGGCTACGTGGACAATGACGACGACTGCGACGACACGAGCTACAGCGTGGACAGCGACGGCGACGGCCTGCTGGACTGCGAGGACGACGACGCGGACGGCGACGGCCTGCGCTTCCCCTACGACGCCGACGACAACGACGCCTCGGTGGTGCAGGGCCCCATCACGGGCCTGGGCAGCGATGGCGACCTGACCGTCACCACGGATGATACCTGGGGGGAGTGGTCCATCATGGAGATCGGGGCCAGCGCGGGCGACACCGTGTTCAACGTGATCGATCCCAGCGTCTTCTCCACGGGCGACGAGCTGCTGATCCTCTCCCAGCAGGGCGTCGATGCCGGCCAGTACGAGTTCGTCTTCGTCAACGGAAAGGCAGGCATCGCCCTGGGCGTGGAACCGCCCCTGCAACACGACTACGACGCCTCCTCGGTGGTGCTGGTGCAGCGCATGCCCCACTACGTGGACGTGGACATCCAGAAGGGCGCCACGGTGGCGGCCGACGCCTGGGCCGGCGCCGGGGGCGGGGTGCTGGCCTTCCGTGCCAGCGGCAGCGTCACCATCGACGGCAGCATCAACCTCCGAGCCAAGGGCCTGCTGGGGGGCGAGGCTGCCGTGCTTGGGCCCGAGACGCCAGAGGGCTACGGCACGGCCGGCGGCGGCGCCGGGGGCGACGGCGGCGGCTACGCCGGCTGCAACCTGGCCACGGCCGCGGGCAGCGGAGGCGGCTCCGGAGGCGATGGCGGCGACCACCAGGGAAGCTACGGCACTGGCGGCGGAGGCGGTTACGGCACCGGCGGAGGCGGGGGCGGCGGCAGCTGCGACTCGGGCCAGGGAGGCGTCGACGGCGGAGACGGCCTGGCCGGCAGCGGATTGGGCGGCGATGGAAACCGCGCCTGCGGCGGCGGCGGGGGCGGCGGCGGCCAGGCCCTGGACGCCGGCGGCAACGACAGCGCCACCGACGGCTCGCTGATCTTCCTGGGCGGCGGCGCCTCGGCCGGGGCCGGCGGCGGAGCAGGCGGCCATGCAGGCGAAGGCGACGGCGGAGGTGGTGGTCAGGCCGAAGGCACGGGCGGCGAGTCCGGCCTGGGCGGCTGCGCCGGCGTGAGCGGCGATGCGGGCTCGGATGGCAGCGACGGGGGCGCAGGAGGCGGCCTGGTCTTCATCTTCGCCGACAGCATCACCGTCGGCGGCAGCATCAGGGTCATCGGCGGCAATGGCGGCGACGGCGGCGACGGCGGCGCTGGCACGGTCTGGGACGACGGGGGGACGCTGAAGTGCTCGGGCGGCGGCGGCGGCGGCGGCGGCGGAAACGGCGCCAGCGGCGGCACCGTGCTGCTGGGCGGCTACACCGTCGACATCGGCACCGAGCAGGTCTACTTCCGGGGCGGCACCGCCGGCGCCGGGGGGCTGGGCGGCAGCGCGAGCCAGAGCTGCGGCGGCACCGGCTACGGGGGCGACGGTGGCGATGGCGACAGCGGCAGCGAGGGCAGCCTGCTGATCTGGGCCGACAGCCTGACGGGGACGACGGTCTACAGCTACGCGCTGGTGGACAGCTTCACGGCGTTGGAGTGAGCAAAGCTCGCGGACTCACGCGCAGCGCCCTCCCCCTCTGGCAGCACGCCTCATCCCCTCCTCACCTCCAGCTGCAGCAGCGTCGCGCCGTCCAGCTGGCGCTGGCGCTCGATTCGTGCCCCGCAGGCCTCGATCAACGCAGGCAGTCCGCCGCGGCGCCCGAAGTCGCAAAAGCCCGCGAAGTGGCTGCGCCCGGCGGCCAGCTCGATCAGCCTGTCCCGCAGCCCCGGCAGGTTGCGCGGCAGGGGCGCGGCGTAGTCGGCCATCACCACGCGCGGGGCGATGCGCAGCAGCCCGGGCAGCACCCGGGCGCGCACCTGCGGTGGCATCTCGTGCAGCCCCATGCAGACCGTGGCGCAGTCGAAGGCGTCGTCCGGGATCTCTTCCAGCTGGCCGGCGTCAGCGACACGAAAACGCACCTGATCCAGGCCGCGGCGGCGGGCCGTTCGCTGCGCCTGGGCGATCATCTTCCGCGAGATGTCGATCCCCAGCACCTGCGGACAGCGCAGCGCCAGCTCGCAGCTCAGGCCGCCGCTGCCGCAGCAGACGTCCAGGCAGCTGGCGCCCTCCTCGACCCAGGCCGCCACGCGCTGGTGCAGGCCGTGCAGCAGGCGGTCGAAGACCAGGGAGTAGGGCGCGCCGTCGTAGAAAGGAGCCATGGCAGGCCGCTATCACGGCGGCACCCTGCTGGGCCCGTTGTCCCTGGCCACCGGCGGCAGGGGGCGGGGGCGTTGGGGCTTGACGCCCCGATCCCCGGGCGCCTATCTTGCCTGCCCGCCAAGGAGAAGACCATGCAGCCCCTGCGCCCCCTGCCCATGCTCCTGCTCTGCGCCCTGTCCATCGCCTGCACGGACGAGGGCAAGACCCAGGACAGCGCCGATGCGCCCCAGGACTCCGAGCCCGTATCCGAAGAGACGGGCGATCCCGACACCACGGACACGGCGGCCCCCCTGGTGGCCTACATCGTACGCCACGCCGAGAAGAACGAGGACGACAAGAAAGATCCCAACGATCCCCACCTCACGGAGGAAGGCCAGGCACGGGCCGAGGCGCTGAAGGAGCTGATGAGCCCCAACCCGCTGGTGGCCGTCTTCGCCACCGACTACAACCGCACCCGGGAGACCGTGCAGCCCACCGCCGACGACAAGGGCCTGGAGATCCAGGCGCACCTCGATCCCGAAGACGAGCTGGCCAAGCACATCCTGGCCGAGCACCAGCACCAGCAGGTGCTGGCCGCCGGGCACTCCAACACGGTGCCGGATCTGCTGCAGGCCCTGGGCATGGAAGATCCCCCCGACATCGACGAGGACGACTTCGGCGACCTGTGGACCGTCACCATCTCAGGGGACGAGGTCGTCGTCGAGCAGAGCCGCTACGGAGACTGAAGGATGAACGCCGAGCACCTGGCCATGCTGCGGGACCTGTTGGCCCGCTCTCCCATCGCCCGCGGCTTCGGCCTGCAGCTGGACTTCGATGCGTGGGGCGGGGCCGTGGTGACCCTGCCCCACAACCCCGACCTGGAGCACGCCCACGGCGACACCCACGGCGGCGTCATCGCCACGCTGGTGGCCAACGCCGGCTGGTACACCGCCGCGGCCCAGTACGAGCGGCGCGTGCTCACCGCCGACCTTCAGCTGCGCATGCTGGAGCCGGCCGCCCGCCAGGCGCTGCGCGCCCAGGGTCAGCTGCTGCGCCGCGGCCGGCGCCTGGCCGTGGTACGGGTGGAAGTTCGTGACCACGAGGGACGCCTGGTGGCCACGGGCAGCAGCAGCTTTGTCCGCACCGTTCTGCCTATTTGACGCCCAAATTTCACATTTGTTTTTCTTTCGCGCCGGGCCGCTTGGACTATTGTAATTTTTACCCTCTCCCGCATGGACAAACGCATGTTTTCGCGTCTCGCGCTGGGCCTCGTCGTGATGCTCGCAACGGTGGCCTGCGAGCGCGGCACAGAGCAGCATGCCGAGACCGAGGGACGCTACGCGGGTGACGATGAGCCGCGGGCCCTGCTCGCCTCTGTCGACGGGCAGGCCCCCCAGGACGCCGCGGTGCTGCAGCGGCGCCTCGACGCGCTGCGTGTCGCCTACGACCTGACCCTGGACGCCCACTCGGCCAGCAAGATGTCCCTCAAGCTGCACGGTGTGCGCGACGCCAAGGAGATCCTGGCGCGGGTGCTCAAGCCCATGCGGCTGGCGCTTTGGTCCGAGGCACGGGACCAGGGCCCCCTGACCCCCGGCGAGCCCCCGACCGAGCTGCCCGGCCTGCGGGCCGACCTTCTGCGCGAAGGCGGTCCCCTGCGCTACGTCGCCAGCGATGCCGAGCCCCTGGAGCGCTGGCTGGCCAGCCTCAGCCTCCCGACGGACACGGTGGCCAAGGTCATCTGCTTGCAGCAGGACGCCGGCCAACGCTGTGCAGCGCTGCTGCTCGAGGGCCCGCCTCCTGTCACCCACGCCGACATGCAGCAGGCCGAGGTCAGGCAAGACGGGCGCAGCGACGAGGTCTACGTCTGGGCCGGGCTGACCACCGAAGGCCGCAATGCGCTGACTCGCCTGAAGGGTACCACCCAGCGGCGCAGGCTGGTGGTCACGCTGGACGGCGAGCCCATCTCGGCCCATGTGATCGAGGAATTCGAAGACGTGGGCCGGCTGCGCATCGACTTCGACCTGGGCGTGGCCGACGACGCCAGCGCCGACCTGGCGGCAGATCTGGCCGCGGCCCTGCGTGCCGGACCGCTGCACGGCACCTGGCAGGTGGAGCGGGTGGAGCGCCGCGCTCCCACACCCTGACCGCCCGCCCCGCCATGCACCCCCGCCCGTCCCTGCTCCCGATCCTGTTCGTCTCCGCCTGCCAGCGAGACGATTTCGACGCCAGCGCTCAGCTCTGCGAGCTGGTGAACACGGTGGTGGAGGTCAGCTGGGAGCCCCTGGGAGAGGGCCAGGCCTGGGTGGAGTATGGCTACGACGAGTCCTACGACATGCGCAGCCCGGCCGTGACCGATGGCGCGCAGCGCAGCTCGACACTCCTGCTTGGCTTGGGCCCTCTGCGCGACGTGCACTACCGGGTGGTAGCCGAGCAGGACGGCGAGCGGGTGGAGGGCACCGGCCACGCCATCTCCACCAAGGGCCTGCCCTCAGCGCTCCCCGACGCCGATCTCTGGGAGCACGACGGCAGCTTCCAGGACCACCTGCTGCTCGTGGTCGCCGACTCCAAGACCTGGGTCCAGATCCTGAACAGCGCAGGGGAGGTGGTCTGGTATCACCAGGTGGAGAGCGGGCTGACCACGGTCAAGGCCGCCATGGCCCAGGGTGGCGGCGCGCTGCGCTATATGCTGGCCGACATCGACCACAACGAGGACGTGGGCACCCTGCTCTCCCTGGGCATGGACGGGGACGAGCAGGAGCGCCAGGCCCTGGAAGACGGTCACCACGACTTCGTAGAGCACGAAGACGGGCGCCTGGCCTGGATGGCGCTGGACGTGCTGGAGACCGAGGAATGGGGCCCGGTGGTGGGCGACAAGGTGATGGTGGCGGACGCCGGCGGGCAGGCGCGCCAGCTCTTCTCCATCTGGGACCACCTGGATCCGGACATGACCGGCCGCGTGGACAGCGGCTTCTACCCCCAGGGCTTCGACTGGAGTCACGGCAACTCCCTGACCTACTCGCCCGCGCGCCACAGCTACTGGCTGACCCTGGGAGGCGCCGATCTGGCCCTGGAGCTGGACGCCGACAGCGGCGACCTGCTGCACGTGGTCGGTGAGGTCGGCCTGGTCCCCAGTCCGGACGACGCCACCATCGTCGACAGCGGCTACGGCCCTCACGCCGCCACCTGGACACCGGACGACAGCCTGCTGATCTTCCACAACCGCTCCGGCAGCGAGCATCCCTCGCGGGTGCTGGAGTTCGAGCTGGACGACGAGGCGGGCGTGGCCGAGCGCACCTGGTCCTACAGCGCCGACGAGGACTGGCAGGCCCGCTACCTGGGGGCGGCTACGCGCCTGGAAGACGGCAGCACGCTGACCAACTGGGGCAGCGTGGGGGTACTGGTGCTGGTGGATCCCCAGGGCGAGACGCGCTGGAGCCTGGACCTGGGGGGCGCGGTGGGTTCCACCCAGGTGATTCGGGACCTGTATACCGGGATCTGAGCGGAGAGACCTGCTTGTGCCAGGTCGGGAACGTTCTTCTGGCATCGAACAAATAACGCTGATCCTGCCGACAGTTCGAGAGGCGCGCGCAGCGTTGTTTCAGGGCTGCTGGCGCAGCCCTGGCTCATCAAGCGGCGAAGATGGGGGGGAGAGGCGGTGTCCGCCTCGGATAGGGGGGGAAGAATCTGTCTTCCCCCCTAAGAAACAGCGCCGATCATTTCCGCCGACATTTGCGGCGGAAATGGTCGGTGCCGTTTTTCTTTTTCTTCTTCTCCCCTTCCGGGGGTCAGAGGGGGTGGCAAGACGAGACAACGCCACACGGCAAGAAGGAGACCGACATGAAGCGCAGCATCACCAACACCGCCATCATCAGCACCCTGCTGGCCCTGGGCTGCGAGCTGGCCGAGCCCCGCGACGTGATGGGCAACTTCGAGGTGCACTACGTCGACAACATGCGCGTCTACATCAACGACGAGCTGGTGGCCGAGGTGGAGTCGGGCGAAGACGCCGACATCGAGTGGGACGGCGAGATCTTCCAGGTCTCCACCCTCTGCAGCGACGAGGGCGTGGAGTGCCCCAGCGAGACCTTCTGGGGCGAGGCGGCCGTGGACCAGCCCTGGGGCGATGGCTACAGCCTGCTCAACTTCGTCAACCTGGACCTGGACTCGGAGAACCCCGGCCAGCGTATGGGTGGCGTGCTGAACGACGACGGCAGCTTCGACATGCTCTCGGGCCTGGGCCTGGCCGCCAACGGCAACTGCGCCGCCATCGGCGTAGGCACGGTGACGGGCTGGTTCAGCGAAGACAACCAGGCCATCGAAGACGGCGTCATCACCTACGCCTGGGCAGGCGGCTGCAGCGTGGACGGCGTCGAGATCGGCGTCTCCTTCCGCCTGGAGACCGACTACAGCGCCACGCGCGTGGGCGACTACGACGTGTCCTCGGTCACCCCCGAGGAGCCCATCGACGAGGAGGGCGAAGAGGTGGATCCCGAGCGTCCCGACGAAGGCTACGCCATGGGCGAGTCCCAGCGCGCCAGCGGCCTGGGCTTCGGCGGTTAGCAGCCGTCGACAGAGCTAACGCTCCCCCTCCCCCGCCATCGAGATGGCCTGCCAGCTCTCATAGGCTGGTCGGGCCTCGCCTTGGTGGTTGAGCAGCCCCAGGCGATCCTGGTCGTCCAGATCGTGCAGCCGGGGCCATCCCAGCAGGTGCAGGTCCAGCCCGGCGTTGGTGGTCAGCGGGCCCACCAGGTCGGCCAGGAAATCGGCCTGGGCCCGCTCGCCGCCCAGGTCGTCGCTGGCGGGCCAGCTGACCTCGCTGAAGCCGAAGGCCGGACCGCTGAGCCGCTGGGCCGCGCCGCTGTAGTAGTCGGCGGCGATGTCCTCGGGGAGCGCCATGCCCGACAGCTGCCAGGGCTGGGAGCTGAAGACCAGCAGATCCTGGCTGTCGGGCTCGAAGAGATCCAGCGCGGTCATGTCCGCCTCGCGCGACTCGCCCGCCTGCTCGCGGGCGAAGCTGCAGAAGACCATCGTGGATGGCGAGCGCGCCTTGACCGCCGCGTAGCTCTCTTCGTAGAGGGAGACGAAGTTCAGGAAGCTCGAGGGATGGTCCGCGTCGGCGCCGTACGCCTCGAACCAGAGGTTCGCCTCGCACCCCAGGTCCAGGTAGGCCGGCTGCACGGCCTCGACCACGGCCACGGCGGCCTCGACCCAGGCTTCGCGGTACCGCTCGTCGTCCAGCGAAGGCGATGCGCAGCAGGGCGCCGGCACCAGCGCGAGATCCTCGTCGAAGAAGGAGAGCTGCACCAGGGGAAACATGCCGTTGCCCCGCGTGTGCTCCCCCAGGTAGCTGTCGCCCCAGCTGCCCGCGAGCTGCTGGGCCAGCTGGTGGAAGGCGACCCCATCGCCGTCCATCGGCACGAACTCGCTGTATTGGGCCGCCAGGGCAAAGGCCTCTTCTTCGTCCTGGTCCGCGGCGGGCACCGGCAGCAGGCCCAGGTAGAAACCCCGCTCGGGCAGCTCGGGCTGGTCGAGGGGGTCCAGCTGTTCCAACAGCCCGCCCCCGCCCTGGGGAGCGCAGGCCCCGCAGAGGGTGCAGAGCAGCGCGACCGTCCAGTTCCTGCAGCTCATCGTTCCGGGTTCCTCGCTGGCAGGCGGCTCATGCCTGCAGCATCAGGCGTTCGGGGGCCTCGACGCTGGCCACCACCCGCGCCAGGAAGAGGGCCGCATCCCGCGCTTCCACCACCTGTCCATGGTAGGCGAGAGAGAGGTGCATCATGGGCCGCACGGCCAGACGCTCGCCCTTCTCGTCCGCCAGCACCACGGGACGCCGCCGGATGGCGTGGATGGCCAGGGCGCCGCATTGTGGAGGGACCAGGGGGGCCGTGGACAGCAGGGCCCCCATCTGCTGCCGGTCCGCCACGGTGAAGACGCCACCGCTGGACGAAGAGGCCGCGAAGGAGCCGTCGCGGGCCTGGCGGGCGTAGCGCGCGATGTCGTGCTGCACCTCGGCGAAGCGCTTGCGCTCCGCGTCCCTGATCACCGGGATCAGATCGGCCTCGGGCCCAGGCACGGTGACCCCGATGTCGTAGTAGCGGTTGCGCGCCGCCTGGCCATCCTCGAGCTGGACGTTCAATGCCGGCACGTGCTCCAGGGCGTCCACCACGGCCAGCACGAAGAAGGCCAGCAGGCCCAGGTCCACCTGGTGGCGCGCCTTGAAGCTGGCCTTGTAGCGTTGACGCAGGGCCAGCACCCGGCTCATGTCCGCCTGCTCCACCATGACCTGCACAGCGGCCTGCCCCAGCTGCACCCCGGCATCGAGCGGTGCGGCGGCGCCCAGCTGGGCCACGGGCTGGCCGCGTTCATGGGCCAGCCCCTCGATGGCCAGCAGCACCTCTTTCTTGATGGCCTTGCGCCCGACCGCGCCGCGCGCTTGCTGCGGGGGAGCGGCGGACTTCGGCCGATCCTGGACCTCCAGGATGCCCAGCAGCTGCCCAGCCACCACCTCGCTCCCCTGCTGCACCTCGATGCGCAGCACGCCTGGCCGGGGGGCCTCCAGGTTGTGGCCACCTTCCTCCCCTTCGATGCGCAGCAGCTCGGAGCCCCGGGCCACCTCCTCGCCGTCCTGGGCCAGCCAGGCGACCAGCCGCAGCTCGCCCTGCAAGGCCTCATCTTCGGGTGCACGAAGCTCCAGGTCCATGATCGCCTCTGAAGAGCCTGCGCGTCGCAGGCTGGGGACGCGCACTTCCGTAAGCTACGATAACGCCTTCCTCTGCGAAGCGAGTCCCGCTTGCGATATCCTTCACGAATAGCCGAACCGGGAAGAACCGATGATCCACACGACCCCTTGGCCGTACCTGGCGGGCATGCTGACTGCGATCTGGCTGGGCGTCCCCGCGGGCTGCCAGTGCCAGCAGCAGCCGGCCATCTGGGATTCCCAAGCCCCGGTGGAACCCGGGGATAGCGACTCGCCTGCGGACAGCGCCGCCGAGACGGGCGACACGGGCACCACGGTGGCCGAGCTCGATCCCTATGTGCAACCCGAGGTCTACGTCACGCCGCTCTTCCTCGAGCCCGGCGACAGCGCCACAGTGCACTACCAGGGCGCCCTGGCCGAGGCCGACGCGCTCAACATGTACTACGGCTTCAACGGCTGGAACGAGGTGCAGGGCCTCGACGACATGGAGATGGTGGCGGAGCGGGACGACGAGACCTGGTTCGCCGACGTGGAGATGGAGCCGGTGGAGGGGGGCTACGAGGTCACGGTGGACCTGCCCGACGACGGTCGCGCCATGCACTTCAAGTTCTACACCGGCGACCTGAAGAAGAAGCCGGAGTGGGACGACAACGACGGCCGCGAGTACCACCAGGCCCTGGAATTTCCCTACATCGGCCCGCTGCTGACCTGGAACCACGACGCCGGACCCACCGACGGCGCGGTGATCACCTGGGAGACCTCCATACCCTGCCTGGGCGTGGTGGAGTGGGGCGCGAGCGCCGAGCTGGGCAGCTTCGCGGTGGGTGAGACCGCCGACACCGTGCACCACGTCACCCTGGCCGGCCTGCAGCCGGACAGCGACTACTACTACAGGGTGCACGACAGCGTCGGCCACGTCTCCGAGACCTTCAGCTTCCACACCGCCGCACAGGACCTGACGCAGTTCAGCTACGTGGTGATGGCCGACATGCAGGACAACGGGGACACGCAGCGCTGGGCCGAGGTGGCCGAAGAGGTGCTGGCAAACCACCCCGACGCCGCTTTCCTGCTGGCCCCGGGCGATCTGACCTCCAACGACGAACCGGGCCACTGGTGGACCTTCTTCGACAAGGGGCGCGAGCTGCTGTCGGCCATGGTCATCATGCCCATGCCCGGCAACCACGACACCCCCAGCCCCCAGAGCGACGCCGACACCGGCAGCTTTCAGCGCTACTTCCCCCTGCCCTACGCCTCCGACGGCACCCACTACAGCTTCGACTACGGCAACGCCCACTTCATCGGCCTCAACTCGGAGGTGACCGAGGAATGGGCGCCCGACGCGACGCAATTCGCCTGGCTGGAAGAGGACCTGGCCAGCACGTGGGACGGCGGGGAGCGCCTTCACGAATGGGTCTTCGCCGCCTGGCACGTGCCGCCCTACAACGCCGGCGGTCGGCACTTCCTGCAGCAGTTCGAGGTGGTGGGCCTGACCAGCCTGTTGCAAGGCTACGTAGACTGGGTCTTCTGCGGCCACGAGCACCTCTACCAGCGCATGTGGCCCCTGCAGTACCAGGCCATCATCGCGCCCTCCATGGACTACGGGATCGGAACCGTGGACGGCGTGGGCTACATCGTGCTGCCGCCGGCTGGCAACGACCCCTCCGACGCGCTGATCCTCTCCGCGGCCCCGGACAGCTACCTGCGCGACCTGGTGGCCTACCCGCTCATCGCACAGGTGGACGAGACCGCCGAGACCGAGCTGGGCTACGTCACCGTGGCCATCGACGGCAACGAGATCGAGATCAGCACCTGGGGCA
>CAYVQL010000334.1:0-11974 GCA_964454135.1 uncultured Enterobacterales bacterium | reverse complement strand
ACGACCTGATGCTGAGCAACACCGACGACGAGCTGATCCTGGCCACCTGGGGCACGAACGGCAGCGATGGCGTGGTGATCGATGAGATCGCTTGGGACGACGGCGCCAGCTTCCCCGATCCCGAGGGGGCCAGCATGAGCCTGGATCCCAGCGCCTACGACGCCAGCAGCAATGACATCGGGGCCAACTGGTGCGAGGCCACGCAGGTCTTCGACAGCGGCGACTACGGGACGCCGGGTGCGGAGAACGAGGCCTGCCCGAACTGAGGTCCGCCCGTTTCTACACCCGCCCCAGCTCCAGGTAGTAGACCCGCCCGCCCCAGGGGCGGGGGCCTTCGGGCTGCAGGAAGCGCAGCCTGCCCAGGCGCTGCAGGTTGCGTAGGCCGCGCAGCATGCTCAGCGCCTGCGCCCGGGGGAAGCAGCGGGCGAACTCCAGGTAGCCATCTGCGGCAGCGTAGATCTGCATGGGTCGTTGGGGGCTGGCGGCCTGGCGCAGTCCCAGGATCAGCTTGCCCCCGGGCCGACAGCAGCGCAGCAGCTCTTCGACGACCAGCAAGGGGTCGACGAAGAAGACGCCCAGGGAGTTCTCCAGGCAGAGCGCCATGTCGAAGCTGGCGTCGGGAAAGGGCAACTGGCGGGCGTCGCCCACCAGGTAGCGCACGCCGGGCGGAGCTGCGGTCTGGGCCGTCCGGATGCAGGCCCGGCTGACATCCAGGCCCCAGACCTGGTTTCCAGCGCGCCGCAGCTGGGAGGTGATCCGGCCGCCGCCGCAGCAGATCTCCAGCAGGCGCGCACCCGCGCTGGGCAGCTGGGTGTCGATGAGCGCCTGCTCGTCGGGCCATGGGGCGCTGGCCACACCCGAACCGGCTCGGGCGTAGAAGCGCTCGGCGAAGAGCAGGTTGGCCTGTTCGAAGCGTCGAGGCTGCCCGCGGGCGACGCGGTAGACCACCACCTGGTCGCCGGGCCGCAGCTCGGTCGCTGGCGTGGCCCAGACGTAGTCGGCGCCGTCCGCGCGCCGCAGCAGGCAGAGGATGTCGGGGAGCGCGTCGTCAGGGCGCAGCAGGTCTCTCAGGCGGCAGGCCCGGTCGGCCTGCAGCCGTTCGCGCAGCGGCGGCACAGCGCTCACTCCGCGCTGCGGCCTCGCCCCTTGATGGCGTCGATCCCGTTGACCAGCCGCGTGATGGTGGCGTTGACCGGGGCGGGCACGCCGTGGCGCTGGCCGTACTCGGCGATCTTGGCACTCAGGTAGTCGATCTCGGTCTTGCTGCTGGCTTCGACATCCACCAGCATGGAGGGCTTGTGGAAGCCGGCGCTGGACAGGTAGCCGACGCAGTGCTCCAGGAAGCCGTCCGGGAACTGGCAGCCGTCGGCCGTGGCCACGGCGATACCCTCGCGCAGGATGTCCTCCACCAGGTCCACGGTGGGCTGCAAGGTCATGGCCTCGCGCATCATCTGGCCGGTCAGCGCGCAGACCGGGCTCAGGCCGCAGTTCAGGATCACCTTTTCCCAGACGTAGCGCCGGATGTCGGTGGTGAACGCGGTCTCCAGCCCGCAGGCCGTCAGGAGCTCGGCCACGTCCTGGGCCGCGGGCTCGCCCGCCGGCTCGATGGCGCCGGTGTAGTTGGGCTTGTGGAAGAAGACCATGTGGGCCTGACCGGGCTTGGGCAGCCCGCCAGCGAAGTTGACCACCGTGCGCAGGGTGCGGGCGCTGCCCACGGCCTTGGCGATCTCCAGCTCGGTGTCCAGGCCGTTCTGGAAGCTGACCACCACCGTCTCTGGGCCGCAGACCTGGGCCAGCTCTTCGCCGATGACCGCCAGCACGGGGGCCTTGACGCAGACGAAGACCAGGTCGGGCCGGTGTTCGGCCATCGCCGCCACGCCCCGGCAGGTCTGCGCCACCCGCGAACGGGCTTCGCCCACGCCGTCCACGGCCACGCCGTCGCGCTCGATGGCCTCGAGCACGTGCTCCAGCACGTCGCTGACCACCACGCGGTGTCCGGCTGCGCCCAGGTAGGCGCTGAGCATGGTTCCAATGGCGCCGCCGCCTACCACGCCGATGACGGGCTTGTCGGGAATGACTCTCATGGCTGCTCCTCTTCTTCCATTTCTTTGGTGTAAATCGTCTTGTAGCGCTCGGGGTCCAGGGCCGTGCAGCTCGCGCACCCCTGGTCGCTGGCGGGTTCGCAGGGCTCCAGCAGCACCTGCAGGCCCAGCTCCCGGTACATCTGCGCCAGCTCGGAGAGACGGGGTTCGTCGTGGGTGCTGCGCCGCTGCCAGCCCTGGCGCTGCAGGTGCTCTTGGCGACTCAGGAACACCTCGATGTCGTCGATGACCGGCGCTGCGTTCAAGCGTTGCCTCTGGGCGCGAGGGCAGCCCACATATCCGCTGCCCGCGGTGGGGGCCTGCGACCTTGGTCAGGGACTGGTCCTTCGCGGCGGGCTGTCCGCAGCGATAGCTTTGTCCAGGCAGTGCCCCGGAGGCCACAGTGCGCACGCTCTTCCCTCTGCTGATCGCCATCTCGTGCAACGGGGTCCAGCCCCTGGATCTGCCCGCCGATCCCGCGCAGCAGGGCGTGCCTGTGGGAGTGCGCACGCTGAGCGAGGCCGAGCTGACCCTGGAGGTATGGTACCCAGCCCCGGACGAGGCCGGCGAAGAGGCGCTGGCAGAGGCGGTCGATGTGGGGGAGTTCATCCCCGCCGAGGTGCAGGAGCTGCTGGGCGACGTGCAGCTGCCCACCATCGACAGCTACGCCCTGCGCGATGCTGCGTTGCGCGACGCGGGCGAGCCCTACCCGGTGATCCTCTTCTCCCACGGCTTCGGTGGCTTCCGTACCCAGTCCGTGGACTACACCCAGCACCTGGCCTCGCGGGGCTACGTGGTGGTGGCCGTGGACCATCCCGGCCGCATGCTGGGAGACGTGCTGCCCTGCGTGTTCAGCCCGCCCCTGGATGCCTGCCAGATCGATCTGGAGGATCCGGCCGAGGACCAGCTGCCCGACGCCTTGGAACTGGTCGATGGCTGGGCCGCGGAAGAGGAGGGCTTCTTCTTCGAGCAGCTGGACATGGAGCGCTTGGGGCTGACGGGCCACTCGGCCGGAGCCAACTCCACGGCTACGGTGGGCGAGGAAGAGACCCGCTTCGACGCCCTGCTGCCCATGGCGGGCAACGGCACGGTGGCGCGCAACGTGCCCGTGCTGGTGGCGGGCGGCACCTGCGATGTCACCATGCCCTTCGAGGAGACCGAGGCCTCCGCCGAGGCGCTGCAGCAGGCCGCGCTGCTCAGCCTGACCGGCGCCGGCCACCTGGCCTTCACCGACCTGTGCGACCTGGAGCTGGGGGCCCTGGCCGACGAGGTGCTGGCCCCGCGAGACGACATCAACAGCCTCTGGCTGGAGCAGCTGCGGGGCCTGGCCGTGGATGGCTGCCCCTACGAACCGCCTCCCATCGAGTCTGCGGACTGCGAGGGCGCCTTCTGGCCGCTGGACGAGTCTCAGCTGGCCTTGCGGCACTACGCCACCCTCTTCTTTGACGTGAATCTGCGGCATACGGAGAGTTGGCGCGATGACGGCTTGTCGGGGGCGGAGCTGAGGTAGACTCGGCTTCCGCGTTGCGCTCACCGAATAGACCCGCAGGTACGCCCCCATGCACACCGTCCCCCCCGCGCTGCACGACAAGGTCAGCCTGCTGGCTCAGCCCGAGGCCATCGAGGCTGCCGGTTTCGATGCCAGTTCCCTGGTCGGCCTGACGCCGCAGGCCCAGCTGCTGATCTACAAGAAGGGGGGCTTTCTGTCCTCGGATCGCCAGATCACGGTCGCTTTGGGCGACCTCACCATGGCCGAGGAGTGGGGCGAGGTGGTGCTGCGCGGCGATGCCCTGCCGCGGTTGGCTTTCAAGCTCGATCCGGATTCCATCTTCAAGCGCGTGCTGGCCCAGGTCAGCGCGGGCGAGGAGCCCACCTGGGGCGTGGAGACAGGCTGGCAGGCGGTCTCGCTGGTCACGGCCGAGGCGCTGAAAGCCGATCCGGCGGATGCGCGCAAGCCCCCGGGACACTCGCTGATCGGCAAGCCGCGCTCCACCTCCCTGCTCTGTCAGCGTGCCGATGGCGGGCTGCGTGTCGACGATCCCCACGAGGTGATCGAGATCCCCCCCGAGGAGATCCGGGCGGTGGAAGTCGACGGGATCAACGCCGTGATCCACGTGGTGCGCCCCCTGCTCTCGGGCGAGGTGCTGGTGGGCATCCACCTGATCCTGCCGACGGCGGGCGCGCTCGAGCCCCGCGGTGAGGTCCCCCGGGCCGTGGTGGCGGCATCCGTTCGCGGCCACCTGGAGGGGGAGCCGGTCACAGCCGCCGCCATCGTGCGCAGCGGGAGCCAGCTGGAATTTCTGGGTGTGGGTGGCCAGGCGGTGGGCGCCATGGGCGCCGCCGAGCTCTGCTGGCGCGGCGAGCAGGGCATGCTCTTGATCCGCGGCCAGGGGGAATCCGCGGTGCTGCCCCTGCCCGACGAGCAGGCCGCCTGGCTGATGGAGGGCCTGCCCAGCTCCGAGGAGCCGCTCTTCGAGGTGATCAAGGGCCCGGTGGATCCGGGTGCCGGCCTGGCGCGTGTGCAGGACGGCCTGCTGCACCTGGCCACCTCCAGCGAGGCGCAGGTGGAGCTGGGTTCCCTGGACCACAAGACCCTGCGCGCCGAGTCCGATCCCCACGGCATCGTGCTACACATCACCCCCGAGATCGTGCTGCGCGGCCCGGACGGGGCCATCGACGCGCTGCGTCAGGCCGTGGGCGCCGAGATGGGCAAGGAGAGCCTGGCCGGACTGGACTTGGCCGAGCTCTACCGGCAGTGGCACGACCTGCGCACCGACTGGTGGCTGTGGCTGGTCTTCGGGCCCATCTTCGTCACCCAGGTCATGCTGGAGCAGGCCTCCAACCTGCCCCCGGAAGAGGACGAGGACGAGGAACGGCTGGAGCGCCGGCGTCTGCTTTCGGAGACCCTGATCGCCGCCGAGCAGGTGCGCTCCCTGCGCCTGCGCATGGGGGCGGCAGCCGTAGCCCTGCCCTACGCCCTGGTGGACGAGGAGGGAGACTGGCTGGAGGCCTTCGCGGGCGAGCAGGCCGCATCGGCATTGGCCAAGCGCCGCTTCCGCATGATCGAGGGCTTCCGCATGCAGGTGCGCAGCGTGGGCGCCCATATGGCCTTTGCCCAGGGGGACCTGGAGCGGGCCGTGGCGCGGCTGGATCCCATCCACCACCCCGAGATGCGCGGCCAGCAGTCCAATATGCTGGGGCGCCTGGGCCTGGGCGCCGCCACCATGCTCCTGTCCCCCATCTCGGGCACGATCCAGATCTTCTCGGCCGTGGCCGGCAAGCTGACCGACCAGGTGGGCAAGGACGCCACGGCGCGGGTCTACCTGGACCGCTTCGGGCCCCAGTGCAAGTCCAGCTGGAACCTCTTGGTGGAGGTGAGCGCCGTGGCCGCCCTGGAGCAGCGGGCCTGGCTGCGACGCCTGTGGGCCGACCTGGCCGCCGCGGACCGCGCGCTCGTGGAGGATCTGCCAGAGGACGTGCAGGAGGTGATGCGCCGGGAGTTGGCCGCCCGCATCGCCGCGCTGCAGGCCAGGCAGCAGCAGCCGGTCTCGGTGGAAGGAGCCGCCATCGCCGACATCATGGCCCACGTGCAGGCCATCCTGGACGAGGGGCCCCATCCGCTGATCAGCTACCTGGAGGGCGGCCAGGGGCGCCAGGCGCGCCAGGCGGACGAGGGCGCGCCGGAGCTCGATATGCGCGACCGTATCGGCAACATCATCCAGCTGGGGCGCGACAAGCTCTCGCTCTGATCGCGCTCAATAGTAGTCGATCTGCAGCTCCATGTAGCTCATAGTGCTGGCGCCGCCTGTGCCCATATAAGCGGCATTGGCGCAGGCGTTGTGGTGGGCCCAGGTCTCGATCTGCATCATCTGCATCTCTGCCCTCTGGGCATGCATCTCGGCAAGCACGGCCTGATCCTCGGCGCTCAGACCTCCCGCCTCCGCAGCGGCCTCGGCCTCATAGACCTCATGCAGCGCCGTCTCGGCGCCCACGATGTCCCAGAGCGCTCCCTGCTCCAGGAAGAGATCTTGCGCCTCGGGCCCGGCGTAGCTGGGGGGCGGCCCCTCGTCGCTCAGGTCGATGGACGGCCTCTCCCCTTGCCCGGCGAAGGGATCGGCCGGCACCTCGCTGCCGGCCCAGGCGGCCGCCGTGTCGAAGTCGTCGCCGAACAGATCGAAGCGCGAAGCCATGGAGAGGCACCTCGGAGGCAGGATACCGGTTCCCCAGCGGGCTGGCAAGCGTCCCGGATCACTCGGAGACGGCGTGCAGCTGCAGCCTGCTCACCTGCTCCACCTCCCACTCGAAGCCCAGTCCAAGGTCCGCGTACCACCAGGCGCCCGTGAAGGGATCCGCCTCGGCCTGGCCCAGGGCCGCTTCGACGTCGGCCTGGCTGCTGCCGATGCCCAGGTCGTCCGCGGTCTGACCCGAAAACCCCTCGATCACGCAGATGTTGGTCACAACAGCCAGGGCGCCGGCGTGCTCGGTGAAGCCTTGCACATGGAGCTCCGTGTAGCGGAAGAACAAGCCGGCGGCGCCCATGTCCAGGCGGGCTGCGGGGGCGCCCAGTCTGTCCTCGACCTCGTTCCAGGCCTCGCCCAGGTACAGGGCCTGTTCGCCCAGCTGCACGCCGCAGCCCGGTACGATCTCGGCGTCCAGCTCGCAGGGCTCGTCGCCACAGGCGGCGGCCAGTGGGAGCAATGGCAGCAGGTGGCGCATCAGTCCTCCCCCAGGTCGAAGCGGGCCGTGCTGACGATGCCGATGCGCTCGCCGCTGTCGGCGTCGAAGAGCGCGGCGTGCCAGGCCGACCAGGCGGGTTGCATGTCTGATGCGTAGCTTGGCTCCAGCAGCTTGCCGAACCAGACGCCGTTGGCGGGCAGGGACAGGCGCTGGCCCAGCTCGCCCTCGGTCTCGCCAGGGAAGCCGATGGGCTCGCGGTGCTGCACCAGGCGCCTCTCTCCGTATTCCAACAATAGGAGCAGCTCGACCTCGCGGGCCGCACCGGGGTTGTAGAGGGTCAGAAAGACCGGCATGGCGTCGCCGGCTCCGTCGTAGTGCAGGCGCCGCGTGGAGACGACCACCCGCGTCTGGGCTTGGCTCGGCGCACTCTGCAGCACGGGCTCGAAGGCCACGACGCCCAGCTCTTCGTCGTCCAGACCGTCGTAGATGGCCTCTTCGATCTCGTCGACGTCCGTCGTGCCCCAGTAGTTGCCCGAGATGTCGGGGCTGTGCATCCACTCCGGCAGCTCGTGGGGCCACTTGTTGTTCCAGGCGAAGTCGCCGGGCTCGTCGCCGGCCAGGTTGTCGTGGATGGTGTTGGCGTAGAAGCCCCGCAGCCAGGCCGCGCCGAAGCCGCCGCCGGGCATGTACAGGGCCTGGTTGCCGGTGATGGCGTTGTCCATGAACACCGGGGCTGCGTGGGGATCGCAGGTGACGCAGACGTGGATGCCGCCGCCGTCGAACCAGGCGCTGTTGTCGAGCACCTGGTTGTTCAGCACGGCCGGCACCGCCGAGAGCAGGCTGATGGCGCCGCCTTCGCCACCGACCTCGTTGTCCTGGAAGTGGCAGCCCACGATGGGTGCAGCCATCAGGATGGAGGTCAGGGCGCCGCCGTAGATGGAGCTGTTGCCCTCGAAGACGCAGTCCTGGATGATGGGGTCGGCGTCGTTGACGTAGATGGCGCCGCCCTGGCCGTAGCCGCCCACGTGGTTGTCCTGGAAGCTGCAGCCCTGGATGCGGGCCAGGCTGCCTTCTTCGATGTACAGGGCCGCGCCGCCGGCGGTCTCGACCTCGGCGGGTTCGTAGCTGTTGTCCGAGAATTCGCAGTCCTTCACCAGGGGCGAGGCGCCAGTCAGCCGCAGCGCTCGGCTGCCATGCTCGAAGACGCAGCCCTCCAGGATGGAGCCCGAGGCGTAGCTGTCCAGGCCCTCGTAGACGGCATCGTGCTCGCTGCCGCTCAGCACGAGCGAGCCCCAGCTGCCCTTGGCGTCGGGGCTGAGCGAGAACACGATGTCGCCCTCGCCGCGGGCCTGCAGGCCGCCTTCCACCAGGATCGAGCAGTCGGGATCGAGCTCCACGCTGACGCCCGCCTCGATGGTCAGGGTGGCGCCGGCTGCCACGGTGACGTCCTGGGAGACGCGGTAGGGGCTATCGGCCGGTGACCAGGTGGCGTCCTGGTCGATGGTGCTGGGCACCTCGGTGGCCTGGGCGACAGAGAGCAGCAGGAGCGTGGCGCAGTGCATGAGGAAGGCTAACCTTTTGGGGGCGGGGTCAGGGGGCGGGGGGGGGGGGGGGGGGGGGGGGCTAGAAAAAGAAACACAACAGCGACAGGATGTCACCATTACGCTTTCCGCTAAAAGGCGGAAAGCGTAATGGTGACATCCTGACCCCTGCAGGGGATATCATGCTTGCATCAATAGGATTCGTAGGCCCCCATGTCCCAGCCGCTACCTGCGGGCCGCGCCGTGCCCTCGTAGTCGTCGTCCACGCCGTAGGCGCTGGCGTCGGTGCCGGCGTCGACGGCCGGCGAGCCGGCCTGCAGCGACCAGTCCGGGTCGCCCACGAAGAGCGGATCCGCGGAGATGTTGCCGTCGCTGCCCGTGGGATCGGTGTAGCCCGAGTAGTCGGCGCTGCCTGAGCCGTAGACGTCGTTGTACGCAAAGCTCGTGAAGCTGGTGTAGCCGCTGACCACCAGGCCGTAGGTGCCCGAGTCGATGATCAGGTTGTTGATCACCTCGGTGGTGGGGCCGGTGGTGCCGGTGTAGCTGCAGCAGGTGAAGGAGTAGAGGCCGTAGCGCGAGTTGTCGGCGATGGTGTTGTTGATCACGTAGCCGGCGTCGTCGTAGGACAAGGTGACGCCGTCGGGGATGTTGCCCACCACCACGTTGTTGACGATGGTGGGCTGGGCGCTGGCCGAGCGGATGCCGCCGCCGGAAGAGGTGGCGTAGTTGTCCTCGATCCAGTTCCAGCCCACCAAGGGCGCGCCGTCGGCGATCATCACGCCGCCGCCGTCGCCGGAGCTGCCGTAGGTGTCGTTGCCGGTGATCTGATTCTGCAGCACCTCGGCGTCGCTGTAGCGCAGGTTGAGCCCGCCGCCGCCGCCGTCGGAGATGTCGGTGCTGGCGTTGTCCCGCACCTGGTTGCCGCTGAACAGCCCGTGGTACTCGTAGAACAGACCGCCGCCGCCGTAGCCGGTGACCGTGTTGTCCTCGACGATGCAGTCGATGATGGTGGGGTCGGCGTTGTAGACGAAGATGCCGCCGCCGTGGGTGTAGGAGGCGTCCAGGTAGACGCCGTCGCCTAGCACGCCCGTGCCGCCGCGCAGGGTGACGCCCTCCAGGATGGCGTCGCTGGTCTCGTAGGACTCGAAGGTCACCACCGTGCCGCCGGCGCTGGGCTCGATGATGGTCACCTCGGCCCCCGACTCGGAGTGGATGTACAGGTCCTGGCCGGCGTAGTCCACGGTCTCGTCGTAGGTGCCCGGCATCAGCAGGATCTCGTCGCAGGCGCTGCCGCGGTTGTTGATGGCTTCGTTGATGCTGGCGTAGGGGCTCGAGAACGACCCATCGCCGCCGGAGCTGGCGGCCGGGTCGGCGTACACTGGGCAGTCGTCCACGCAGTCGGCCGTGCCGTCGCCGTCGGCGTCGCTGTAGCCCTCGTCGTCGACGCCGTCGCAGTCGTCGTCGTAGCCGTTGCAGGCTTCGGTGGCGCCCGGGTTGATGGCTGCGTCGCCGTCGTCACAGTCGCTGGCGTCCGCGCCGTAGCCGCTGGGCGCCGTGCAGGCCTCGCTGCTGCTGGCGGCGTCGCCGTAGCCGTCGCCGTCGGCATCGGCGTACCAGGTCGTCAGCACGTCTTCGTCCGTATCGCCGTCGCAGTCGTCGTCCGCGCCGTTGCAGGACTCCGCGGCGCCCGGGTTTATGGCGGCGTCGCCGTCGTCGCAGTCGCCCCCTGCAGCCGTGTGGCCGGTGGGTCGATCGCAGGCCGTGGCAGTGCTGGCCTCGTCTCCGTAGCCGTCGGCGTCGGTGTCGGCGTACCAGCTGCCGGCGTCGGTGGCGTCGTCCTCGTCCACCTCGCCGTCGCAGTCGTTGTCGACGCCGTCGCAGCGCTCCTCGGCGCCAGGGGAGATGGTGTTGTTGTCGTCGTCGCAGTCGCTGCTGTTGGCCACATGATCGCTGGGCTGGCTGCAGGCCGCCGTCGACTGAGCGGCGTCGCCGTAGCCATCGCCATCGCCGTCGGCGTACCAGGTGCTGGCGTCGGTGGCGTCGTCCTCATCGGTCTGGCCGTCGCAGTCGTTGTCGACGCCGTCGCAGGTCTCGCTGGCTACGGGGTTGACGGCAGCGTCGCCGTCGTCGCAGTCGCTGCTGTCGGCCACGTGGCCGCTGGGCTGGCTGCAGGCCGTGGCGGACTGGGCCGCGTCGCCGTAGCTGTCGGCGTCTGCGTCGGCGTACCAGGTAGCGGCGTCCGTGGCCTCTTCGTCCACGCTGCCGTCGCAGTCGTTGTCAACGCCGTCGCAGCTCTCCTCGGCGGCCGGGTTGGCGCTGGCGTCGCTGTCGTCGCAGTCGCCTCCTTCTGCGACGTAGCCGGTGGGCGCGCTGCAGGCGGTGCTGGCAGTGGCCTCGTCGCCGTAGCCGTCGGCGTCGGCGTCGGCGTACCAGGTGCTGGCGTCCGCGGCGTCGTCTTCATCGATGTCGCCGTCGCAGTCGTTGTCGGCGCCGTCGCAGAGCTCGCTGCCGCCCGGGTAGGAGGACGCGTCGCCGTCGTCGCAGTCGCTGCTGTCGGTCACGTAGCCGCTGGGCTGATCGCAGGCCGTCCTGCTGTAGGCGGCGTTGCCGAAGCCGTCGCCGTCGGCGTCGGCGTACCAGCTGGAGGTGCCCGTCACATCGCCGTCCTCGTCGTCGGTCAGGCCGTCGCAGTCGTCGTCGTAGCCGTTGCAGAGCTCCGTGGCGCCGGGATTGACGGCCGCGTCGCTGTCGTCGCAGTCGCCTCCTTCCGCGACGTAGCCGGTGGGCGGGCTGCAGGCCGTGGCAGCGCTGGCGTCGTCGCCGTAGCCGTCGGCGTCGGTGTCGGCGTACCAAGTGCCCGCATCCGTGGCGTCGTCCTCGTCGGTGTCGCCGTCGCAGTCGTTGTCGTCGCCGTCGCAGAGCTCGTCGGCGTCGGGATTGATGTCGTCGTCGTAGTCGTCGCAGTCCGTGTCGTCTTGCACGTAGCCGCTGGGCTGGTCGCAGCTGAGGGTGGAGGCGGCGGCGTCGCCGAAGCCGTCGGCGTCGCGGTCGGCGTACCAGGTGCTGGCGTCCGTGGCGTCGGCGCCGTCGGCCGTGCCGTCGCAGTCGTTGTCCAGGCCGTCGCAGACCTCGTTGGCGCCGGGGTGCACGCTGGCCTGGCCGTCGTCGCAGTCGGTGTCATCCTCCACGTAGCCGGAGGGGGCCTGGCAGGCCTCGGCGGTGGAGCTGGTGTCGCCGTAGCCGTCGCCGTCGGCGTCGGCGTAGAACGCGCTCGTCACGCCCTCGTCGGTGTTGCCGTCGCAGTCGTCGTCTACGTCGTTGCAGGTCTCGGCGGCGGCCGGATGCACGGCGGCGTCGCCGTCGTCGCAGTCGGTGGCGTAGAGGGCGGCCACATGGCCACTGGGCTGATCGCAGGCCACGGCGGTGGAGCTTGCGTCTCCGTAGCCGTCGCCGTCGGCGTCGGCGTACCAGGTGCTGGCGTAGCTGGCGTCGTCCTCGTCGAAGTCCCCGTCGCAGTCGTCGTCCACGCCGTTGCAGGCCTCTGCGCCGTCGGGGCTGATGGAGGCGTCGCCGTCGTCGCAGTCCTCGCAGGCGGCCCAGCCGTCGCCGTCGGCGTCCTCGTAGCCGGTGGAGCCGTCGCAGTTGTAGTCGGCCGGGTCGGTGCAGTCGTCCTCG
>CAYVQL010000333.1:0-12161 GCA_964454135.1 uncultured Enterobacterales bacterium | reverse complement strand
ATCGGCTTTCAACCTTGGCAATGCATCGGTTGGCCGCAAGGATGACCGAGCCCGGACTGAGGGCTTGGGGGAGCCGGGGCGGGATCGGATCGTGAAAGAGGGGTGTTCGAAGAGACGGCGCCCCTTCCCGTCCGCACGGGCGTATCCGTCCCCGGAGCCCTGCCATGGAGAAGATCTACGCAGGCCTGCAGCGCAGCATCGCCTTTTTCGCGGCCGCCACCCTCTACGTGCTGCCCTTTGCGCTGGCGGGCTGGTCGGCCGGCCGGGAGCTGAAGCTCGAGACCTCTGTCGCGCCGGTGCGCATCGCCAGCTTCGCGCTCTCCGTGCCTGATGCCGATCCGGCGCCCGAACCGGTCGAGGTCGAGGCGGAGGAGGTCAGCGAGCCCGCGGCCAGCCCGGTGGCGGTGGCCGAGCCCGTCAGCGCTGATGTCAAAGCGGTGCCCAAGCCAGAATCCGTACAGCCCCCTGAGGAGCCCAGCACGGAGAAGGAGCTGGCGCAGACCGGCAGAGGGAAGGAAAAGGCGAAGTCGGAAAAAAAGAAGGGCGCCCGCTGTATGGCCAGCTCGGGCCAGGTCAAGCAGCTGGGTACGCGCAGGTTCGAGGTGCGGCGCTCCCTGCTCGACCACTACTTCCGCAACCTGGACCTGGCCGCGCGCATCGGCAGCGCCGCTTGGCAGCGCGATGAGGAGGGGGACATCGTGGGCATCCGCGTGAGCAGGGTGCGTTGTGGCGGGCCCCTGGAAGAGGCGGGTCTGCAGCGCGGCGACGTGATCCGCTCCTTCAACGGCAGGACCGTGGACGCGCTGGCGGACGCCATCGCCCTGTGGTGGCAGCTGCGCCGCAAGGACAGCCTGCGGGTCGTGATCATCCGCGACGGCCGCCGGCAGCGGCTGCGCTACGACCTGGTGTAGGCCGGCTAGTACGCGGCGTAGCCCTTCAGCGAGGCCAGGGCATGCGGACCGACGAAGTAGAGGTCGGCCAGCTCCTCGATGGAGGCGATGGGGCGCGCCTCGATGATGCTGCGGACCGCCCGCTTGTCCAGGGGGACCCGATCGTCCAGGGAAACGCTGGAGCTGCGGTTGACCAGGGCCAGGGTGCGCTTGGCTTCGTCCCGGGTGAAGGCGACGCCTTCCCAGCTGCCCGCCGCCTGCTCCACCCGCCGGGGGTAGCCCCGCTGCCGGGCGTACCCGGCCAGCTGCAGCAGGGTGGCCGGTCCGACCCACTTGACGCCATCGGCTTCGCAGACGGTGCGGAAGCTGCGGTCGTCGACCGTGTCGACCAGTCCGTCAGGGCCGAGCTTGAACGCCACCAGGTTGCTGGCGGCCCGGCGGTCCAGGGCGGCGTCGTCGTCGAGCACGCCCATGTCGGTGGCGGGGTCGTTGAGGAAGTCCAGCAGCCCCTGTGCCTGGCTGCTGCGCTGCAGCTTGGCGCTGCAGGGCTGATCGAATCCCCATTGCTGGGCGCTGGGCCGGGAGTGGGCGCAGGCCAGCAGAGAGAAGGCGAACGTGACGGTAAGAGCGGAACGGAATCCAGGCATCGGAACACCCTGCGAAATACGCGAGGTAAGCCGTGGATTGGGATTCGACGGAGGTGGAAGGGACATCGAGCCGCCACGGACCTTCCACCGAAGCGGACGGCAGGTAGCACGCCTCTTTGCGGCGTGCAAGAGAAGAAAAATCCGTCCGGCGCCGCGGATGCGCGGAGAACCCGTGCCTGTCGAGAAGATAGCTTGCAGAAGTTTTTTGGGGTGCTTTTCTTCCGTGACCAGGTGCGGCCATGGAGTGTGCTAAGTTCTTCTTCCACCCGCAGCTCCTGGGTTCTGTCGTGACCGTCGCACCGCTCCTGCTGCTCTTCGGCGCCCTGCATGGACAGACCGATATGATCGAGGTCTCGTTCGAGGTGCACGACAACGTGGCCCGGCGCCTGGCCGCGCCTGTGATCCGCATGGACATCGCAGGCAGCAGCGCCCTGCGCTTGTCCGACGACGGCAGCCAGCCCGGCGACACCGCGGGCGACCACATCTGGCTGGGTAGCTCCGAGGTACGGCGCGTGCAGCGGCTCAGCTTCACCCTGGAAGACGACGCCACGGGCCAGTCCCTGGGGGAGAGGGCCGTCTTTCTGCCGGCCGCAGACGAGGCGCGGCTGGTGATACGCACCACCGAAGGCGATCCCCCCATGATGCTGGAAGGGGAGGGGGGCGCGACGCCCACGGGGGATGGTGCCGCACCCGCCAGCCTGTCTTCCACCTCCAGCGGCGTCGAGGACGGCGAGCGCTTCTCCTACCTGCTGTGGATCGTGCTGCTCTGCGGTCTGCTGGGCTTCGGCTACCTGCGCGTGGTGGCGCGGCGCATCTACAACCAGGAATTCCTGCCCACCTGGAAGAAGCTGGACCGCTACCTCGACCGCGAGCTGGAGCGCGATGGCGAGGCGGCTCCGGAGGATCGCAGTGACGGATAGTGCAGCTGGGCTCTTCGACGCCCACTGCCACTTGCAGGACGAGCGGCTGGCGCCCTGGCTGGAGCGGGCGCTGGACGAGGCGCGGGCCGCCGGCTTGCGCATGCTGGCCTGCTGCGGCACCGACGAGCAGGACTGGCACCGTGTGCTGGCGCTGGCTGGGCAGCACGATGAGCTGGTGGCCATGCTGGGCCTGCACCCCTGGCACCTGCCCGAGCGCAGCCCGGCCTGGCTGAACCGGCTGGAAGCCCTGCTGCGGGCCTACCCCGAGCTGGGCGTGGGAGAGATCGGTCTGCACGCCGGACGCAAGGACCTGGCGCCCATGGAGGAGCAGGAAGAGGTCTTCATGGCCCAGGTGCGCCTGGCCCACGAGCTGGGGCGGCCTGTGGCCATGCACGGCGTGCGCGCCTGGCAGCGCGTGCTGGAGCTGCTGCGTCCGCTGGGTCCCTTCGAGCCGGGCTACCTGCTGCACGCCTTCTCGGGTCCGGCGCAGCTGGTGCCGCAGCTGGCGGAGCTGGGGGCCTGGTTCTCGTTCTCGGGCACGGTCACGCGCCACAAGGCGCGGCGGGTGCACGAGGCCGTGCGGGCCGTGCCGGCCGAGCGCCTGCTGATAGAGACCGACGCCCCTGACATCCTGCCCATCCTGGGCTCCGAAGCCCTCTCCGATCCCGCGCTGCCGCGGGACGAGCGAGGCAAGGTCCTCAACCTGCCCGGCAACCTGCCGATCATCCTACGCGCCGTGGCCGAGCTGCGGGGAGAAGACGAGCAGCAGGTGGCGCAGCGCAGCTGGGACAACGCCCAGCGGCTCTACGCGCCGCTGACGGAGGCCCGCAGCGCCGGCGGGCCTTCTCTGGCCAGCGCGCGCACCGCCCTGCTGCTGGGTGCGCAGGCCGCCGAGCGCCTGGCCGCTTCCCATGTGGTCGTGGTGGGCATGGGGGCGGTGGGCTCCTACGCGGTGGAGGCCCTGGCGCGGGCCGGCGTGGGGGCGCTGCGGCTGGCGGATTTCGACCGCGTGGACATCAGCAACCTCAACCGCCAGCTCTACGCGTTGCACTCCACGGTGGGGCGCCCCAAGGTGCAGGTGGCTCGCGAGCGAGTGCTGGACATCAACCCCCGCTGCCGCGTGCAAGCCCTGGAGATCTTCGCCCACCAGGACACGGCCGAAGCCATCCTGCAGGATTCACCCGACCTGGTGATCGACGCCATCGACAGCCTGACGCCCAAGCTGGCCCTGCTGGAGGCCATGGCACGGGCCGGCCTGCCCGTGCTGTCCAGCATGGGAGCGGCCCTGCGCACGGATCCGAGCGCCATCCGCGTGGGCGAGCTCGCTGATACGCGCATCTGTCCCCTGGCGCGCCATGTGCGCAAGCGGCTGCGCCGACGCGGGATCGAGCGGGGTGTGCGTTGCGTCTACTCGCTGGAGCCGCCCCGAGGCGGGGATGCCATCGGGCAGAGCGATGGTGAGGATCGCGTGCTGGATCGAGGGCGGGTGCGAAACGCCATGGGGAGCTTGCCGACGATTACGGGGATCTTCGGGTTGACCTTGGCCAATGAGGCCTTACGGATGTTGGGGGGGGTGGGGTAGGGCGCAGAGCCTCTTACCACTTGATGCACTCCGGATCTGTGTCGGGTTCTTCCACCTCCACCAGGGTCAGCTCTTTCTGCTCGTCCCATGTCATGTAGTCCGAGCTGACGAGCAGGCAGGCCTCGACGCCGTCATGGCATGCCTCGCAGGTGAGACCCAATACATCCTGCAAACCAACGCACGCTTCCGTCCAATCCTCGAAGCCCAGCCACGAGTAGGTGTCGCGCATGTCGAGCGCGTAGCTCGCCGTGCCGCCTCCGATGCAGGAGCAGTCGGGGCAGAATGTGCCGGAGAGCTCTAACTCGTAGAACACCCAGCCCCCATCGTCATCCTGTCTCATGTACACGCTTGAAGTGCCGCTCAGCGCCTGGAACCGAAAGTCGGGCGACCTCGAGAAATCCGCTTCCGTTACCGAGAATATGTCATTGCACATATCCTGTTGTCCGTAGGACGCCGCCGTTGCAGTGCCGACGAAGGAGATGTACTCATGGGGCAGCGCTGATGTCACCTCCAGCAGCCATGCTCCCTCCACGAGGTCTGCGAGTCCGGGTGAAACTTGGCGGCCGCTGTCGATACCGCTTGTGAAAGCCCGTCCCGACGGATCGCAAGAGAGCTCCTGTCCCAGGTCGCTGGTCTTGAACTCGATCCACTCACCACCCTGACAGTGGGAGAGAACAGCGGTGTAGTCCGTCAGAGGCAAGAGCGGCTGTTTCGGCGAGAAGTGGACGACCTCTTCGTCATCCGAGAGCCATGTCGTCCCGTCGACGGGTTCCACTCCCTGCATCAGTGCGACGAACGGTTTCCCGACGACGGAGGAGGAGAGGTGGTATTCGATGTCAGCGCGATAATAGGCATCGTCTGCTCCGTCGACCGGCAGCGTGCGGTCGACTGATACATTGCACGGCGGGAGATTGCTCCTCGCCGCGGCAGTCCATATCTCCTGCTCGCATCCAAGCAGGGAACAGAGACCGAGGCTGATGGCCGCTGGGCGTGCTGTGTCGAAGGGAATGCTGCGGCAGGTCCGTCCTCGTGGGCGAGGGGGCGGCAGACCGGCAATCTGGGAGAGCGCGGCTGTCCAGCTCTTCCCCCCCTCACGGCGCTCGCCCCGACTCGCCACCCTCCGTCCCCTGCGCCTCCCCCGTCATGGGCACGAAGCGCACGGGTAGCACCTGGTGCTGCGCGAAGCCATCGCCGCGCCGCTCCACCACGGTGAGCTGCTGCAGCCCGCGCTGCCTGCCCACCGGCAGCACCAGGCGGCCACCCTCGGCCAGCTGGTCCTTGAGGGCCTGGGGGACGTGGTCGGGGGCGGCTGCCACCAGGATGCCGTCGAAGGGGGCGTGCTCGGGCAGGCCGCGGTAACCGTCGCCGCAGTGCACCTGCACGTTGGAGAAGCCCTCTTTCTGCAGGTTCTTTCGAGCCGCTTGGCAGAGGGGCTCCACGATCTCGATGCTGTGCACCGCGGCGGCGATGGCCCCCAGCACGGCGGCCTGGTAGCCCATGCCCGTGCCCACCTCCAGCAGCTTGTCGCTGGGCTGGGGCTGCAGAAGCTGGGTCATCATGGCCACCACGTAGGGCTGGCTGATGGTCTGGTCCCAGCCGATGGGCAGGGGCTGGTCCAGGTAGGCCAGGTGCGAGATGGTGGCGGGCATGAAGGCCTCGCGGCGCACCTGGCGCATGGCCGCCAGCACCCGGGCGTCGGTGATGTCGCGGCCCTGAAGCTGCCCCTGCACCATGCGCTCGCGCTCCGCTGCCAGGTCCAGCGCCGGTGAGCTGGCGCCGTAGACCAGGGCAGCCGCGGCCGCCGCGACCAGCCCGGCCAGGGTCACCAGCCACTCGGTGGAGATGCGAGGGAGGGGCATGGTGCCAGTATAGCCCCTTTCTGCGGGGCTCTTGCCAGGTCTAGCGGCCCAGGCGCTCGGCCACGTCCATGAAGTCGGGCTGCTCGTCGTGGATCTTCTTCAGCTCGTCGCGGCAGCGCGCCTTCTGCCCCAGGGCCTCGTAGACCAGGGCGCGCTCGTAGCGCAGGGCCCGTAGCAGCTCGGGGCGGCGGTCCTTGCGCTTGCGCAGGCCGGCGGTGAGCGCGTCGCGGGCCGGGACGAGCTGGCCCAGCTGGTGCAGGGCGCGACCCCGGTAGAGCAGCACTCCCGCGTGCACGGCCGAGTCGTTGTCGATGCCCTTGGACATGTCCGCCAGGTTCTGCCAGGTGGCCCAGCGCGGGTCCACGGCGGCCTGCAGCTCCATCAGGGAGAGCTTGATCACCACGTCGTGGGGCTCCAGGCGGCGCAGGCGCTCCAGGATGCCGATGGCCTCGTCGTAGCGCTCCTGCAGCTGGTAGACCTCCACCAGGCCCAGCAGGGCGCCCCGGGCGTTGGGCTCCACCAGGGCGTTGACCTCATCCGTGATGGGCAGCTCCAGGTCGAAGGCCATGTCAAAGCGCTCGAAGAGCTGGCCCAGCTGGTCTTCGTGGTCGGCGGCGAAGCGCAGGCAGCGCTCGGCCTGCTCGAGCTGCCCGGCCTTGAGTGCCAGAAAGCCCGCCAGGAAGGCGCCGTCGGCCTCGCCCTCGGCGGGACCGAGCTGGGCCAGGGCGGCGGACTCGTTGCCCTCCACCAGGGCCTGACCGGCCCCGGTGAAGGCCTGCTCGGCCGGCGAATGCGGCGCAGGGGGAGGCGCAGGGGCTGCGTCATCGCTCCCTTCCTCGGCCGCTCCGCCCTTGCCGCGGGAGTAGACCTTCTTGGTGTAGAACAGGCCCGTGCCCGGGATGCCGGCGGTGAACTGGCCGCCGGTCTTGCCCACGGTGAACTTGCACCCGCGGGGACCGAAGCTGACCGAGAGCCCCGACTTGCTCATATTGAGGGTCACGCCGGGGAAGATCTTCTTTCTACGCCAGAAGCGGAATCCCATCGCTTTCTCCTGTGGGAGCGGGCCTTAGGCTTCTATCCTGGAGCAGGGTGTTCTCGCTCGGAAGATGGACGGCCTGGAGCAAGGATTACGGTCTCCGTCGCGGCTTTCGACATCACTCTCGTGGTGGAGGGCTTCCCCCCCGGCACGCCACCGCTGCAGTGCCCCGCGCGGGCGCAGAGGCGGAATAGGAGCGTTGCCCTCGGGATGGTCCCATGATCGAGGCCAGAGACGTTATTCGCAGAGCGGAATTCCATCATCATCCGCAGGCGGCCAGCTGTCTCCTGGAGATCGTGCTGTGTGGTTGGCACTACATGCGGATGGTCGAAGGGCCGGTCTACGGGAAGCTCGGCTGGGTGGGACAAGAAGGGGGCAAGTTCATCTTGCCATGGATGATCGACTCAAATTCGGTGGAGATTATTTGGGCTTTCTTCCCTCGCACTGCCGAGCCCTAGGCTGCGCAGCTTGCTCGGCGCTGCAGCGAACGAGGACAGAGGGCCTCAACGCGTCCTTGGCACAGGGAGGGGGGCTGGGGACGCCCGCTCGGGCCGGAGTGGCTGTGGGCGGAACTCCAGCGGCTCCAGGCGCGGGGTTGGAGGCAGGAACGGTGCGGGCTCGTACGCGTGGGGGAGTGCGGTTGGCAGTGTGGGGTGCTGCAGGGCATTCGGGCCAGGGAGGCTGGGGCTCATGAATGCCGCGCCGTGCCCCGTCTCTGGTTCCGCAAGCGTCATGAACAGCGCGAACTCGTCCCCGCAGGTAGCGTAGTCGTAGGCGGGGCAGAGCTCCGTCGAGGCCAGGACTTCGCCATCATAGCCATCGGGTGGCGTCTCGCAGTCCGTCCCCTGCATGACCAAGTCCACGGCGTTGTCCGAGTAGCTGTTGCCAGAGAGGGTCGCCGTGGCGTTGTCCAGGAACAGGCCGGCGCCCAGGCCATCCAGCAGCTCGTTGTTCTCCAGCAACAGACCTGAGGTGCCGTCCCAGGCCCTTGCGCTGTCCCGGGCGTAGACTGCGTCGCCGCACTTGGTCAGGCTCTCGCGGGTCCAACCTTCTCCGCCGTGGATGGTGTTACCCGAGAGCGTGTAGCTGCCCTCTCCGGAAAGCCAGACGCTCGCGATGGCGTTGTCCTGGATGGTGGTGTCGGAGACCGACAGGGACGGCGGGTGGCCGCCATCCAAGGGTGCTGCGTAGATACCGACGCCACCTCCAATGCTCTCCTGAGCGGCCGTACCGGCTATGGTGGAACCGTCGAGCACCAGTGAGCCGCCGACGATCGCGACCGCTCCGGCGAACTGGTTGTCCAGGATCAGGCAACCCGAGCAGGTGATGCACGCTTCTTCCATGGCTGCATAGAGCCCGGGCCCTTCATTCGAGGAGACCTCAATTCCTGTTGCCACGACAGATGCGGATTCCTCGGCGACAACGCCTATTCCGACGGTGTAGATCTCTCCGCTCGTTGTGGAGTCGATCCTGGTATCCCGAAGGGTGACAAAGGTATCGGAGTGGGCCGCGGACACTCCCGCGCCGGAATTCCCCCTGAGTTCGCAGCCCTCCGCGTCCAGATTTGCGCCTTCAAGGACCTCTATGCCGAACCCGAAAATCCCGTTTTCATCGGGCTTGGTGTCCTCGATGCTGATATCCCGGAGGCTGACCGAGGTGCCGGAGTCGGCCACGGCCACTCCCGCGCCGGAGTTCCCCCTGAGTTCGCAGCCCTCCGCGTCCAGATTTGCGCCCCTTATGACAGCGATGCCGGTCCCAAGCTCACCATCCTCGTCGGGCTTGGTGTCCTCGATGCTCGTCTCTCGGAGGGTGACCGAGCTGCCAGAGCCATCCACGATCACGCCCGCGGTGGTGTTCCCACGGACCTCGCAGGCCTCCGCGTCCAGGCTCGCGCCGTCGTCGACCTCGATGCCGTACCCGAAATTCCCGTTCCCGTCGAGCTGGGTGTCCTGGACGTTCGTCTCCCGGAGGGTGACGGAGGTGCCGGAGCCACTGGCGAATACGCCCAAGCCGATGTTCCACCCGATCTCGCAGCCCTCCGCGTCCAGGCTCGCGCCGCGGTAAACTTCGATGCCGTACCCGCTCTCCCCGTTTCCGTCGGGCTTGGTGCCCTCGATGCTGGTCTCCCGGAGGCTGACCGAGGTGCCGGAGTCGTACGCGAGTACACCGTAGGCGTTGTTCTCCTTGACTTCGCAGGACTCCATCGTGAGCACCGTTGCCTGGATTCCTGCCTGGAAGGACCCGACACCGGAGTGCTCGCTCCCAATGATCCCGGAATCCCGAATCGTCATCGTCCCCGACCCTACCAGTACGCCGGAATAGTGCGAACCGCTCACCGTCACGCCCGAGACCTCCACCTCCGAGGACAATGCGTCCACTTTCAATCCCGGCGTCCACTTGTCCCCCACGCTTGCATCGATGACGACCAGCTCCTTGCACCGCCCCGCAAGGTGTACGCCGTCATGCCCCCGCCCCAGCTCCAACGTCTCCGGGTAGGTCCCGGCCGCCACCGCAACCATGCCGCCATCCGCATCGCCCGCCGCGTCCAGCCCCGCCTGAATGTACGTGAAGGGCGCGGCCTCGCTGCCGTCGCCGCCCTCTCCGGCCGCCATGTCCACATAGATCGTGCCCTCGTCCACCTCCAGGTCACCCCAGGTGCCTGTGCCGCAGGCGGCGGGCACGCACTCGCCGTCGTCTTCGAGCTGGCCGGTGTCGCAGTCGAGATCGGGGTCGGAGGCGGGGCCGGTGTCGTGGGTAGAACTGGTGTCTTCCGTCGATGGCTTCGGGCGCTTCTGCTTGTCGCAGGCGAGGAGAAGGAGCGGAACAACGAGGGCGAGGGTGCGGCGCAAGTTCTTGATCCCATGGCGACCTGGCGAAGGGGCATCTCGGAGTATGGCAAAGCCGGGCGCGCGAGTCGAGGCCGCGTCGATGGATGCCCCAGAACGACCAAGGCGGCCCCACCGAGCCGCCCTGCCCCCTCCCGGTGGCCGTCTGCCCGATCAGCCCCGCCACCTCCTCCTCGCCCGCCGCCTGGCCCGGCTCTGCATGGGCCGCCCGGTCAGCGATGAGCGGGCCGACCGATACATCTTGAGACAGTGGCGCGCCCGCAAATCCGGCAAGCAGATCCTGGCCGAAGCCCGCGGAGATGGGAGGCGTTCCCAGAACCTACCCGGTACCCGTTCAGGGAGGGGGCTGGGCCCAATGTGGAGTGGACAGCGTGGGTGTTGACGTGTCAACGCCTAGACGTCATAGGCTAGACGGGCTATTCGCCTGGCATGCCCAAGAGCAGCCAGGGATCGCAAGGTAGTCCGAATTCTGGGACCGGTGGTCTCGGCCGCCGGCTGCTACGGCGCCTGATGGGTCACTCTGCCGAGGGTGCCCAGGGAGCCCCCACGTGGGAGATGGTGGAGGCAGCGGAGAAGCGGGCGAGCGAGGCCGAGGCCCGGGCGGCCGCCACGGAAGCTCGTGCTGCCCAGCTTGAGATGCAGTTGGCCGCGGCGTTGGCGCGGATCGCCGTGTTGGAGGAGGAAAACAAGAAGCTACGAGCGCAGCTGGGGCAGGACTCCTCCAACTCATCGAGACCGCCATCGAGCGACCCGCCAGGCGCCAAGGCGGAGAACCGCAAGAAGAAGAGGAAGGCGCGCAAGCGGTCAGGGCGCAAGGCCGGCGGCCAATTGGGTCACAGGGGCCGGACACGGCCTCTGCGTCCTGTGGAGGAGGCGGACGAGGTTCGGCATCACCACCCGGACGAGTGCGAACACTGCGGCCACGGTTTGGGAGAGAAGGACGAGGCCGGACCTCCAGTGCCCCATCAGCAGTACGAATTGCCCCCTTTGGTTCTGCTGCTCATCCACAACTGGCTGCACCGGCGGAGTTGTCCAGGGTGTGGCAAGACGACGGTAGCTGGGCTGCCCGATGGAGAATCCACCAGCGGCCAGGGTCCCCGGCTCACCGCCTTCATCGGTTTGCTCACGGCGCACAACCGGCAGTCGCGCCGCCTGGTGAGCGACCTGCTGTATGACCTTTTCGACCTGCGCATCTCCATCGGCACCGAGCAGGCTTGCTGGGAGCGGCTCGGCCAGGCGCTGGCCAAGCCCAACGAAGAACTCGAGCATGCCTTGGTGGAGGCCGACTCCCTGCACATGGACGAGACCGGCTGGCGGCAATGGGGGCAAGCGGTGTTGGCTGTGGGTGGCGACCACCGCGGCATTCACCCTGTTCATGGTCCACCCACGGCGAGGCGCCGTCGCGCTGCGGCAGTGGTTCCCCGATGGGTTCGAAGGGACCATCCACAGCGATCGCTGGTCCGCTTACAGCTACTTCGACCTGGTGAAGCGCCAGCTCTGCTGGTCCCACCTGGGCCGCGACCTCCAGGCCATCATCGACGCCAAGGGGGTGGCATCGGAGTTGGCCACTCGGATCCGCAAGGGGGAGAAGCGGATGTTCCGGGCCTGGCACGAATACCTGGACGGCAAGACGACTTGGCAGGGCCTGCAGGAGGCGGTGGCCCCATTCCGTCAGCAGTTCCACCGCTTCTGCGTAGACGGCAACGCACAAGACGCCGATGACCTGTGGCGGAAGTTGGGCAAGAGTCTGCTGAAGCTCTGGCCTGCCGTCTTCCGCTTCATCGATGTCGAGGGACTCGAGCCCACGAACAACTTCGCGGAGCAAGCCGTCAGACCGAGTGTCATCCTGCGCAAGCTCTCGCAAGGCACCCGCTCGGATATGGGCAGCCTCTGCATTGCCAGGGTCATGTCGGTCACGGCCACCTGCAGGAAGCAAGGCTTGGACATCCTCGACTACATGACCGAAGCCCTTGCCGCCCACTGGCACGGGATCCCTCCACCGCCGTTGCTCATGCGGTCCTGATCCGGCGGGTCAAGGGGGCGATCACGCGAGTGCGTTGGGCGCGTGGGCCTGCGCCTGGGCCTGGTCCCCCTGAACGGGTACCTGGGGACATCCGCAAGGTCGCGCTGTGGCTCGGTCACGCCAGCATCTGGACCACCGAGATCTACCTCGCAGCTCCTACGCGTTCCGGATCGTCATATCAGGCGTTAAACGCCAAATATAGACAACACCTAGACGATCGGCCCTGCGCTGGCTATGAGCCATGTGCCTCCGGGGACGGTCCCCGGAGGGTAACGGCCGCGGGTCATCGTAGCGGATGACACAACCCCGCGGCCGCCTCCTGAGAGGATGGTCATCATGGCACATAGTTCGACCGAAG
>CAYVQL010000332.1:0-12161 GCA_964454135.1 uncultured Enterobacterales bacterium | reverse complement strand
AAACTTGCCCGTGACCACGCAGTCGGCCACGCCCGAGCTGGAGTAGACGGCGTACATCCAGGTCAAGGTGGCTTCCCTCGCAGTATTGCCCTGGAAGAGCGTGGATACGCCGCTGGTCTGGTCATCGATGTCGCTGACGATCTCCAGGGTCGCCTCCCAGGTCCCGCCGCTGGTGTTCTGCAGCTCGTGGTACTCCTCCCAGGTGAAGCCGCCCTCGTACTGGTAGATGTCCAGCGATGCCAGGTCGGGCCCCCCTTCGGCCGTGAGCTCGTACCACCATTCCGAGTCGGTGTAGCTGTAGTTCAACGTCAGGATGACCGGATCCGTATCGGTGTCGGCATCGGTGTCGGTGTCGGTGTCCGCATCCGTGTCGGTGTCGGTGTCGGCCTCTTCGGGGCCCGTGTCCTCGTCCTTGGAGTCGCAGGCCGCGACGCCCAAGCTCAGGAGCAGGAAGATGGGGAAGCTGTGACGCATGGTTCGTCTCCTCGCGTGTTGGGTCCGTGTCCGCTCTCGAGTATACACGCCGCCGAGCTCCCTGCATACGACGGCGGGATGCGCTAGGATGAAGCGCATCCCCGGAGGCGTCCCATGTTCCGCAGGCTGCTCAAGCCCATCGCCACCAAGCTGCTGCGCCGCATCGCCTGGCGGCAGCTGCTGCTGCGCATCCCGGTGGTGGGCTGGGTCATCCGCCTGTGGAAGCTCGGCTGGAAGCTGGTGAAGCTCGGCAGGTTCCTGCGGCGGCTCTTCACCCTGTTGAGCTTCCTGTGGCGCTTCAGCGGCCTCTTGCTGTGGCCGCTGCGCTTTCTGTGGTGGTTCATCAGCCGGGGATGACCCCCGCTTCGCGCCTCAGGGCGTCTCGAAGCTGATCCGGACCACGCTGCCGTCGCCCGGCACGCTTCCCGGCAGGAAGACCACAGCCCTGATGGCGGGCAGGTAGACCCAGTCGGCGCTCACGGCGCCGTCCACGGTGACCGCGATGCTGGCGGGGATGGCGGGTCCGGGGATGGGGAACTCGCTCTGCAACGCGCTCTCGGCGATTTCGATGGCCAGCGCCTCGAGGTTCGCGTCCCAGGCGTTGCAGATGGACAGGAAGAGACCCCCGGTGCCCTGGCTGGCCTCCCACCAGCCCGTCCCCGCCGCGGCGCTGCCGCAGCCGGTGGGGTAGTCGCCGGCCACGGCGTGGACTGTGGGGAAGTCCATGTTCGCCACGTAGGTCGACCAGGCGTTGACGCTCTGCTCGGGCTCGTCCGTGATGCCCACCATGTGATGCCCAGCGACGCGCCGCAGCAGGCCGTGGTTGCAGCCCCCGGGCACGCCCTCGTCGTAGGCGGCCTGCAGCAGGGTCAGGCCGCGCTCGGTGTTGGATCCGAAGCTGCCGTTGATCTGCTCAGTGATAGCGAACACGGCCTCGGCCGGCCCGAAGCTGGCGTCGACGTAGAGCTGGGAGCCGGCCACGCAGCCATCGTCGGCCACGATGACGGCGGTGTGGAAATCCACGCCGTACAGGTCCATCGTCTCCGTGAAGAGTGGGAAGAGAGCGGCGAATTCGGCGGCGTCGTCGAACATGGAGCCCGAGCGATCCATGGCGAAGAGCACGTCGGTCGGTTGGGCGGTTTGCAGGTGGGTCTGGGTGACCGTCGCGGTGAGAGCAGGCAGAACGAGCAGCAGAGGACCGACCATTATGATCTCCTTTGAATGGTTGATTTGGCGTTCTATTCAATAGTGCGGGACGGCCCGGATCCTGATCAAGAAAAGGCGCTGCCCTCAGGGACACTCGAAGGCCGGCACGTAGCGCACCTCGCTGGTGTCCACGTCAGCCGGCTGGCTGTCGAAGACCACAAAGTTGCCATCCGCCACGTAGTGCCAGCCTTCGCTCCAGCAGGCGCCATCGGCGCTCACCTCGAGGGTCTCCTCTACCGGCTCCTGGCGCAGCTCCACCAGGGCGCGCTTGGAGAAATCCGCCAGGCTGCCCAGCTCGTTCAGCCCGCTGCAGATGGAGATGAAGCTGCCATCCGTCGCGACCGATGCCTCGTAGTAGCCGCTGCCCGGATCAGCGCTCGGGCAGCCGGACGGATAGTCGCCGGCCACGGCGGAGACCACCAGCAACGCCGGATCCGTCAGGGGTTCCTTCAGGGCGGAGAGGTAGATCTCGTAGCTGCCCGGCGACTGGTCGGCTTCGTCCGAGACGGCCACCACGTGCAGCGCCGCCCCGGAGCGCAGCAAGCCGTCATTGCAGGTGTCCGTGGTCGCGTTCTCGACGGCCACCGAGGCCAGCAGCAGCAGGCTCTCGGCGTAGGTGCCGGCCTGCAGCAGGGCCAGTACGGCGTTGCGTAGCGTCGCGGCCGGATCCTCGTCTCCGGTCTGGGCCAGCTGGCCGTCCAGGCAGGCGTGGTCCTGAGAGACCACGCCCACGCTCCAGTCCAGCCCCGCCTCGTCCAAGGCTGTCAGGAGCAGCTCCACCCGGTTGCCGATGCGGCTCAGGTCGTCGTTCATGGAGGCCGACCGATCCAGCATGAGCAGGAGGTCCACAGGCGGATAGGCCTGGAAGCTATCGCTGACCCACTCGTCGTAGCTCCCGTCCCCCGTCTGGGTGGCCACGTAGGCCTCGGAGAGATCGTTGGAGCTGACGGTCAGCCGGCCTTCGAAGCTGCCCTCGCGCTGGGGCGCGAAGATCACCGTGACCGCAAGCTGCGCCCCAGGAGCCAGGGCCAGCGGCAGCTGCGCGTCGACACGAGCCTCCAGCGCCTCCTCGCTCTCATAGACCATCGTGTCGATGTCCAGGTTGGCTGTACCCACGTTCTCCAACACCAGCTCGACCCGGCTCTCGCAGCCAGGGGCCACCGTTCCGAAATCCCAGGTCTCGGGCGCGACCGCCAGCTCGGGCACCAGGGCCTCCCCCAGCAGCGTGACCGTGTCCAGGGGCTTGCGGGGATCGTCGCTGCGAATGGCCACGGTTCCACTGACCTCGCGATCCACCGCTTCGAAGTACACCTCGTAGTCGTGGCTCTCGCCGGCCTCCAGCTTCACGTAGTCGGGGGGCTCCAGCAGGATGAAGGCGGCGTCGCCGGAGTAGGCCAACGGCTGGACCGTCAAGAGGCCGCCCGCGGTATTGCTCACGGTGAAGCTGCTGAGCTGACCGTAGGACAGGGCCTCGAACTCCAGCTGCGCCGGGTGCGCTGCGATGGCAGGCGTGCCCAGCTGCACGCCGCTGTCGTCCGTCAGGTCTACGCTGAAGGGCTCGCACCCGTCGGCCAATGCCAACAGGAGCGCCGGGAGCGCGGATACGCCCCGGATCAGAGGCCCTGCAGGCGTTCTTCGATGGCCTGGCGCTGCTCCTCGGCCAGATCGCCGGCCAGGGCTCGCTCCAGGGCGGCCCGGGCCCGGGCCGGGTCGCTCTGCGTCAGGCAGTCCGCCAGCAGCACCAGCGGCACGACCGCGCCCTGGTCCGCCAGGACATCCAGGTGGGGCAGGGCCGCTTCGCAGCCCTGGCTGTTCAGCGCGCTGCGGGCGGCGATCTGACGCACCTCGTCCCGCCGTAGATCGGTGGCGGCGGCCAGGTAGACCTCGGCGGCCGCCAGGGCCTCTTCGTCGCGGTCCAGCTGGTTCAGCGCCTCGATGCGCAGCACGTGCAGCTCGTCGTGGATGGGCCCGGCCGCCGGGGCCAGGGCCAGACCCCGCTGGGCCACCTCGAGGATGCGCGCCGGGGATGCGCCGGACTGGCGCTGCTCCAGCGCCCAACCCAGGGCCGCGGCGGCGCTGCGCAGGCAGAGATGCTCGCCGTCCGCCACCAGCAGCACGGGAGAGCTGTCGTTGCAGGTGACCTCGACCTTGCCCCGCTCCACGGAGACCGAGGTGCCCAGCGCGCTGCGCTCCACCGAGAAGACCGTGCCCACCACCCGCACCAGGGCCTCGTCGGTGCGCACGCCGAACTCGATGTCCTGACCGGGTTCCACCTCGACACGCAGCTGGCCGTCGTGCCATTGGACGAGCGAGGGATTGGCCAGCTGGCCCTCGCCCCGGAATTGCAGCTGCACGCCGGGTTGCGTGGAGGCCTGCGCCCAATCCGCGGAGGCGCGCAGCGCTTCCGGAAGCTGGGGGCTCTGGGGCTGCAGCCACCAGGCCAGCAGGGCGGCGGCCACCAGGGCGGGGGCCAACCACAGCGCCGCGCGGTGCGGCCGACGGTTGGCACGGGCTGCCGTGGCCTGGGCCCGCCGCCGCACGCGCCGCACGTCCTCGGCCGAGGCCTGGCGCGCGTGCTTCTTCAGCGTATCCGCGAACTTCCAGTCATCCATGATTCACCTCCGCGCTCCGCTGGGATCTTTCCGACCGGGATCAGCATGGTCGGGATGGACCCCGAGCTTGCGAGCCTGCTTTTCGAAAGCTCGCCGCGCCGCGGTCAACTTGCGGTTGAGTGTTCCTTCTGGCATGCCCAGCAGCTCTACCATCTCGCGCCGGGTCTGTCCCTCGACGTAGCAGAGCCAGAGCAGCTGCCTCTGCTGACCGTTCAGGCCCTCGAGCACCCGGGCCACCAGCTGGGAGCGCTCGCTGCGCTCCGCCAGCTGGCTGGCGCCGCTGTCCACATCCTCGTGCCGCTCCACCTCGCCAGGCACCCAGCGCCGGAACCAGGCCTTGCGCCGCCGACCCTGCACCGTGCGCCAGGTGATGCCCCAGAGCCATGAGCGGAAGCGCTCCGGCTCGCGCACCGTGCGCAGGCGAGTCAGCACCGTGACGAAGACGTCGTGGGCGATGTCGTCGGGCGACGCGCCCGGGGGCGCCTGCCACCGGCACCAGCGCAGGATCTCGGCCTGCCAGGCGTCCAGCAGCTCGTGCACGGCGCGACCGTCCCCGGACTGGGCCGCCTCGACGCGCGAGACGGAGAAGACGTCCAGCGCCGTGCGCTGCAGCAGCTCTCGCAGCCTGCTGGCCGAGGGTCCCTCTTCCAGCAGCAAGGCGCGCTGGAAGACCTGGGGAGCCAGCTGCTCGCTCTCTTCCGGTCCCATGCCCAGATCCGCCAGCCATCGCTGGATCTGGGGCAGCCACTGGGCGGCGTTGAGCGACAACACATCGCCCCCAGGGGAGCGCGTGACCAGGTCGTCGTAGTTTCGTTGTGGCATCGTCATCACCCGGTAGTGCCGCTACCGCTGTTTTCTGATCGTACACGCAGCGGTTTTTCTGCGCTACCCGCGTATTCGTCGGCCAGGTCGACGATCAGCGCTACCAACGCCCGCCCGCCAGCCCGAACTGCACGGACCAAGGCTTGAGATGGTGCGCCTCTGTTCCCACGAGCACTTCCGTGGCCCGCAGGTCCACCGCCCCGCGCAGGTAGGGCCCCAGCGAGAAGGCCCCCATGGGCAGCAGGGCGACGAGCTCGGCGGCGGCCTGGCTGACCGCGCCCCGCTGCCACTGCGAGCCGTCCACCGAGTAGCTGCGCAGGGAACAGCCCACCTCCATGCCCGCATCGAGCCAGTCGAAGGCCGAGAGCCAGAGGCCGGCCGTAGCGTCTGCGCCCCAGAACAGGCGATCGCCCTCGGGCAGCTCCAGCGGTGTGGCTGGGAGTCCGCGCAGGCCCACGCCCAGGCGTAGCTGGGGCCACAGGACCCCGAAGCGCATCATGCCCTCCACCGTGCCCCGCGCATCCGGGCGCATGGTCACGCCCGTACCCACCTGATACCAGATCGCTGGGGGCGGAGACGGCGGCTGCTCCACGCGTACCGACGCGGCCCCCAGCTCCGGATCGGCCTTCACAGCGGGTTGGCGCGGCTGTACGCTGGCGGCCCGCGAGTCCTCGGGCTGGCCCCAGGCCGCGCGCCGCCAGCGGGAGACGGGGGACGGGGTCAGGTCCGGGTCCGGGATCTCCTGCAGGTCGGCATCCTCGACCGGGGCGGGCTCGCTGCTGGAGGCGACGCCGTCTGCGGCGGGGGAGGCGGCAGCCTCCTCGGGACTCGACGCATTCCCGGGCTCGGCAGCCTGCGCGGGTTCTTCTTCCGCGGTGCCAGGCGTTGGCGTCGCGAGGGCGGGCTCGGGCTGCGGATCCGAGCCGGTCGAGGCAGGAGCTGGCTGGGCAGGGGCAACGGTCGGGACCTCTCCCAGCGCCTGCGATGCAGGGGGGATGGGTTCGCCCTGCGGGGAGGCCGCTGACGGCGAGGGCACCGGATCCGCCACGGGAGCCCTGACCTCGTCCGGTACGGGCTGGTCCGCGACCGCCTGCGCCTGGGGCTGCTCCTGATCCGTCGCCGCCGAGGTCGGAGCCGAGGTCGGGGCTGGGGTTGGCGCCAGGGTCGGGGCTGCGCCGACATCGTCCCAGGAGAGCCCGCCCCGCGGTTGGGCCAGGGCCAGGGCCAGGTAGAGCAGGTCCAGGCGGGCGGCGTGGTTGCGCGGCCTCTCCACCACGGCCCAGCGCGTCTGTCCCGCTTGATCCGTCACGCGCAGCTTCAGGCCCCCGCTCTCTGGCAGCAGGTCGATGCGGGCCCCAGCGGCCAGGACCGGCCGGGCGGCCGCCACCTCGGCCCATGCCCGCTCCCAGGCGGCCCTGTCCTCGCCCGCCGGCAGCCCCAGGGCCTCTCCCTCGGCGCGGGCCAGCAGCAGAGGCGCCACAAGCAAGACCAGCGCCCCTGCCAGGGCGCTCACGCTCCAAGGGCCTCTCGAAGGGCCCGCGCGTCGTGCAAACAAGTCCTGCAAAGGCCCTCTTTTCTGGTTTCACCGAAATATACCACGAGCGGCGCTCGGGCGGCGCCCCCTGTCCAGCCTGGCTGGGCGGCTCGCCCGTAGGGTCAATTCCTCCGGATCAGCGCTGGATCATCTTGACGGCACCTGGGCAGCCGGCTAGCATGTCGCCCCTTTCACGACTGATCGCGATCCCTTCAAAACCAAGGAGAACGGCCATGATCAAGCCGCATGGTTCCGACGAACTCAATCCCCTCTATGTGATGGACGACGCCGAGCGCGCAAAACTGGCTGAGGAGGCCGAGAGCCTGCCCTCGATCCTGGTCTGCTCCGCCGCCGCCGCCAACGCCGTCATGCTCGGCTGCGGGTACTTCAATCCCCTCACTGGCTACATGAACGTGGCCGACGCCATGAGCGTGGCCGAGAACATGACCACTGCCGCGGGCGTGTTCTTCCCCACCCCCGTCATGAACATGGTGGAAGACGCCTCCGCCATCGCCGACGCCAAGCTCGTAGCCCTGCGTGACCCCAACGTCGAAGGCAACCCCATCCTGGCCGTCCAGGAAGTCGAGGCGATCGAAGAGATCACCGACGAGCAGATGGCCTTCATGACCGACAAGGTCTTCCGCACCGACGACACCCAGCATCCCGGCGTGGCCGCGTTCACCTCCGTGGGTCGCTTCGCCATCTCCGGCCCCATCAAGGTGCTCAACTTCTCCTACTTCGAGAAGGAATTCCCCGGCACCTTCCGCACCGCCTGGTCGATTCGCGAAGAGATCGCCGAGCGCGGCTGGAACAAGGTCATCGCGTTCCAGACCCGCAACCCCATGCACCGGGCCCACGAAGAGGTCACCCGCATGGGCTGGAAGGCCGTGGGCGCTGACGGCATCCTGATCCACATGCTGCTGGGCAAGCTCAAGGCTGGCGACATCCCGGCCGACGTGCGCGATGACGCCATCCGCATCATGGTCAAGAACTACTTCCCCAAGAACACCGTCATGGTCACGGGCTACGGCTTCGACATGCTGTACGCCGGCCCCCGCGAGGCCGTGCTGCACGCCGTCTTCCGCCAGAACTGCGGCTGCACTCACCTGGTGGTCGGTCGCGACCACGCCGGCGTCGGCGACTACTACGGCGCCTTCGACGCCCAGACCATCTTCCACACGGATGTCCCCGAGGGCGCCCTCGAGCTGAAGATCTTCGAAGCCGACCACACCTGCTGGTCCAAGAAGCTCAAGAAGATCATCATGATGCGCGACGCCCCGGACCACAAGCCCCAGGACTGGCTGTTCCTCTCCGGCACCAAGGTGCGGACCATGCTGTCCAACGGCGAGGACCTGCCCGCCGAGTTCTCGCGTCCCGAGGTGGCCAAGGTGCTGATGGACTACTACCAGTCCCTCTAGTCGCTCCCTGACCTGAAGCTACCGCCCCGCTGGCCCCGGCCGGTGGGGCGGTTCTGCGTTTGGAGCTTGCCCTCTTCCCCCGCACCGCGTACATGCTGCCGCCGGTTCCCCTGGAGCGTGAGACCCATGGAAGAGATGCGCAAGACCTACGAGCCCGCCGCGGTGGAGGGCGACATCTACCAGCTATGGCTGGACAGCGGCGCCTTCCGCGCCGACCCCGACAGCCGCCCCCGCGATCAGCGCTACGTGATCATGATGCCCCTGCCCAATGTCACCGGCGCCCTGCACATGGGGCACGCCATGGACAACGGCATGCAGGACCTGCTGATCCGCTGGCATCGCATGCAGGGCGACAACACCCTGTGGCTGCCCGGCACGGACCACGCCGGCATCGCCACCCAGGCCGTGGTGGAGAAGCGCCTGAAGGAGCTGGAAGGGCTGACGCGTCACGACATCGGCCGCGAGGCCCTGGTGCAGCGCATCTGGCAGTGGAAGGACCAGTACCAGGCCCGCATCATCGCGCAGCAGCAGCGCATGGGCTGCAGCTGCGACTGGCGCCGGCAGCGCTTCACCATGGACGATGTCTGCGCCCGCGCCGTGCGCCGCACCTTCTTCCGCATGTTCAGCGACGGCCTGATCGTGCGCGGCAAGCGCCTTGTCAACTGGGACCCCTTCCTGCAGACCACCATCTCCGACGACGAGGTCTACCACGAGACGGTTCAGGGCCACTTCTGGTATCTGCGCTACCCGCTGGCGGACCCGCAGCCCGGCGAGCCCGACTCCGTAGTGGTGGCCACCACGCGCCCCGAGACCATGCTGGGCGACACCGCCGTGGCCGTCCACCCCGACCCGGAAGGCGAGCTGGCCCGCGTGGCCGCGGAGCTGGAGGCGGAGCTGGCCAGCGCCTCGGCCAAGGAGCGCCCCGAGCTGGAAGGGCAGCTGCAGGCCCTGCGCCAGCGTCAGCAGGAGCTGCTGCCCCGACTGGTGGCCCTGCGCGACATGGCTCGCGCCGGGCGCCAGGTGCTGCTGCCCCTGGTGGAGCGCCCCATCCCCCTGATCTGCGACGAGTGGGCCAAGCCCGAGCTGGGCACCGGCTGCGTCAAGATCACGCCGGCCCACGACCACAACGACTACGAGGTCTGGACGCGCCACAAGGACGAAATAGCGATCATCAACATCCTGAATCCCGACGGCACCCTCAACCAGAACGTCGGCAGCTACGAAGGGCTGGACCGCTTCGTGGCGCGTGATCGGGTGGTCGAGGACCTGACGGCCCGCGGCCTGCTGGACGCCACCGAGGACCGCGAGGTCGAGATCGGCCACAGCGATCGCAGCAAGACCCCCATCGAGCCCTACTACTCGGACCAGTGGTTCGTGCACATGGGCGACGTGGAAGGCGGCGTGCTGATGGGCCGTGGCACGGACAAGGAGCACCGCAGCCCGGGCCTGGTGCAGGCCGCCATCGACGCCGTCAACGACGGCCGCGTGGCCATCCACCCGGCCCGCTACGCCAAGACCTACCTGGACTGGCTGTCCGAGAAGCGCGACTGGCCCATCAGCCGCCAGCTCTGGTGGGGCCATCGCATCCCGGTCTGGTCGAAGCGCTGCGACGAGGACGAGGCCTTGACCTCGATGCCCGATCTGGGCGCTGGAGCGGCTGCCCGCGAGCAGAGACTGGGGGCCACTGAGGTGCGCGTGGACATCTGCCTGCTGGAGGACGACCCCCAGCAGGTGCAGGCCCTGGAAGCCGCCGGCTTCCGCCGCGACAACGACGTGCTGGACACCTGGTTCTCCTCGGCGCTCTGGCCCCACTCCACCTTGGGCTGGCCCCAGCCCGCCAGCGCCAGCCAGACCGAGGGCCAGCCCAGCCTGGGCGCGACGGACGGCCAGGACGACTGTCTGGACTACTACTATCCGGGCAGCTGCCTGGTCACCGGGCGCGACATCATCACCCTGTGGGTGGCGCGCATGGTGCTGTCAGGCCTGTACAACCTGGGCGACGTGCCCTTCAGCGACGTGTTCATCCACGCCAACATCCTGGACGGCCAGGGCCGCATCATGAGCAAGTCCAAGGGCAACGGCATCGACCCGGTGGACATCATCGAGGCCTACGGTACCGACGCCATGCGCTACGTGCTCTGCGACATGCAGACCGGCACCCAGGACATCCGCCTGCCCGTCACCGCCATCTGTCCGGTCTGCGGCCACGAGAACGACCTGGCAGAGACCCGCCACGGCGGCAGCATCTTCACCTACATCTGCGGCCAGAAGAGCCGCAAGCAGCGCCGTGAGGGTTCCTGCGGCGCCGAGTTCGACGTGCTGGGCACCATGCCCGACATGCCAGCCGCCAAGCTGCTCAGCTCGCGCTTCGAGGTGGGGCGCGCCTTTTGCACCAAGCTGTGGAACTCGGCCCGCTTCGCCTTCATGCACCTGTCCGACGTGCCCTGCGAACCCCTGACCGTAGCCGAGCTGGCCCTGGAGGACCGCTGGGTGCTGGATCGCCTGGACCAGGCCGTGCGGGCTGTGGATCGCGGACTGCAGGCCTACAACCCCAGCGTGGCCCTGGGCGCGGCGCGGGAGTTCTTCTGGGGCGCGCTCTGCGACTGGTATCTGGAGATCATCAAGCCGCGCCTGGCCCGCGAGGGCGCCAGCGCGGCCGTGGCGCGCCAGGTGCTGGCCTACTGCCTGGACCAGGTGCTGCGCCTGCTGCACCCGTTTGCGCCCTTCATCACCGAGCACCTGTGGCAGCGGCTGAACCAGCGCGCGCCCGTGCGCGGCCTGGGACCGCGCACGCCGGCGCCGCCCTCCGAGCTGCTGGTCTCGGCTCCCTGGCCCCAGCCCAACGCGCTGCTGGCGGATCCCCAGGCCGTGGTCGCCTTCGGCGACCTGCAAGAGGTGGTGCGCATCATCCGCGAGTTCCGCTCCTCCGAGAGCTTCCCCCTGCGCCAGCCCCTTCAGGTCACGCTCAAGCCCAAGGCCGAGCGGGCCGCGGCCTTCCAGGCCCACGGCGACCTGGTGCAAGGCCTGGTGAACCTCTCCGCCCTGCACGTGGACCTGCAGGCCAGCCGCCAGGCCAGCTGGGCCACGCGCGTGGCCGGGCCTTTCGAGGTCTTCTTCCACGACGTGATCGATGCGGAGGCCGAGCGGCAGAGGCTGCTGAAGGACCTGCAGCGGGTGGAGAAGGAGATCACAATCTGCGAGAAGAAGCTGGGCAACAAGAGCTTCGTGGAGCGCGCTCCGGAGCGCGTGGTGGGGCAGCAGCGGGACAGGCTGGCCGGGTATGTGGCGCAGAAGGTGGCGATCGAGGAGAATCTGGCCTTGTTGGAGGGGTGAAGAGGCACACCATGCGAATGAGCCCTTTGTACGGCATCCTGGCCCTGCTGCTGTGGGGATGCGACGACAAGGACGCAGAGGACAGCGCGGTGGAGGCGGACGCCGACAGCGACACGGACGCTGACAGCGATACGGACGCCGACAGCGACGCCGACAGCGACACGGACGCGGACGGAGACACGGACACTGGCATCCCTGAAGCGGTGGTCGTCGAGGACACCTTGAGCGCCTGCAGCCAAGCCTCGCACGACCACTGGACCTTCGCCGCCCGGGTGGCGTCCGGCCAGGCTCAAGTGGCCGCGGTGGAGATCGAGCTGTGCATGCCCGACGGTTCTCTCGATTCCGAGGTCCATCCGATGCCCTACCACAAGACGGACGACCGCGGAGACGACTACCGCACGGAGATCTGGACCTACAAGGTGGCCGATCCGGCCAACAACCAGACCGTGTTCAGTTGCGACGAGTGGGAGACCTATGCCTACCGCCTGCGCGCCCTGGACGCGCAGGGCGGCATCCTGTCCACCTGTTCATCGGACAGGTACGCACCGTGCATGGACAAATAGCGCTGAAACACCAGTGTGTGTGGGTCAGGTTGCCACCATTACCCTTTCCGCATTATCACACTTCCTTGCTGGGCTACTCCGCACCCGCCAAAGACGGAACTTCTCCGCCCTGCCCCGCTGCGGCCTCTTCGGAGCGCACTGTCCGCCGGGCTCGGTCATCCTTGCGGCCAACCGATGCATTGCCAAGGTTGAAAGCCGA
>CAYVQL010000331.1:0-12161 GCA_964454135.1 uncultured Enterobacterales bacterium | reverse complement strand
CCCCCATCCGCCACCAGCACCTGCCCCGTGACGAAACCCGCCTCGGGCGAGATCAGCAGCCGCACTGCCCGCGCCAGGTCCTCGGGCGTACCCAGTCGCCCCAGCGGCGTGTACTTGCGCGCCGTCTCCACCATCAGCTCCGCCTCGGGGAAGTGCTTCAGGGCATCGGTCTCGATCAAGCCCCCGCAGACGGTGTTCACCCGCAGGCCGCGCGGCGCCAGCTCCACCGCCAGCTGGCGGGTCAGGGCCTCCAGGCCGGCCTTGGCCGCGCCCATGGCGCCGTAGCCCGGGATGAACTTGCGCGAGCCCATGCTGGACAGGCCCACGATGCTGCCGCCCGGGGCCATGCGGTCCAGGCAGAGCTTGCTGAGCAGGTAGAAGGGCCGCAGTGAGCTCTCGATGGTCAGATCCCAGTGCGCCGGCCGCAGCTGCTCGATGGGCTTCAGCGCCCCGATGGCCGCGTTGTGCACCAGCACGTCCACCGAGTCCAGCGCCTTGGCCAGGCGCCGCAGGTCGCGGGCGCTGCGCACGTCGCCCTGCAGCACCAGGGGCTTGCCCCCGGCCTGCTCCACCAGGCGCGCCGTCTCGGCGGCGGCCTGCTCGTTCTGCAAGTAGTTGACCAGCACGGTGCCGCCGTCCCGCGCCAGCTCCACGGCGATGGCGCGGCCGATGCCGCGGCTGCTTCCGGTGACGATGGCGTTCAAGGCGCCCCCATTGGGAGAGAGGAAGGATCAGACGCTGATGCCCACGGCCAATCCGCTGTAGAGCACCATGCGCCAGCCGAAGTCGGCCGACAGAAAGAAGCGCTCGCGGGGCCGCAGACGCAGCCGCAGCTGCAGATCGTTGCCCTTGAACTGCTGCGGCAGCTTGACGGGCGTGCCGGGCAAGGCCTCCACCTTCTTGCGGTCCTCCACCGGGGTGTCGGGGCCGCCGTCGGTGCGGTACTCCAGCATCTCGCCCTTCAGGTAGATGGGCACGAAGCCGATGCCCGGCATCACGGAGAGCTTGCCGAAGAGCGGGATCTCGTAGGCGAAGATCACGCCCATGGAGAGCAGCGCCAGGTCGGCCTCCATCCACTTGGCCTGGGTGATGGGATCGCCCTTCTCCAGCCACACCTGGTCCGGCATGGTGATGAAGTTGGTCTGGAAGACCGCGATGGCGTGGAAGCCGTGCCGGGTCCAGGCCAGCTCCACGCCGGGCCCCACGCCGTGCAACCTGCCGTGCACGTCGAAGTACCGGTCCAGGAAGGCCTTGGGCATGAAGCCGTAGTAGCAGGTGAGGTCGGCCTCCAAGCGCCAGATCCGCTCGGCGTCCGACGCAGCAGCGGAGAGAGGCGCCAGCCACAGCGCGAGGACCGCCAGGCAGGCCAGCAAGCGCCGCCCGCAGCCCCGGCGCAGGCTCACTGCTCGCTCTCGGCGTAGGGGTCGACGGGGTTGCCCTTCTCGTCGATCTGCTCGCCCTGCATGCGCCGCTCGAAGATCTCGCGCTTCTCCTTGCGGTGCAGGTCGTAGATGAAGCGCATGGTGGTGATGTCCTCGGCCTGCAGGCCGACCACGCCCACCAGCTTCCACTCGCCCCGCACCCACTGCAGGGCCAGGGTGCGCTTGTCACCACCGCGACGGGACTTGACCTCGACGTGGAAGAGCGTTGGATCATCCCGGTCGCGCTGGATGGCGCCCAGCGCGTCCAGGGAGTCAGCGGTTCCCTGGGTCCAGCTGGGGCCGTCCTCGGGGCGCGGGCCGCTGCCCCGGGGCAGGCTGGCCAACGTGATCAGCTCGGCCACCGAGCAGGTGCCGTACTTCTGCTCTTCGTAGAGGTTGTAGCAGGAGACCAGCGCCAGGGCCGCCTGGTAGTCCCGGTCGTAGAGGGCCTGGTCGAACTTATCCAGCAACACGCGAGCCTGGGCGGGCGTGGGCGGCCTGGGCGCGGGCGAAGAAGGCCTGACGGCGGCACGCCGCTCCTCGCCGCCGGGCAGGGGCTTGGGGCAGCTGTCGGCGAAGAGGGACATGTCAGTCTCGACCTCAGGGTGGCCGGCGTCGTCGGCACGCACGATGACCTCGCGCTGCAGCATGTCCGGGGTCAGGCACTCGAACCAGGCCGTGGGATCCTGGATGGCGAAGCTGGCGTCGAAGCTCCAACGACCATCACTCCAGGAGCCCTCGCCCAGCTGCATGGAGGGACTGTCGCCCACGTAGACGCACCAGCCCTTCTCAGTGAAACCGGTGATGAAGCGCTGGTTCTGGTAGGTGGGCGTGATGCGCTGGATGTCCTTGGCGCCCCGCGCCCGGGACTTGGGATCATCGGTGAAGGCCAGGTCCTTGGCGTGCAGGCAGGAGTCCTGGAACATGGGCCCCCGCAGCCAGACCGCCTTGCCCACCAGCTCGATGCCGGTGCGACCCGGGGGATTGGCCTGCTCGAAGGCCTGCTGGATGCCGGCCCGCGCATCTTCCTCGGGCACCGCGGGGCATCCAGTCAGAAGCAAGGTCAATGCGACAAAGGCAACGCCATCGGACAACGCACGCATGGGGACCTCCAACGAGACAATGGCCCCCTCCTATAACGGGAGCCGTCGCTTGACGCGGTCCGTGACCTGGCGCAGCTCCTCCACGCCCAACCAGAGCGCGCCCGCACCGTAGACCAGAGCGCCCAGGCCGCCGGCGGCCCCCAGGACGACGATGTTGCGCAGCGTGGGGCCCTGGTCCCAGTCCCCCAGCAGGGCGATGGCCCAGCCCACCCCGGCGGCGGGCAGGCAGGCCGCGGCCATGCGCCCCAGCGCGGGCAGCAGGGCGGCCAGGGCCAGCCGCCCCTGGCTGACGCGCGCCAGCAGGACCAGGTAGAGCAGCAGCTGACCGCTGACGGAGAGCGACAGCGCCAGGGCCAGCCCGTCCACACCCAGCCGGGGAGAGAGCCAGGCACCCAGCGCCCAGGTGAAGCCCACCCCCAGGGTTCCCACCACCAGCAGCTCGTTGCGCTTGTCCAACGCGAAGAAGGGCTTCTTGACGATCTGGATGCCCGCCAGGGCCAGCATATAGGGGGCCAGCATGCGCAGGGCCGAGGCCGTCTCGTTCACGTCGGCGACGGTGTAGGCGCCGTGCCGATAGAGCACCGCTACGCCCGGGCCGGCCAGCACCAGCACGAAAGCGGCGGCGGGGAAAAGCAGGGCGCAGGCCAGGCGCACGGCCGAACCGAAGGCCCCCTGGAAGCGCTCCCAGTCCTCCGCCGCCACGGCCGCGGAGATGGCCGGCAGCATGGCGCTGCCCACGCCCACGGCGATGATGCCCTGGGAGAAGTCCACCAGGCGCGTGGCATTCCAGTACCAGGTGACCGAACCCGTCACCAGCTGCGAGGCCAGGTTGCGCAGCACGATCACGTTCACCTGGGCCATCAGGCCGATGGCGGCCACCTTGCCCATCTCTCGCAGCAGGTGCCGGAAGCGCGGATCTGAGAAAGCGTCCAAGCGCGGCAGCACCACGCCCCAATGCTTGGCCAGGGGCGGCAGGCACACCAGCAGGTGGGCCAGGCCGCCGGCCAGCACGGCGTAGGCCAGGGTGCAGGTGAAATCCAGCGCATCGCCCTGCCGGGGCCAGAGCGCGGCCGCCACGATGGCGGCACTCACCACGCCGGGCGCCAGCTTGGGGATGAAGAAGTGGTCGCGGTGGTTCAGCAGCCCCTCGCACCACGACACCAGCGAAACGAAGAGCACGAAGGGCATCATGATGCGGGTCAGGCGCACCGTGAGCGCAAACTTCTCCGCGTCGGCCCGGTAGCCGCTGGCGAAGAGATCCACCAGCCAGGGCGCCGCGGGGATGGCCGCCAGCGAAAGCGCCAGGCCCACTACGATCAGGGCCATGGCCGTACGCCCGGCCAGGCGCCGCGCCTCATCCGTGCCATCCTCCTGTTCCGCCCGCGCCACCGTCGGCACCAGCGCTCCGGTCAGCCCCTCATCGGCCACGAAGCGCCGGAACATGGAGGGGATGGTGAAGGCCATGAAGAAGGCGTCCGACGCCGCGCTGGCGCCCAGGGCCCTGGCGATGGCCAGCTCGCGCACCAGCCCCAGCAGCCGCGAGATGCCCGTGCCCAGAGACGAGGAGAGGAAGGCGCGGGCGATGGAGCGACGAGGCATGTCAGAGCTCGTGGGAGTAGCGACAGAGGTATCCGGCTGAGGGCGAGCGCGCTCAGAGCGATGCAAGCTCCGTGCCCGCGGCGAAGCACCGCGGATCTCGTCCGGGTCGGCATGAAGAGCCCGCGCAGGCAGCGAGAAGTCGCACGCTGTCTATCTTCCGCAGATGGGCGTCCGGTGGTACACGGTCGCCCTGTGAAGCGCGCGCCGGCCCGGTATATAGGTCCGGGTGGGCCGCAAGCGGCCAGCCCCGGAGGCGCTCCATGGAACGGAACCCCAGACAGGAGATCAAGGTCGGGCTGGCCGTGCTGGGCGTGCTGCTGTTGATCGGCGCGGCGGTCTTCGTCCTGGGCGGCAGCGGCGACCTGCTGCAGGATCGCTACCGGCTGAAGGCCTCTTTCAAGGACATCTCCGGGTTGCGCGAGGGCGCCGTGGTGCGGCTGGCGGGCATCGACGTGGGCGAGGTCACCCACATCGAGTTCAAGGACAACGTGGACGAGCGCACGGTGGATGTGGAGTTCAACCTGATGGAGCGCTACCAGAAGCGCATCCGGGCCGACTCCATCGCCAGCATCCAGACCGAGGGCGTGCTGGGCGACAAGTACATCGCCATCAGCATGGGGACCTCGCGACAGCTGGCGCTGACCGACGGCCAGGTGATCGAGACCACCGAGCCCCTGGAGTGGCTCAGCTATATGGACAAGGCCAGCGAGATCCTGGACAACTCCGCCGGGATCTCCCGCAAGATCAACCTGATCCTGGGTGAGGACCAGGACTCGGCCCGCGCCAGCCTGGCCAACGTCATCACCACCATCGACACGCTGACCAAAGAGGTCGAGGAGCGCCGCGGACCGCTGCACGAGCTGATCTACAACGAGCAGATGGCCGCCGACATGCGGGCCTCCATGGCCAACCTGCGCTCCGGCACCGCGCGCCTGTCGCGCATGACCGACGAGATCGAGAACGGCGAGGGCTTCGCCCACGAGATCATCTACGGCGACGAGGGGGAGCGCCTGGCCATCCAGCTGGGCAGCCTGGCCGAGACCATCGAGACCCTGACCCGCGACATCCAGAACGACCAGTCCCTGATCCACGCCCTGATCTACGAGCCGGATCGCGCCGAGATGGTGACAGACCTGCACGAGATGGCGCGCTCGCTGCGGGAGGTGGCCGAGTCCATCGAGGCGGGCAAGGGCACGGCGGGCATGCTGGCCAACGACCCGGCGCTCTACGAGGACCTGCGCACGCTGCTGGGCGGCGCCCAGCGCAACAAGCTGCTGAAGTCCTACATCCGCCGCACCATGGAGATGGCCGAGCAAGAGCACGGCTCCGGCTGGGAAGTCGAGGACTAGCGAGCGATGACCGCCTCCTCCCAGCGCGCAGGCGCCATCCACCTGCTGAGCCCGCGTTGGCTGGGTCTGCGCAACGCCTACCGCGTCGCCGAGGGCCGCACCCGCCTGGCCTACCTGTTCTTCGGTCTGCTGGGGCTGGCCTTCTGGGTGGGGCTGTTCTGGTTCCTGCACTTCATCATCCAGGGCTTCTTCGACGTCGAGGTCTTTGGCCCGCTGCTGACGCGCAAGCTGCTGGAGATCCTGCTGATCAGCCTCTTCGTGATGCTGCTCTTCTCCAACGTGGTCACCGCCCTGTCCACCTTCTACCTCTCCGAGGATCTCGAGCTGCTGCTGGCCCTGCCCATCCCCCGCTCCACACTGCACTACACGCGCCTGGGCGACACGCTGGCCCAGTCCAGCTGGATGATGGGCATGTTCGGCCTGCCCGTCTTTCTGGCCTACGGCCTGGTCTACGGCGCCCCCCTCTCCTACTACCTGCTGCTGCTGCCCGTGGTGTCGGCCTTTTTGCTGATGCCCGCCAGCATGGGGGCGCTGGTGGCCAGCGCGCTGGTCAACATCTTCCCGGCCAGGCGCACGCGGGAGTTCATGGCCGTGGCCGGGGTCCTGGCGGTCGTGGGGCTCTTCGTCCTGCTGCGCCTGTTGCGCCCAGAGCGCTTCACCAATGCCCAGGCCTTCGACTCCCTGGCGGCCTACGTGGCCGAGATCCAGGCGCCCATGCCCCACCTCTTCCCCCCGCGTTGGGCCGCCGACGTGTTGCTGGCCGCCTTGCAGGACCGGGCGCTGCCCTGGGAGACCCTGGGCCTGCTGGTGCTGGGCGCCATGGCGCTGACCGCGCTCTGCCGCTGGGGCACGAGCCGGCTCTTCATCGGGGGCTGGTCCAAGGCCCAGGAGGCGCGCTCAGCTCGCGGCGCCACAGCCAGCTGGCTGGCCCTGCTGCAGGCCGTGGTGGAGCGCGTGCTGCCCGCCGCCATGCGCCCCATCGTCGCCAAGGACATCCGCATCTTCTTCCGCGATCCCTCCCAGTGGAGTCAGATCTTCCTGCTGGGCAGCCTGATCCTGGTCTACCTCTTCAGCATCGAGTCCATCCCCATCGACCAGTTCCGTGGGCCCTGGGCGCTGGCCATCCGGCGCGCCCTGGCCTTCTTGAACCTGGGCATGGCGGGCTTCGTCATGGCTGGCGTAGCCATTCGCTTCCAGTTCGCAGCGGTGAGCGGCGAAGGCCGGGCCTTCTGGGTGCTGCGCAGCGCGCCGGTGGAGCCGACCACGTTCTTGTGGGCCAAGAGCCTTCCCGGCCTGCTGCCGATGCTGGCGGTTGGAGAGATCCTGACCGTGGCCAGCTCCATCCTGCTGGACGCGGGCATCTTCCTGACCGTCGTATCCGCAGGCACGGCGTTCTTCCTGGCTGTCGGGATGAGCGGCATCGCCGTCTCGCTGGGCGCAGTATACCCAAACTTCAAGGCTGACAACGCCGCCAAGGTGGCCACGGGTCCATCCGGTGTCTTGTACATGGTCCTGGCCCTGGGCCTGGTGGCGGTGGTGTTGGCGCTGGAGGCCTACCCCGTCTACGTCTGGCTGCGAAACGACGCCATGGAGCAGCCACTACGCCTGGCAGAAGGGCTCAGCATCGGCCTGCTGCTGGCAGCCGCCTCCGCGGTCTGCATCGCGGCGGGCCTGCTGCCCATGAGACGCGCGGCCAACGACCTCTGGCAGCGAGGGATCTGAGCTCGTGGCGCGTCCTTGGCTCCGTTCGTGCGCCGCCGCGCTCATCTCTGCAAGCCTATGCTCCGGTTGTCAGGCCTACCTGCAGCGCATGCATCGGCCGGGTCTGCCCCCAAGCGGCTCGCAGCCGTCCGCCGCCACACCTCGCGAGAGCCGCCTGCACTACGCCATGGGTGTGCTGGCCTGGCTGGAAGGCGATCTATCTCTGGCCAGGGAAGAGCTGGGCATCGCGTTGCTCTTCGACCAGGATTCGGCCTACCTGCACATGGTGCTGGGCAGGTTGGCAGCCGCCCAGCGCGATCTGGAGGGAGCGCACGCCTCCCTGTGCGTGGCCCTGGCCCTGAACCCCACCTCCCAAGAGGCTCTCTTCACCATGGGGCAGGTGCTGCAGGACCTGAAGCAGCCGCAGGCTGCCCTGGACCACTTCCGCCTGGCCCTGGCCCAGGGCGCCCATCATCCCAGCTTCGAGGCCCTGACGAGCTGGTATGTCCAGCAGGGCGAGGGCAGCGCCGCGGCCCAGGTGCTGGCGGACTGGGATGCGGCACAGGAGCCCGTCACGCAGGTCCTGCTCAGACGCGGCAGCCTGCGCCTCGAGCTGGGCGACGCCCAGGGAGCCCAGCGGGACATCGGCCTCTACCTGCAGCGAGAGCGGGCGCAGGGCGGACCGCTGGACCTCTACCTGCACGCCACCCGCGCCTGCCGCCGCTACCGCAGCGCGCTGGACCTGCTGGAGCTGCTCTCCCACCTGGAACCCGGCAACGACGACCTGCTGCTGCACCTGGGCGCATTAGCCGAGGAAGCCGACTACGCCCTGCTGGCGGTCCGGACATGGCACGCGCTGGACGTGCTGCAGGGCGGTCATGACGCCGACGCCAAGTTCCTGCTGGCGCAGGCGCAGCTCAGCTCGGGAGCCCACGAGGACGCCCTGGTCAGCTTGCGGGCCGCGCGCGCGCTGGACGCGGACCTGCCCGGACTGGCCATGGCCGAGGCTCATGCCCTGCGAGCCCTCGGCAGGGCCGCAGAGGCGCTGCAAGCGCTGGAGGACATCCAGCGGGATGCTCCCGGAGGCGTGGCCTACGTGGCGCTGCGCAGCAGCCTCCTGACGGAGCTGGGACGCCACGCCGAGGCCCGCGCCGAGCTGCGCAAGGGGCTGGAATCCCCCAGCCCTTCTACCGGGCTCGCCCGGAAGCTGGCCCTGCTGATGGCCGAGGCCGGCGACCTGCTGGGCGCGCTGGAGCTGGCGAGCGCTCATCGCCGCCCAGACGCCCACCCCGAGTCCTGGGAGGTCACCCAGGCCAGGCTGCAGGCTGCCGCCGGCGGTCTGCCTGCCGCCCTCGAGCGGCTCGGCTCGGCCGAGGCCCGCTGGCCCCAGCGCAGCCTGGCCGTGCGTACGCACACCGCCCTGCTCCACGAGGACGGGCGCAGCCAGGAGGCGCTGCAGGTCGTGCGCGACGCCACAGGGCGCATGCCCGAGAACGCGGCGCTGCTGCAGCTGCTGGCGGCCATGGAGCTCGAGACGGGCGGGCGCGAGGCGGCCCTGGAGGTCTACCGCAGGGCCCTGGCCCTGGTGCCGGACGACCCCACCCTGCAGAATGACCTGGCCTACCTGCTCGTGGAGGGGGGCCAGCCCAATGAGGAGGCCCTGCTCCTGGCGCAGCGCGCCGGGGAGCAGGAGCCGGGCAACGCCGCATTTCGCGACACCCTGGGTTGGGCGCTGCGCGCGGGAGGCGAGCTGGAACAGGCCATCGCCGAGCTGCAGCTGGCAGTCCGGTTGGACCCCGAGAACGACGTGATCACGGACCACCTGGCCCAGGCCCAGGCCCAGGCCGAGCGCAGGCAGGAGGCAGCCACGCCGGAAACCCGGTATAAGGCGGCACCGTCAACGCCAGGGAGTCCGTGATGTGCGAACGAGCGAAGCGCCGCCCCCCGAGGCGCAGAGCCTGGGCTGCATGGGCCTGGCTGGCCAGGTTCGCGCTGCTGGTGCTGATCGCCACAGGCTGCGGCCGCCAGAAGACGCGCATCGACTCGCTCTCCGATCCCCTGAACGCGCTGCGTGGCGAGCCCCAGCCCTACGCGGTCAAGGGCAGGATGTACCTGACGGTCAAGGCCCCGCGCTGGGGCATGTCGGGCACGGCCTCGTCCACCATGCTGGTGCACAGGCCGGACGAGTTCTTCCTGCAGGTGCGCGGGCCCCTGGGCAATACCATGCTGCAGGCCACCTGCGACGCCTCCGAGGTCACCCTGCAGGTGCCCTCCATGAAGCGCTTCCTCGTAGGAGAAAACCCGGAGTCCGCCATGCGCCAGCTCACCGGCGGCGCCGTCGGTCTGGACGGCCTGCTGGCCCTGTTGATGGCGCGCCTGCCCAACGAGAAAGCCGAGATCGTCGAGATCGGGCAAGTGGGCAAGAACATCGAAGCCATGATGGAGGCCCCCAACGGCTACCTCGTCAAGGCCACGGTGGAGCGCCTGCTGGGCCGCTTGCTGGGGGTCGAGCTCTACGACCCCGCCGGCGAGCTCCTGCTCACCGTGAGCTACGAAGACTGGTTTCGCGATGCTCGCAGCTACTACCCCGAGCTGGTGACCCTGGAGATCCCTGGCATCGATCTCTGGGCGCGTGCGGATTTCCAGGCCTGGGAGGTCATGGGCGAGGTGCCTGACATCTTCAGCGCCAGCCCCCCGGCCAACATCACTCCCGAAGACCTCCAGCAGTCCCTGCGCGAGGGCGTCAAGAGCCACCTGGTCGACGAGCATCCTCCACAGTGAGCCGCGGACGGCTGCGGCCACGCCAGGTCTCCATGGTCAGGCTGCCGAGCAGGTCGACGGGCCCCGATTCCAGCGCGCCGCGCTGCTCGGCGCCCCCCCACCAGACCGCCTCCGTCCCGCCCACCCTGAAGAACAGGTGTTGACGCACGCAACGTGACGAGGCGCTGCGCACACCGGGCACCAGCAACCTGGGGCGCCGGTTCCCCTTGCCGAAGGGCCCCATGGCGGCCAGGGCCGTGGCCGAGGCGCGATCCAGCTGCCCAGCCTGCACACGCGCGTCGGCCACCTGGGTCGGGACGAGGGCGGAGGAAGGGACCTGATCGCGCACGAAGGCCGACAGCGCGCTCTCGAGCTGGCCCAGCGCCGCGGCGGGCAGGCTGAAGCCCGCAGCCGCCGGGTGCCCCCCGAAGCGGTCCAGCAGCGCAGAGGCGCTCTGCAAGGCCTGCACAGCGTGCACACCGGGGATGGAACGGATGCTGCCCGTGGCCATGCCTTGGCGCACGCTGGCCACTGCGGCCGGCCGGTGCAGGCGATCGCGCACGCGGGCGGCCACGATGCCCACCACGCCTCGATGCCAGCCCTCTTCCTCGGGTCCGGCGAAGACGGGGAAGAGGCGCTCGGCGCCTTTCCCTCCCCCTTCCTCCAGCTGGGCGACGATATTGCGCACCAGCCGCTCCTGCAGCCGGCGACGGCGGCGGTTCAGGCCATCCAGCTCGAGAGCCAGCTCTCCGGCGCGCAGCGGGTCGCGCTCCGACAAGAGCTGCACCGCCAGGCCCGCGTGCTCGACGCGCCCGGCCGCGTTGATGCGCGGTCCCAGTCGAAAGCCCAGGTCGCCGCCGGTGACATCCCGCCCGGCGCAGTCCGAGACGCGCAGCAGCGCCTGCAACCCCGGCGCATTGGGCCCCGCATTAATCTGCTGCAGCCCCAGGGTGACGATGGCCCTGTTCTCCGGCACGGACAGGTCCACCACATCCGCCACCGTGCCCAGGGCCGCCATCTTGAGCAGGGAGCGGATCCAGCGCTCCGCGTCCGGACGGCCCGCCAGCAGGGCCTGGGCCAGCTTGAGCGCGATGCCGCAGGCCGCCAGCGCCTTGTTGGGGTAGGCGCAGCCCTTCTGCGGGGGGCAGAGCACGGCCAGCGCGCACTCGGGCACGCCCTCGTCCTCGGCCAGGTGGTGGTCGCAGACGATGACGTCCGCCCCGCCCTGCTGGGCGATCTCCACCGCCCGATGATCGCGCACGCCGACGTCGGCCGTGATCAGCAAGCCCACACCGTCTTGCAGCGCCGCTTGCGCGGCGCGCTCGCTGAAGCCGTAGCCCTCCACGAAGCGGTCCGGGATGTGGTAGTCGAGGGGGGCGATGCCCACAGCGCCCAGCGCCGCCTGCAGGATCAGCGCGGAGGTGGCGCCGTCCACGTCGTAGTCCGTGACGATCCGCACCCGCTCCTGCCTGCGGGCCGCCAGCGAGATGCGCGCCAGGGCCTTCTCCATGCCCGCCATCTCACGCGGATCGTGCAGATCGGCCATGCTGGGGCTCAGGAAGGCGCGCACAGCCTCCGGCTCGCTGCGATCCCGCTGGACGAGGCAGGTGGCGAGCAGCGGGTGCAGGCCGAGATCGGCCTCCAGGCGCTGGACCGCCGCGCGCTCGGGAGCCTGCCAGCGCCAACGCGCGCCCGAGAAAGAGAGTGCGGACATGGGTCACCCATGCGACACGCCCGCCAGCTGGCGGCCAGGGGCGGGTCGTTCCTTCAGGAGACGAAGATCCAGGCCAGACCGAAGCCGAGGGCAACGCCGAAGATGAGGATCAACGTGGACTGCAGCATGTTGTGCTCTGGCTCCGGGACCGGCTGGAAGGGACGGCTGGGCGGCTCCATCGGCCGCCCCACCAGGCGAACATGCAGCTCGCGCGAGGCTGCCCGGGGCTCCGGACCCTGCAGATCGAGCGTGACCCGGACGCTGCCATCCCTGACCTGCCGGGTCTCGGCCACGGCCTGGATGCGGCAGCCGGCGAGGCTGGGGGGCAGGCAGGGCAGCGAGATCTCCGCCGGCCGTGGTGGCGGGGAGGGGCGGGGTGTCGCGGAGGACTCGTCGGCTGCGGATGCTGCGGGTGCGGAGGGCTCCTCGGGCGCGGATTCCTCGGTATCGGGCTCGGGTTCCTCGGACTCGGGCTCGGGCTCGGGTTCCTCGGGCTCAGGCTCGGGTTCCTCGG
>CAYVQL010000330.1:0-12211 GCA_964454135.1 uncultured Enterobacterales bacterium | reverse complement strand
CCTTCACCTTCACCTTCACCTTCAACTTCAACTTCAACTTCACCTTCACCTTCCCCCCATCCCCTCCACCCAATCCCGCACCTCCCCCTCTGGGACTCAGCCACCCAGCGCGAACCCCGCCGCCGAGACCCCTACAGCGACAGCGTGTACGGTCCGTCCTTCCCCTTGTTCCCCGCCGCGTCCGTGCTCTCCAGCGTGAGCGTGTACGTCGAGCCCACCTGGCCCGTGAAGCTCAGGCTGTGCGAGTTGACCAGCTCGTCATCCCCATACGCCCCGTATCCCTCGAAGTCCACGTACGAATCCGCCGGCTCGTCGGTGGTCCAGAAGATGGTGAAGTTGCCGCCATCCACCGTAGCGTCGGCGCCACTGATGGTGGGCGCAGTGGTGTCGGGGCCGCTATCGCCGCCACTGTCGCCGCCGTCGCTGCCACCACTGTCTCCGCTGTCGCCACCGTCGTCGTAGCCGCCGTCGTCGTAGCCACCGTCGCCGTAGCTGCCCGTCGCCGCCAGCTCCACCGCTGCCAGGGTGTCCAGCCGGCCGTAGCCCGTGCTGCTGTCGTAGCCGGAAGACGCCACGTCCACGGCCGTGGTGTAGAGGATGTCGGCCACTTCGGCCGGATCGGAGACGCCCTGGGCCATGATCAGAGCTGCCGTGGCCGCCACGTGGGGCGAGGCCATGGAGGTGCCCTCCCAGAACAGGTAGCTCCACTGCCCGCGCTCGAAGCTCTCCTGCAGCACGCCGTCGGCGTAGCCGTCGCCGTTCTGGTCCTTGGACAGGTCGCCCCCAGGGGCCAGCAGGCCGATGCCCGAGCCGTAGTTGGAGTAGCCCGAGCGCGTGCCGTCCACGCGCGAGGCTCCCACGGCGATGACGCTCTCGAAGGCGGCCGGGTAGTTCAGGTAGCTGGCGAACTCGTTGCCCGTGGCAGCCACCAGCACCACGCCGTTTTGATGGGCGTAGTCGCAGGCCTGCTTCATGCTGTTGGTGCCCTGGGCGCTGCCCAGGCTCATGTTGATCACGTGGGCGCCGGCATCGGTGGCGTAGGTGATGCCGTTGACGATGGCGGAGAGGTCGCCGTAGCCTTGGTCGGACATCACCTTGACCGGCAGGATGCTGACGTCCGGGGCCACGCCCGCCACGCCGACGCCGTTGTTGGTGGACTGGGCGATGGTGGATGCCACGAAGGTGCCGTGGCCGTTGCCGTCCGTGGGGTTGCTGTCGTTGTTGTAGGTGTCGTAGCCGTTCAGCACCGTGTCGATGCCGTCCGGTCCGCCGGTGTTCACGCCAGTGTCGAGCACAGCCACGGTGATGCCGTGGCCCGTGCCGTAGCCCCAGGACTGCTCGATGCCCAGCTGCTGCAGGTTCCACTGGTAGCCGTAGTAGGGATCGTTCACCGAGGCGATGCGCGCGATGTAGTTGGGTTCGGCGAAGTCCACTCGCGGATCGAGCTCCAGCTCGGCCACGGCCTGCTTGACGGTCAAGCGATCGGGCAGGGCGTAGCGGTTGACGCCGATGGCCTCGTTGACGTTCAGCTCCTGCAGCTCGAAGCTCTGCTCAAGCTCCATGGTGGCCACGCCGTCGCCGTTGTCGGCGACCGAGATCAAGATCTCCTGGGCCAGGTAGGCCTCTACGTCCTGCAAGACAGGTGCGGCATCCTCCGTTTCGGTCGCGCAGCCAAGAGTGAGCAGGAGCGGGACGACGGAGAGAGCGGGATGCTGCATCAAGGAGCCTCACGGGACAAGGGCGCGGAGATGGGAAGGGCGAATCATTGTGGCGGTCCTTTTCGGCAGTTGCAGCTGCAACTTGCCAGTAAAATGTCAATAGATGTCTATGGGAATTCCCGAACCTTGCAGATGGCCGGATTTGTGATTCCCGACGGTTCAGGAGCGCGTCCCTGGCCCGCGTCCGCTGTTGGCGGTCATGTTTCCGTCATTGCGGTTGGCCCGCGTCAGTGAGGCCTTCTAAGAAAGGGGTCCGCCGCAGCGAGCAGCCCTTGCCAGACGCCCTGGCCCCCAGAAGAAACCGGGCCTGCGGGATGGAGGCAGGAGAGCAGGACGAGGTGCAATATGGCACAGCAGCTTGTGGGTATCCGTCGGGAGGACAAGAGCGAGTGGGAGCGCAGGGTGCCGCTGACGCCCGGGGCCGTCGGCCGGCTGGTGAATGAGCACGGCTTGCGCGTGCAGGTGGAATCTTCTCCCACGCGCGTCTTCTCCGATCAGGCCTATCGGGATCAGGGCGCCGAGATCGTGGACGACGCTTGCGGAAGCGACGTGGTGCTGGCCGTCAAAGAGATCCCGCTGAAGCTGTTCAAGCCCGGTGGCACCTACGTCTTCTTCTCCCACACCATCAAGGGTCAGCCCTACAATATGGCGATGTTGCGGCGGCTGATGGAGCTGGGTTGCGACTTGATCGACTACGAGCGGGTGGTGGATGAGCAGGGCCGGCGGCTGATCTTCTTTTCGTGGTTCGCGGGCGTGGCGGGGATGGTGGACAGCCTGTACAGCCTGGGCAAGCGCTTGCAGTGGCGCGGCCTGGACACGCCCTTCTCCCAGGTGGAGCTCACCTGGCGCTACGGCGACCTGGGCTCGGCCGAAGAGGCCCTGCGGGCGGTGGGCGAGCGCATCCGAAAAGAGGGTCTCCCCGCCCAGCTATGCCCCTTCGTGGCCGGCTTTGCCGGCTACGGCAACGTGTCCCAGGGTGCCCAGCACATGTACGACCTGCTGCCGGTGGAGCAGGTCGCTCCGCAAGAGCTGGCCGCGCTGCGCCAGGGCGAGCCTGTCCGCGATCGGGTCTTCAAGGTGGTCTTTTCCGAAGAGCACATGGTGGAGCCCCGTCAGCCGGGCGCCGCCTTCTCGCTGCAGGAGTACTACGACTTTCCCGAGCGCTATCGCTCCATCTTCATGCGGCACGTGCCCCACATCGACCTGCTGCTGAACGGCATCTACTGGACAGAAGCCTACCCGAGGCTGATCAACAATCAGGATCTGGCTCGTCTCTTCGAGGCCGGTCCGCCGCGCCTGCAGGTGGTGGGGGATGTGAGCTGCGACGTGGGTGGCTCGGTGCAGTGCCTGGTCAAGGCCACCTCCCTCGACGAGCCCTGCTTCGTCTACGATCCTGCCACAGGCGTCGTGACCGATGGCGCGGCGGGGCCGGGCCTGGCCATGATGGCGGTGGACAACCTGCCCTGCGAGCTGCCCGCCGAGGCCTCCCAGTCCTTCAGCCGGGTTCTGGAGCCCTTCGTGGCGGCCCTGGCCCAGACCGATTTCCGAGTCCCTTTCGCCGAGCTGCAATTGCCTGGTCCCATCCAGCGGGCCCTGATCCTGCACCGCGGCGAGCTGACCGCTGACTACGAGTACATGCGCGCGTTCCTCGATTGATCGCCGCCAACCTCTTCCAAGGAGCCTCTTGATGGCCACTGTCGATTCTCCTGCCAAGACCGTTCTCGTCCTGGGCGCCGGGCTGGTGTCACGCCCCCTGGTGCGCTACCTGCTCGAGGTGGCTGGCTTCCAGGTCACTGTCGCGAGCCGCACGGTGAGCAAGGCCGAGGCCCTGGTGGACGGCCATCCGGCCGGGCGGGCCCTGGCGTTCAACATCCGCGATGAGCAAGCGCTGGACGCGCTGGTGGCGGAGCACGATCTCAGCGTCAGCCTGCTGCCGGCTCCCTGGCATCCGGCCGTGGCCGCTGCCTGCCTGCGCCATGGAAAGCACATGGCCACCACCTCGTACATCGGCCCCGAGATGCTCGCGCTGCATGAGCAGGCCGTGCAGGCCGACTTGATCTTCATCAACGAGTGCGGCGTGGATCCGGGCATCGATCATATGTCGGCCATGCGCATCTTCGACGACGTGCACGCCCGTGGCGGCCAGGTGAAGGTGTTCAAGTCCTACTGCGGCGGCCTGCCCGCCCCCGACGCCAACGACAACCCCCTGGGCTACAAGTTCTCCTGGGCTCCCCGGGGCGTACTGGTGGCCGCCGGCAACAACGGGCTCTACCGCTGGGACGGCGAGGTGCGCCAGACGCCTGGCAGCGAGCTGCTCACCGACGTGCACATGCTCGAGGTCAAGGGCGCTGGCAGCTTCGAGGCCTACCCCAACCGCGACTCGTTGGCCTACGAAGAGACCTACAGCCTGTCAGGCCTGGACACCCTCTTCCGCGGCACGCTGCGCTACCCGGGGCACTGCGCGCGCTGGAAGGCATGGGTGGATCTGGGCCTGTTCCAGCAGGAATCCATCGAGCTGAGGCAGCGCACCCGCGCGGGCATGCTGCGCGCCGTGCTCGAGCTGCCCGATGGCGCCGACCTGCCCGCGGCCGTGGCGGCCAAGCTGGGGCAGCAGACGGACGACGACGCCGTGGTGAACCTGGGCTGGCTGGGCATGTTCGAAGACATCGCCCTGGGAGACGGGATCGACGCGCCCCTGGACGCGCTCTCCGAGGCCATGCTCGAGCGCTGTCCCTACGCCCCCGGTGAGCGGGACATGATCGTGATGCACCACGAGGTGGTCTCCAGCTTCCCCGATGGCTCGCAGGAGCGCACCATCATGGACCTGGTGGACTTCGGCATCCCCCACGGCGACTCCTCCATGGCGCGGACCGTCTCGCTGCCGGTGGCCATCGCCGTGCGCCTGGCGCTGCAGGGCGCCTTCGAAGCGCGCGGTGTGCTCGCCCCGGTCATCTCCGAGATGTACAAGCCCATCCTGGACGAGCTCGAGACCATGGACATCGTCTGCTCGGAATCGACCGAGCAGCTCTAGCCGAAGCGGCTCACATCGAGGGAGGTGCCGAGCCCGTGCTTGGCACCCCCGCCCCACTCCTCGCTCCGTCCTACTCCTCGACGGTGCAGATGCCCGTATCCGTAGGCGGATCGTCGCTCGGGTTGTAGCAGTCCATGGGGAAATCGGCCCAGGCGCCACCCTCGAGGGTGCCGTCGGAGATGCCTGTTTCGTCGAGGATGGCGGTGCCGCGCCCCTCGTTCATGCGCCATAGGCCCATGGTGTTCTCATCGGGGTCCTGCTCTTGCCAGGAGGGCTCGAAGTCGTCGGAGTAGTACAGGTCGTACTGCAGCCGGGCCTCGCCGATGACGCCCTGGAACCAGGCACCTGGCTGACCAGGCCAACAACCCATGTACATCGTCTTGCCGACGGTCTCGAGCAAGGTGACCGTGGCGAAGCCCACGGACTGCCCGTCGAGGTAGAGGGTGGCCTTGCTTGCCGTGTCGTAGGTGGCCGCGATGTGGTGGTAGGCACCGTCCATGAACGAGGTGGGCGTGCTGTACCCCGACGATGTGGTGGTGTCGCCGCTGGGACCGAAGATGGTGTACCCATCGGCATTCTGGAAGAGCGCGAAGGCGCCGGGCCAGGCCACTAGCGGGTAGGTGTGGTACTCGGGGTTGGAGGTGGCCTGGAAGTAGAGCTCCATGGTGAATGGCGCCTCGAGCGCAACGCCGGAGACGTCCACGCTGATGCAGTCGGGGTCGTCGTAGAAGGAGACGCCGTAGTCGCCGGCCGTGGAGGAGAGGACGCCTTCGTCGCAGGCGGTGGCCAGCAATGCCAGGATGAAGAGGGAGCAGGGTTCTTTCATCTTCTTCCTCGTGGAATTGGTAGGTAAGGATACCACTCCCATCCCCTGTCAGGTCCAGGAGCACGAAAAAAGAGCGCAAACCCCATGGGCGGCGTCTGCTCCCAGACGCAAGAAACCCGGACCGGCGGGGCCGATCCGGGTCGCGTCGTTCGTGTCAGGTCTACTTGAGATCCTTGTTCAGAGCTTCCTTGAGGCCCTTGCCGGCGCGGAAGACCGGGATGCGGCGGGCGGGAACGCGGATCTGGCTGCGGGTCTTGGGGTTGTGGCCCGTGAACTCGCGGCGCTGGGACACGGTGAAGGTGCCGAAGTCGGAGATGGTGACCTTCTGCTCGCCACTGACGAGCGCTTCGCTGATGATGTCCACCAGGGTGTTGATGTAGAGGGCAGCGCGCACCTTGGGGATGCTGCACTGGTCGGCGAGTTTCTCGGTGAGCTGAGCCTTGTTCATGATGTGTCCTCGGTGTTGGGGGCTGGGGGGGGAGAGGTGGGGGTTAAAATAATCGTAATTTCAACAAACACGCGCAAACTGTCAGTCGAAGAGAATATCGCGACTGGCGGTCGAGCTCTCTTCCTTTCGGAGGGTATATATCACCAGTCGTATTCGTTGAAAACGATTTTTTTGTATTTTTTCGTTTCAGGAGAAGCTGGCTTTTGCCGACCTGCCGTCAGTGTAGGTATTTTAAGAATTAAGAGAAATGTCTCGGTATTTGCGTCTCGCTGGGGTCAGGACGCAGCTCGACCGCACCGGCTGTCGCCGGGCGGGCACTTAGGTCGCGGCGTGACGTCGCGCGTCAGTTGCGGATCGGACTGCGCAGCCAGCCTCCCCTGACCTGCAGGGCCGCGGGTAGCAGCTCGACCTTCAGGGGCAGGACGCCGGGCTGCTCCCCGTCCAGGTCGATCAGGACCTGCGTATCGTCGGTCAGGCAGCGGGCTTCGAGGGAGTGCACCGGGACGCGGAAGGCGCCGGCCGCGTGGTCGGCCGTGCCCCTGTAGAGCCGCGGAAGGTTGACGGCGGAGGAGAGCAGGCCCAGCGGCTGCAGCACGGTCAGCTCGAAGACGCCGTCGAACATGGACCCACCGCGGGTCACCCGCATGCCGCCCCCGCAGTACTGGCCATTGGCTACGAAGGCGTTGTTGAGCTCGCCGCTCCAAGTCCCGCTGCCCTCGGGCCCTTCCCAGGAGAGCTGCACCTCGGGAGGCTTGTAGCTCGCCACAGCCGCCACGGTGGCACCGAAAAAGGAGGCGAAGCCCCCCAGGCGCTTGCCCGAGCGGTTGACGCGTTCCACCACGTCGCCGCTGACGCCGAAGCTGGTCTCATTGATGAAGAGGCGCTCCACAGGCTCTCCGGTCGCCCCCTGCGCGTGAAGGCGGCCCAGGTCGGCACGCAGTGTGACACCGGTGCTGGCGATCCACAGCGCCTCGGAGGTGGACCGCGGGATCTCCAGCGACCGGATCAGGTCGCTGCCCGTGCCGAAGGGGATGACCGTGAACACGGTGTCGGCGTTGGCGGCCTCGCCCCTGGTCAGCAAGCCGTTGACGACCTCGTTGCAGGTGCCGTCGCCACCTACGGCGGCCACGATGTCGAAGCCTTCGCGGACAGCCTCTCGCGCCAGCTCGGTGGCGTGGCCGGGGCCCTCGGTGGGCTTGAGCTGCCAGTGCTCGAAGGCCCGGGCCGAGAGCTGACGCAGCTGCTCCAGCCGACGTCCGGCGCGCCCTGCGGCCGCCCGCGGGTTGACGATCAGGCAGATGCTGTCGTCCTTGTTCCGAGAGCCCTGGGCGCCGCGGCGCTGTCCACGGGGAGGCTGCTGGCGGGATTTGACCATGGGTCCTGCCTCTCTGGCGGGGATGATGGTGCCCCTACCGGGGGGAGATCAGCATGTCGATGGGATCGTTCACTGGGGTTCCGGCGGCGCGCAGGGCGTTGCGCGTGATGCTGTCCTGGGTGGCTAGCGCCGTGCCGGGCAGGCGCGAGGCCGCCTCGCGTGCCACCTCCGCGGCTGCTTGGGGGTGGTCGCTGGGCAGGGCTCCATGGGCACCGCAGCAGGCCAGGGCGCCGGGAAGCATGGCGGGCGGCGCGCTGCCCGCCGTCGCGCAGGTCAGCCAGGAGTCGTCCCAGGAACAAGGGTGCAGATCGGCCAGCCAAGCGAAACCCGCGCCCGCTCGGTCCAGCACCTCCCGGCAGCGCGCGCAGCTGGTGACGGCGCGGCGGCTGCCGATGAGCTCCCTCAAGGCTGCCAGCCAGGGGCCGGCCTGGCGCTCATCCCCCAGCAGCGCATGGCCCAGGTGATCGCTGGTAGCCAAGCGGGCCACGGACTCGTCCAGCGTCGCGGCCAGGGCCTGGCCCCACCTGCGTCCGTCGCACTCCACCGCCACCCAGGGGCCCTCGCCCTGGAGCGCGCTCAAGGCGCGCGCCTCGGGCGGCGGCCCGTATTCCAGTCGTGCCTGGGCCAGGATCTCCGCGACGGGCACGTCGTGGGCGCAGTGCTCCGTGCAGGCGCCGCAGCCCGTACACAGGCCAGCGGCCCGCTGGGCTTGGCTGGGTGCCAGGGCGCCGCGTCGCACCAGGTAGACCGCGGTCATCTTGGCGCTGGGCGTGGCCGCCTCCCGGCCCGTCGCCAGGGAGACCGGGCAGACGTGCCGGCAGAGCTGGGGACAGAAGGTGCAGAGTTCGAGGGAGTCAGCCATGGCTCGGCTCCGACCCAGGATCGCGTCCGGTCAGGCGGTGGTGCGCCGTGGCGCCGTCGCGCCCAGCGGGGTGGGGGACCAGGTCCGGGCTCCGCGGGCCGCGCGTCTCGGGGCAGGGGGCCACGGCCCCCAGCCCACTTGCCGCGACGCTTTGGCAGAGCGCTTCGGCTGCGTCTCCCCTGAAACTCAGCAGCAGATTGCCATCTTCGTCCGCTTGCCGATCCAGGGGCCGCAGACCCTCGCGCAGCAGTTCGCGGGCGGTTCCCCAGGGATCCGAGGTGTTGATCGCCACTGCGTGCGCGGGGCCGTCCAGCCGAACCAGCGGCACCTCCACCAGCTCGGGTCGCGCGTCGCGCAGCAGGCCCCAGCGCAGGTCGGGCCCTGCGGCCGAGCGCGGCGCCAAACCCAGCTTGGCTGCGCATCCATCGGAAAAGCGGGCCTGCAGGCTGAAGAGGGGTACCTCGTGGCGCTCGAAAGCCTCTATGCGCCAGGCGCGCAGCCAGGCGCCCAGGGGTCGATCAGGCACGATGCGCAGGCCCAGTCCTCGCCTTGCCAGGGCTTGTTGGATGGCGGCCGGCTCGGCGGCCGGATCCGCCTGGGCCAGCAGGTCGTGCTCCTTCACGTCGTAGACGGGGCCATCGCCATGGGGCGCGGGCGGCCCCTTGCCGACGACCTCGGTGCGCTCGAAGAGGCGACCCGGATTCATCACTCCCCCGGGATCGAGCTGGGCCTTGCGCGCCCAGTAGATGCGCAGGGCGTGCCCCAACTCGCGCGTCGCTGCCTGGGCCTTGAGCTGTCCCACGCCGTGATGGTGGGTGACCGTGCCCCCTGCTCGCCGTGCGGCCTCCAGGCCCGCCTCCCAGGTCCGGTCGTAGCGCTCCAGCTCCCCGCGGCCCGCGAAAGAGAAGTAGATGGAGCAGCCCTCGGGGTAGGCGTGACTGAAGTGGGCCACAACGAAAGCGTGGCGACCGATGGCGTCGCGCACCGCGTGGTAGAGGCCGCCGAGCCGCGACCAGGACGTGGCGACCTCCATCGTGTCGGCGAAGCCCCCACCCATGAACACAGGCGCCATCTTGAATGAGATCTCGTGGCGGTTTGTGTACCAGGCCTCTCCGGTCTCGGCGCCCAGGTCGCTCCCGGCGCGCAGGTAGGGGAGCGCGGCGTTTCGCAGGGCGCGCACCAGCTCGGGCTCGCCTTCCCAGCCCACCACCAGCAGCACCCGCTTGCCCAGGATCTGGGTGAGGCGGTTGAGCAGGCCGGGGGCGGACAGCGGCGCTCCCAGCTGCCAGCGGCGCAGGGCTTCGTGGCCGCTCAGGGCGCCGCGCAGCTTTTTCAAAGCGGCGCCTCCGGCACGGCGCCAGCTGGCTGCAGGCGACTGCGAGGCCAGGCGGCCGCCGATCTTGGTGTCGGGCGGGTCGTAGAGCCGGAGCACCGCGGGCCAGAGCTCGGCCTGCATCAAGCCGCGCATGGCCTCCCAGGCGCTGTCCAGATCGGGGAAGGCATAGGCGCGCAGCCAGCGGTGGCGGGGCAGCGGCACGGTGCGCACGCTGACGCGCGTGATGATGCCCAGGGTGCCCTCGCTGCCCTGAAAGAGGGGACCCAGGTCCTCTTCACCCACAGGGCAGTCCATGCCCGTCAGGCGCGTGCCGTCGGGCGTGGCCACGCGCAAGGCGAGCACCATGTCCTCGAACTTCCCGTAGTAGCTGGAGAACTGCCCCGCTGACCGGGCCGCGGCCCAGCCACCGACGCTGGAGCACCAGATGGAGGAGGGGCTGTGGCGCGTGGCCAGGCCCTGGCGCTCGAGCCGGTCTTCCAGCTCCTGGCCCAACAGGCCGGGTTCAGCGGTCACCACCTGCCGTCCGCGATCGGTCTCCAGCAGGCGGCGCATGCGCTTCAGATCCACCACCACGGCGCCCGAGCGCCCAGACGCTCCGCCGCAGACCCCGCTTCCAGCGCCATAGGGCACCAGGGGCACGCCTGCGCGGGTGGCCCACCGCAGCAGCGAGAGCGTCTGTTCGTGCGTCTCGGGCCAGCAGATCAGATCGGGCAGGTCGGGGAGCTGGCCACGAGCCAGGGCAAGGGTGTCCCGGGGCCAGAGGTCCCGGGCCGTCGCCAACAGATCCAATGGATCGGTGGAGACGATGGGGACGCGGCGGCGAACCTCTTCAAGCAGCGCGTTCATGGCAGGATTCTACCGGAAATGGATGGGGGAGGGGGATGCCCCCTCCCCCATATCGCGCTCCGCGCTCCCCCTCCCCCGCGGGGGGAGAACGGGCGAAGCGCTGGCGGCTGCTGCTGTACGATGGCCCCTAAGAGGAAACACCCGACTCGCGGGGAGCCGGGTGTCCTACAGGGTCTTTCGGGGTCTCTGGCCCGCCGTTCCCTGGCGTCCTCTTGCGTCAATCTCCGCGCGGAGTAACAGCACGATACGTGCCAACGTGTGCGTGTGTTCGTAACTCTTTGAAATCATGGGAAACGATATGTAGAAACCACTTCAGTTCTCCTTCTTGACGGCCCAAAGCACGACATCTGTGTCATGGTGATTCGGCCCTTGCGCAAGGAGGGCAGGGTTGGGGCGTCAAACAATCACCTAAGAAAGTAGAATATGGCTGCAAAAGATGGTCTTGGCGAGAACGTGACATCCATGCCATGGTCCTTCAGGTCGCACTGCTGTCAAAGAAGTTGGAAAGTGCGGAATGGAAGACTATGGCTCAGGGAGGCACCAGGATCCCAGGTCGGTGGCCATGGCGTCGACCAGGTCATCGGTGCTGGCCATGGTGAGCAGCCGGGCGTTGACGGTGCGCAGGGCCGTGTTCATCCCCAGGATCGTCGCCTCGAGCAGGCGCAGCGCCAGCCTGCGCCCGATGCCCTCGGTTGGAGGGGTGAGCAGGGCGCTGGGGATGAGCAGACATTCGCAGGGTTCCACCGCGGTCATGGTGGCGAGGTAGTTCTTTCTGCCGATGGCCGAGACGTGGCCGAAGAGCGAGACGGGGCTGACGTAGGCGATCACCTCCTGCCCCCCGTCGGGGCGCGTCCGCGAGGCGCGTACGCGTCCGGAGAGGAGCAGGAACATGGTGCGCGGCGGCCAACCCTCGCGCACCACGGCGTGCCCGGGTGCGTAGTGCCCGCTGCGGATGCGCCCCTGCAGCCAGCGGACCTCTTCGGCGCTCAGACTGCCCAGCAGGGGCGTCAGCTGTTGCGCGATGGGCTGCGACATCAACCACGCCTCCACAGAGAGAGAACTTCCCACCAGCGTCTCGCCCGCTCCTGGGGATCCTCGGGGATGTGCCGGAGGATGTCGGGATTGAGACGCGCCGCCGCGATGCGCTCCGTCATGGCGCCGACGCGCTTGGCCATGCCATCGGCGATGATCCGCAGCATCCAGTAGGCCAGCTCGTCATCGTTGTCAGCCAGGGTCCGATAGAGCTCGCGACTGACGGCCAGGGCGAGCACGGGTTGCAGGCAGGTGGCGGTACCCGAGCGGGGCGCGTCGTCGAAGAGGCCCATTTCGCCGATGATCTCGCCCGCCTTGACGCGCCCGAGGGGAAGCTGCTCGCCGTTGGGCTCGCAGGTGGTGACCTCGACCAGGCCTCGCAGCAGCAGGTACATCACGTCTGAGGGATCGCCCTCTGCGAAGAGCTGCTCGCCCACGGCGTAGCTTCGCTCCTCGGCCCAGTCCAGCAGATCGATCTGGGCGTCTCGGGAGAGGGAGCGGGTGGCGGAGAGCCCGCGCAGCACCGCGCTGGGATCGAGTCTGTTCACGCGGAGGATTGTATCGGAGGATGGCGTCGAGGCAAAGCGGCTGATTCCGGACGGATGGTGGTGATGCCACCGGTTCGGCTGGCGGGCACCGACCATTTCCGCCGACACTGTCGGCGGAAATGGTCGGTGCTGTTTTTTTGGGGGGGAAGACAGATTCTTCCCCCCCTATCCGAGGCGGACACCGCCTCT
>CAYVQL010000329.1:0-12212 GCA_964454135.1 uncultured Enterobacterales bacterium | reverse complement strand
CGTCCATATGGTAACATTAACCACCAATATCAGCCTAATCGATCACGGATGCCCGTGAAGCTGGGACCGAGGCCGCTCCAGCCCACGCTCAAACCTCGCAATCCCCAACTCACCCAGCCGGTTGCACCGCGCGGACTGTCCTCACCAGCAGGTGCTCCATGCGCTGGAAGACCGCACGGAAAACGAGCGAAAAAGCGCGGAAAAAGCCTGCCATCCTACAGCCAGCGGGTTAGCTTGTCGCTACAGCGAAGACGAGAATCCACCATGTGAGCGCCCGCTCTGGCCTGCTCAGATTGAATTCGCGTTCTGTGGTGGCAGCCACCTCTGCCAAGCCTGCGAGGGATCGACCATGCGAGACGATCACGTCCCCGAAACCAACCCGGCCCCCACCCACGAGGTGAGCGGCGTCCATCACGAGGCACCCGGCGCAGTGGCGGATCCGCAGGCCCCGCCGCCGTTCACGGAAGGCAGTGACAATTCGAGCCCCAGCGCCCAAGCCGCTGCGCTGCACGCCCGCATCCGCGCACTCGTACGCATCGAGCGCCAGGCCCTGCGTGAGATCGCTGTGGGGATGGCCGCCATGCAGCGCGAGCTGCTCTTCCGCGAGCTCGGCTACGCTGGAATCGTGGAGTACGGGGAGCAGGCCTTCGGTTTCCGCCCTGGCAAGACCAGGCAGCTGGCGCGGCTCGGTCGGTTGCTGCCCGATCTGCCGGTGCTGGACGCTGCCCTTCGCACCGGAGCGCTGGGCTGGACCAAGGCGCGCACTGTCGGCCAGGTGGCTACGCCGGAGACGGAGGGGGCATGGGTGGAGCGCGCGCTGCAGCTCAACAGCCGAGAGCTCGAAGATCTCGTCTCCCGCGCCAGCATGGGCGACGAGCCCCCGGATCCGGCTGAGGAATGGGAGCCCCCGCGCCACATCTGGGCCCGCTTCCGGCTCGATCCCTTCCACTTCGAGCGCCTGATGCAGGCCCTGGCCCTACTCCGCCACCAGCTCGACGATCCGGACATGTCCGCCAGCCAGCTCCTGCTTTACATGGCCGAGCTGTGCCTCGACGGCGATCTTCTGGCGGACGAGGGTGACGCCAGCACCGGCGAGCCGGATCTTGAATGCTGCCAGGACGCCGCCAGGGAAGGTGGCCATTCCATGGCACGCGAGTGCCATGGGGACGCGGCGGAAGAGCGCACTCCGCCCACGGCCCACGAGTGCTGTGAAGAAGACGCCGGCGAGGACACCCAGCCCACGACACACGTGTGCTGTGAGCAGGCGACTGGCGAGGACGCCCAGCCCCAGACACACGTGTGCTGCGAGGAGGCGACTGACCAGGACGCCCAGCCCACGACACACGTGTGCTGCGAGCAGGCGACTGACGAGGACGCCCAGGCCACGACGCGCGAGTGCTTTGAGGAAGCGACTGGCGAGGGCACTCGGCCTACGACACACGTGTGCTGCGAGGACAACGCCAGCGAGGACGGTGACCGCGGCCAGCAACTCCCCCAACAGCTGCCCCGTGGCGAGAACGCGTACCCGATCAACTACAGGATCATCGAGCACCGCTGTCCTTGTTGCGACAAAGCATGGACCGAAGGCCGCGCGGGCCGCATCGAGATGGACGAACGCGACCGCGCCCTGGCAGAGTGCGACGCCGAGGTCGTGGCCGGCGACGACAGCGCCGGCACCCCAGGGCATATGAGCCGCACCATCCCCCCCGCCATCCGTCGGGCCGTGCTCATCCGCGATGGCGGTCGCTGCCAAGTGCCCGGCTGCCGCCACAACAAGCATATCGAGCTGCACCATATCGTCCCGTGGGCTACCAGCCGTTCGCACGAACCGGACGGTCTGGTCTGCCTCTGCTCGACTCACCACGCCATGGTTCACAGGGACGTGCTGCAGGTCAGCAGGGACCATGACGGCGAGCTGCGCTGGAAACGGGGCCTTGGCGAGCCCTTGGCCGTCGTGGCCAGCGTCTGGGGGGAGCGGGGAGAGCTGGAGTACGCCGATTTGAGGGAGTTCGAGGGCCCGCCGGGGAGCTGGCCTCTGCTCCAGGGGCTGTGGGGCCCCATCGAGCCTCCGGAGCAAGGGCGAGTCCCCCGCGGCCGCCAGCAGGTTCGCATCGGGGACGATCAGCGCATGGCGCCGGCGTGGATGGCACGGAACATTCCAGTCTGATCCGCTGGGGGAGGTGCTGGGATGGGCGGAAGGGAAGGTGGGGGGCGCCGCCGCCGGAGCCTCGCGCGTGGAACGGGACGAGTGGCCCGGCTCCTGTCTCCCCCGTTACGGATTGGATTGAAACCCGTACACCACCTCCCACTTTCCTACGCGAGTGAATGCCATGTCCCGGTACTTCAAAGAGGGCCCCGATAGTCGTGTCCTCCTCACAGACGCCGCCAGGGGGCTGCCCATCGCCGAGCTGCAACGAGCCTTGGAGGAGGCGGGGTACGCGGTCTCGCGCACCACGGTCTGGCGGGCCAGGAAGCGAGGGTGGTGCGTGCCGGGCTACCGGGAGGGAGCGCGCAAGATCGCTGGCGATCACCTGGGGTGGGTGGGGCTGACCAAGCGCGAGCGGCAGCTGGGGCCCGCTGAGCTGGCGCGGCGCTTTGGCATCAACCCCCTGACCGCCAGCAGGGCCATCGACCGGGGCTGGTTCTCGGTGACCCTGAGCAACGAAGACAAGGTGACCGTGGCGAAGGGCCGCATCCGTCGCAGCGCTCCGCCCGTTCCCCGCGACGCCGTTGAGCCAATCGTGCCCGCGGTGGTGCGCGCTGCGCCCGATGGCAGGCCTCTCTCTCAACTCGGAGTGGCCGAGATCGTCTCGCTCTTCGGGCTGTCGGCGTCGAAGGCGGCCAGTGTGCGTCGCCGCGGAGAGATTCGCACCCGCGGTTGGCCCATGGCGAAACGGCGCGCGTTGGCACGGGTGTTGGGGGAAGGGGGCGGCCGGGGGGAAGGGGGCGCCTAGCTGGGATTGGGGACGCGGAGAAGCTGCTCACGCGCGAGGGGGGACAAAGGGCGCCGGGGCGAGCGTGGTTGATCGATGCGCCAGGAGTGTCCGTGCGCGCGCCCTGGGAACGTCCGGTCTCCTGCAACAGCATGGAGGCTGGCATGACCTTCTACTTCCTGCCCGCGGATCTCCGGAAGCTCGACCTACGCATCGAAGAGGTGAAGGAGCATATCCGCGCCGTGGGGCGTGAGATGGGCGAGTCCTGCAGCGAGGGTGCTGAGACCTTCCACGACAACTTCGCGTACGAAGACGGCGAGCGGCAGCTCCACATGTGGACCCGCCGCCTGCAGGAGCTGCGCAGGGTGCGCGAGCGCGCCCGCGAGGTGACCCCGGCCGGGCCTCCCGAGTTCGTGCGCATTGGACGCACGGTGCGCGTGCTCGAGCTGGACAGCGGCCGGGAACGCACCCTGCGCATAGGCAGCTACATGGACTTCAACGGGGATCGTAACGTGTCCTATGCCTCCCCCTTGGGTCGCATCCTGGTCGGTGCCCAGGAGGGCGACGTGCGCGAAGGCAGGATCGCGGGCGGCATCACGCGCCTCGAGGTGCTCGAGGTTTTCGCCGACGAGGCTCATCTCCACCATCCCGAGCCTTGATCCTGGGGCGCCGCCCTGGGATGATGGCGAGTCCCGCACAGGAGGGCGCCAGGCATGGACAAGGAGCTCGCGCTGCACGGCGGCGCCCCGGTGATCGAGGTGCCACCGCCCCACACCACCTGGCCGCCTCCCCTGCCAGAGCTGCCCGGCGTATTGGCTCGCTACCTGGCCGAGGGTGGCCAGATCAGCATCGTGGACCGTTCGGGAGTCTATGGGCGGCTCGAGGACAAGCTGGCCGCGCTGCACGGCCGCCGCCACGCCATCCTCGTCAGCTCGGGCACCATGGGCCTGTATTCGGCCTTCTTCGCCCTGGGCCTCGAACCGGGCGACGAGGTGATCAGCACGGTCTACTCCTTCCAGGCCACAGCCGCGCCACTGCTGCACCTGGGCGCGCGGATCGTCTTCTGCGATGTGGAGCCCGACACGGGCAACCTGGATGCGGACCAGGCCGAGGCCCTGATTACGCCGCGCACGCGCATGCTGGTGACCAACCACATGTGGGGGCACCCCGTCGATGTGGCCCGCGTGCGCGCCCTGTGCGACCATCGTGGCATCGCCTGGGTCGAGGACGGTTCCCACGCGCACTTCGCCGGTTTCCAAGGGGAGTACGTGGGCTCGCGTGGCGACGTGGCGGTCTTCAGCCTGCAGGGCAACAAGCTGCTCACCGGCGGCGAAGGCGGGGTGATCCTCTGCGACGACCGCCAGACCTACGAGCGCGCCACGCTGCTGGGGCACAACCTGAAGCGCAGCAAGCAGGAGGTGCAGGACCCGCGTTGGGCGCCGCTGCGGCGCTCGGGATTCGGGCTCAAGCTGCGCATGCATCCCCTGGCTGCCGTGATGGTGGAGCACCTGCTCGATCACCACTGCTTCGCCTGGATCGAGGCCCGGGGGCGCAGCCTTGCGCGCTTCACCGCCGGCCTGGAGGCCACGGGCTTGGTGCGGGGCATGGCCCGCCGGGCCTATGTCACCTCCATGGGCGCGCACTACGGATTCAAGCCTCGAGTGGATCTCGAAGCGCTCGGTGTGAGCCGCGGGCGCCTGGTCCGCGCGCTGCGGGCCGAGGGCCTGGACGTGTCGGTGCCCGGCTCCGTGCCCTTCGACCGCATGGCGCTCTTCGACGCCCACCGCTTCCACCTGCACGGCTTCGCCAAGCACGACAACAGCAGCCGCAGCTTCCCGGGCGCCGACGCCTACTACGGCAGCATCCTGTCCCTGCCCACCTTCACCTTCGAGAGCGAGTGGCCGCTGATGGACGCCTACATCTCCGCCTTTCACAAGGTGTTGAATCGACTCGGAGCGCTGCGATGAGCTGGCAGCTCCGCGAGACCCGGGATCTGGAGCTGGTGGCGGCGCTGCACGGTGCGGTCTTCGACGAGCCGATGAGCGCACAAGAGCTGCGGCGGCGGGCTGAGGGCAAGAGGCTGCACGCCTATACGGTGGTCCGCTCGGGGCAAGCTCCCGCGGGCTTTGCCGTCTTCCTGGGCCACGGCAGCGATGTCGAGCTCTGGCAGGCCGGAGTGCTGCCCCAACGGCGCCAGCAGGGCGCCGGAACCTGCCTGCTCGTAGCTGGTGAGCGCGCCATGGCCGAGCAGGGCTACTCGCGGATGACGGTCCGCAGCTTCAACCACTGGAACATCATGCTCAGCATGTTGGTGCGCCGTGGCTGGCGCGTGGTGGGCACGGGGCACAGCGAGCGCCACCAGGATCTCTGCATCGACCTGAACAAGACCCTGCGCACGCGCCGCGAGCTGCGCTATGCCATCACCCACGATTGCAACTTCGACTGCGTGTTCTGCCACATGGAGGGTCTGGGTGAGCAGGACCGGCGCGAGCCGGCGTCCCTGGAACGGACGCTGGCCACGCTGACGCGAGCGGTGGAGCTGGGGTACACGGACATCACCTTCACTGGCGGCGAGCCCTTGCTCGCCAAGACGCGGCTGCTGGCGCTGTTGGCGGGGCTAGCCGAGCTTCCTCAGCCGCCCGAGGTGACGGTGGTGTCGAATGGGCTCCTGCTCGATGCAGGAGTCTTGAAGGGAATGACGGAGTACCCAGGCCGCTGCAAGCTGCACCTATCCCTGCACGCCTCCGATCCCGAGGGCTTCGCGAAGGTGACGAGAAGGCACAAGACCGGCCTGTTCGATCGCGTCTGCGAGAACGTGCGCGCTGCGGCGGACGCGGGGGTGACGGTCAAGGTCAACCACGTGGTGCTCCAGGAGATGAACCACGACCAGGTGGTGCGGACCGTGGAGCTGACCCGCTCGCTGGGAGCGAGAGCGCTCAAGCTGCTCGAGTTGCTGGTGCTGCCCGAGACCGCCGACGACTTCCGCCTGTTCTACAAGGTCTCCGCTCTGGATCGACAGCTCTCCACCGTGGCGTACGGACCCGAGCGCGACGGATTGCGCCGGAAGCTCTGGCGCCACCGCCAGGACGCGGGGTTGCTCATCGAGGTGCAGCAGCTCACCTGCGCCCTGGGCTGCGTCCATTGCCGCGAGGTGCGCGACCGCACGCTATCCAGCGACCTGCGCTACCACCCGTGCTTCGTGCGCTGCCAGGAGAGCTATGCGGTCGAGAGTCCGGACGCGCTGGAGGATGTCTTCGCGCGCGGCGACCGCATCATCGACGACTACGCGGCGAGGTACGGAGATCAGAGCCCCACCCTCGTCTACGAAGAACGCATGGTGCCGCAGCGCTCGGAGGTGTACTTCCAGACAGCTGATCGCGCGCTCCTGCGAGACGTCCTGCTGGACCTGGGCTTCTCCCACAAGCACTCGTTGGCCTTCCACGAGGAGCATTTCCGGCCGCGCTTGCGGGATGCGTCCTGGGACCGCTGGGAGCGTGTCCTGCGCCTGGGCTGGGATCTGCAGGACCGCAGCAAAGCCGAGCTGGTCTACACCGATATGCGCTACGAGCCGACGGCGGACGTGGGCCTGTGGACCCAGGAGCGCTTCCTGTTCGCGGACGGTCCCTTGGACCTTGGGAGCGTGACACGGGCCCATCGATTGCTGGACAGCCTGGGCTTTGAGCGATTCATGGCGTTGACTTGGGACATCGAGATGTGGCATGGCGCGGGTCTGGGAGTAAACCTGGGCTCGACGCTGGATATCCATACGGTGAAGGTCCCCGGTACGCTCGACGCAGCCCGTGACTTCGCGGAGCTGCTCGCCGAGGCTGGCCACGGCGAGCTGCTGGTATCCCTCGATGAGCCGCTGGGCCGGATCTTGCTGCGCGCCGGCGGTTCGCCACGGCCCAGCCCCGAGAAGCGATGACGCCCTCCCGGGGCGAGCCCCAGGGCCCTTCTCCGGGCACTGCGGGATTTCATCGAGCCTGGTTTCCTGCAAGACAGCAGCCGTGCTTCTGCCGAGTGTCCGTCCTCTACCCGGCCACGCGTCTGCATGGAGAACGGTCCGCCAGGAGAACCCCACATGAGCTCCCCCTCGACCGATCTCGTCCGCTCCCGCCGCTCCGACGCCGAAGACGTGCTCCTCGGCTTCACGGTCGCCGCCGCGGCCACGGGCGCCATACCCGTCCCTGGCGCTTCCTTCGCCATCGTGGCCGAAAACGCCGTGATGATCAACGCCGTGGCCTCGGCCATGGGCGTGCCCGTGTCCCTCGAGACGGTGGCAGGCTCTCTGGGCGGGTGCGCCATGGCCAACACCGTCGGCCGCGCGCTCTTTGTCGAGGGCGCCCGCTTCCTCGGTTGGTTCGCCGGCCCTCTGGGCGTGGCCGGAATCTGTGCGCTGGGAGCCACCACCGCCGCCCTGCAGACCTGGGTGCTGGGTAAGCTCGTCATCGCCATCTGCGAGCATGGGGGGCGGCAGCTCGCGCGGCGCCAGGTGGAGCAGGTGCTTGAGGAGGCTGAACAGTCCTTCGAGCGCGTGCGCGAGCGGGTTGAGCGGGGTTGAGCGGCGAGCTGGCGGCGCTCGGCGCGGGTCCGCATCTCAGCGGCGGCGCTGGAAATCCCGCAGGCCTGGTGCTACGCTCCCTCGTCTCGCTGCGACGGGAGCGCTGGATGAAGGAGAGGGAGATCATCACGGCCGAGGATCTGGCGCCCCTGCTGCAGGGCGGCTGGAGAGGCACCGAGGCGGCCTGGCAGGCGCTGGAGCACTGCTCGAACCTGGTCCGGATCGTCGTGGGCAGGGCGTACCACATGAACGGCGGCCAGGATCTGCGCGTCCTCGAAGACGAAGGCGACCTGCTGGCCGACACGCTCGGCGCCCTGGTCGCGAAGGTCGAGAGTGGTGGGGGCCTGCCGCTTCCAAAGGGCTGGGACAGGCCCGACCTCGGCCCCTGGATGGCGGTGGTGGTGCGCAACCAGGCCCGCGACGTCCTTCGGAAGTACCGGATCCAGGAACGCGAGGTTCTCTCGCAAGAGGGCGATGTCACCCGCCTGCGCGCTGTACAAGGGTCCGACGAGGGGGATGCCGTGGCGCAGGGTGGCCTGCGTCACGACCTGGAGATCTGGCACGAGCGCATCCGGGCGCTCCTGGAGAGGGAGAGCTTCCCACCGGTTCAGGCCCTGGGCTGGGTGTTGCTGAGCCGGCCCCGGCTCCTGATCCGGGAGTGGGTGGACCGCGCCAGCGGCTTGCCGCACCAAGGTCGCCAGGGCACCTGGCGAGGCCTGCTGCGCGAGCCCGACGAGACCTGGGAGCTGCTCTGCGATTGGCTGCCCCGCCACGCCCTCGATCCGCGCAGCGACGCGTCGCGTCTGGAGTTGGCCTGGATCCTGCGCTCTGCGGATTCCACGAGCCCGCAGGCCTGGCGCGCGGCCGACCCCGACAGAGCTGCCCGGGCCCGAGATGCCCTGCGCAAATGGGAGAACCGCTTCAGGCCGCGCGTGCGTGCGGCCATCGAGGAGGAAAGGTCATGAAGCTCGAGCTCCTCGAACCCGGCGGTCCCGACGAGCACCTGGGCCTCTCCCATACGCTCAAGCATTACCTGCGCCCCCAGGAGATGTGGGAGGACATCTGCGATGACGTGGACCCGGCGCAGCGCCCCGGCGCCGCGGCCGGATCTCTGCCACGGCTCACGCCCCCTGCCTGGGAGCAGTGGAGGGATCCGCCTGCCAGCCTGCGCGGCGCCTGGGCCCAGCTCGAGCCGGCCTACCGCGAGGGATACGGCGCGCTCATTCTCGCCCTGGCGGACGCCCTGCCCGACCCCACCGGGGATCCGCATGCGTGCTGGATTCGGCGAGACTTCCGTCGGACCAGCCACGCGGGCGACGGCGTGCTCCTGACAATCCGGTGGCGCGCAGGGGGCTGGCTGCTCCACACGGCCTATCGGCCCATGGACTTCAGGCTGGCCCGCCACGAGTGTCCGCCCACCGACAGCAAGAGCGTCAGTATCAGGCGAAGGCTTGCAGAGCTGGCCGCCGTGCGGCGCATGGCTGCCTGGCGCCACGAGGAAGCACAGCGATGAACACGCAAGACCGAGCGGACTACCAGTCCACCCTGCGCGAGCAGCTCTCCCAGGCCGCCCCCGCGGCCCTCGAGATGCTTGCGGGAAGCGCCCCCCTCGACCCAGTCATCCTGTTGGCCGCGGCCCAGGCTGCGGGCCTGCTGGACCGCACCACGGTAGGCGAGCCCGAGCTGCGCCAGCTGCGGGAGGCGCTCGTAGAGGCTCTCCGGGCCTCCGACATGCTCTCGCAGGCCCTGGGCTACCTGGAGCTCGGACCCGGACGCTACGCCCTCGAGGGCTCGGAGCCGCATGAGCGAGAGGAGACGCTGCACCAGCTCGTCGCCTTGGCAGCCCTGTCCGAGGTGGGGCCGCCATCGGTTGGCGAAGGGGTCGAGGCCGCCCTCTGCTTTGCCGAGGGCACGGCGCTGCTCGAGCCGCAGGAAGCAGCCTCCCTCGCGCCCCTGGCCGGTTGGATGGCGGACCAACTCGGTCTGGACGACGAGCACCGCGTCTCACGCCTGCTGCGCGTCTTCGAGGACGCCGCCCTGGCAGAGGACATCGCGCTCGACGAGGCCGCGCTGCGGCGAGGCATGGCCGCGGCTGCCGCTAACCTGCGGCGCTCCCGGCTGGCAGCCTGGATCGACAAGCTGGCCCAGTGCGCTCGCAAGCTGGCCGAGGGCCTGCGCCACGCCGAGCCCCAGGTGGCGCAATGCGCCGCGGACCAGCCTCGCTCCCAGGCGATTCCGGCTCGCAACAAGCTCTCCACGCAGGATGGCGAGGAGCTGTTCCTGACCGTGCACGGCGGCAGCGTGTTCCTGGAGTGGGACGGCCCTCCTCAACGCCGCCCCGAGCGGGCCACCTTGGAGCCCGCAGGCGTCGAGCTGCTCCCGGAGACCGAGCTCTTCGAGGAGGGCACGCGGCTGTGGTCCATGGGTTGGCCTCCGGCCCAAGCCGTGGAGTACGTCGTCCTGCACCGCACCGGGGGTAGCACCAGGGTGGAGCTTGCAGATCGCTAGGCCGGCCCACCACCTGGCGCCCTGGTGCCCCGGTGCGCTGCGCGCCTATCTCAAGCAGCTTCGGACCAGGTCGGCGCTGGAGCGCCGGTCGGCGGAGCGGTTGTTGAGCACGCTGACCCCGCTGGATGTGCGGCCCCAGCCAGGCGAGGCCTGGTTTCCGGCGGTGGTAGAGGACGTCTGCGGCGTCACCGGGCTGCTGATGCTTGTGCGCACTGCCCCGCTCCCTCTCGGCGATCCACGCCGCCCGCTCGCCCCTGACATAGCGCTGAGCGACGCTACCCAGCGCTGGGTGGCAGGCCTGGTGGGAGTGGGGGATCCCCGCATCCTGAACCTGCCTTCTCTGCACGTCACAGCGCCGCCCCCGGGGATCACCATCCAGGGCCCCTCCGGGCAGCTGGCGGCGGCGGTGGCGCTCTTGTCCCACCTGCTCGGGCTGGCGCCGCGCGAGCCCGTGCTCTGCTCGGGAGGGCTAGGCGAGCCCGGGAAGCTGGCGCCGGTGAAGCTGCTCGAGGAGAAACGCAGCATCCTGGATCTCGAGGCCCCTGGCCAGCGGCGGGTGCTGGTGGGCGCTCCCCGCGACGCCCAAGCCCTGCTGGCGCGCTGGCTGGGGTCCGCCTGGCGCGAGGAGCTGGAGCAGGTGCTGCGCCTGTCGCCGCAGGCCCTGGCCATGGAAGCCCTGGCGACCCACCGCCGGGACCGCCCCCTGGCGGAAGCCAAGGCGCGCGAGGCCATTGGGCTCGGCCAGGGCCACACGCGCGCCCTGGCAGAGTGGGTGGTGGGGGCCTGCCGGGTACACGCCGGCCAGGCCAGCCAGGGCTCGGAGCTGATGGAGCGCGCGGCCCAGGTGCTGGCGGGCGAACCATCCCCTGGAGACGCCCCGCTGGAGGCACATACCGTCGAGGAGCTGTTGGCCTTCCAGGGCATCGGGCTGCTCGACCGCCTCGAGGTGCGGTGCGCCCGCGATCTGCTCGAAGACGCCCTGGCGCGTCTGGATGCGCTCCCCAGGCCCTTTGACCGGCGGGCGGCCTACGTGGCCTTGCAGGTGGCGGGTTCTCTGCACCGGGCCAGGTTGCTGGATGGGGATCTCGATGGCGCCGAGCGCGCGCTGCTGGACTGGAACCTGGACCAGGCTCTGCTGCCCCAGGAGGAGGCGCGCGCCAGGGCGGATCTGGCCGAGCTGTACCGTCGAGCGGGGCGCCTGGATGAAGCCCGCGAACAGCTGGCGTGCGCTCGCGCTCGCCTGCGCCATGCCCGCTCCGGGGAGCGCGCCTTCACCGGGCGCTTCCAGCGGCTCTTCCGCGTGCGCGCCGGGATCGAGGCCCCTTGCTGGGCCGTGGAGCCGCCCCGCTGGCATGCCTGGCCCCAGCCCGCCGAGGTGATCGAGACCCTGCTGGCCGGACCGGGCGAGCAGCTCGACGCCTGGCTGCGCGCGCACTTGCTGGGTTTCGAGGGTGAGGGTCCGGACCAGGTCGTCTACCTCCAGCTCGCGCTGGGGGCCGTGGCCCGCCATGCCGAGCGCACGGGGGAGCTGCTGCCCGTGGCAGAGCCCCTCGTGGCTGAGCTGAAGCGGCTGCTGCCCGACATCGACGCGGGCGTGCGCGGGGCGCTCGAGGCGCTCTTGGCTGCAGATCCCGAAGGATGGGTGCGGCGCTGTCCCTACTGATGGGCGTCGTCTGGTGAGCTGCCGCTGCCGGTCCATGGCTCGTCCCGCTGCCTTCTTCTCACCAGTCCTCCCCCTCCCTGTCCCCGAGGCTGGTGTAGGCTTCGCCATGAGCTTGCCAGGGCTCTCTGCCTGCCGTAACTTGTCGTCCCCCCAAGAACTGACGACAGCCCGTGTGTTCTCGCGCCACGGGTCCACACGGTGGAAAGCCGACCTCGCATGCCGAGCAGTGGATAGGGCGCATTACCGTATCCCGCCAAGTACCACGACTATCGTGGCGCACCCCCTGGTCGCAAGAGCTCCGGTGCAGGCCTGACCGACAGTTTCGGCGCTTCAGGGGCCAACAGGGGCGCGTCCACCCCGGCCGGTCGCGATCTGGGTGGCCTGATGGGCTCCGACAGCCCCGTCAAGCGCCAGCAGGCTCCTGCGGAGCATCTTGTCGGCTCGTCGTGCGGATCCGGATCGTCAGCCGCGCCTTGCGCTGCTGCCAGGCGGCATCAGGTTCCCGTCACGCGATGGCTGTCAGCGGCCCCCCTGGCGGATCGCGCGC
>CAYVQL010000328.1:0-12255 GCA_964454135.1 uncultured Enterobacterales bacterium | reverse complement strand
GCGCAGTCGCAGTCCTCGGCCTTCTTCTCGGCGCAGTCGCAGTCCTCGGCCTTCTCCTCGCCTTCGGCGGCTTCGCCCTCCTTGGCGTGCTCGCAGTCGGCGTGGTCGTGGCCCTCGTGGTCATGGGCGGCGTGGTCGTGCCCGGCGTGGTCGTGCTTGGCGTGGTCGTGGCCGGCGTGGTCGTCGGCCGGCGGCGCGCTGGCCGGCGTGCTCTTGTCGCAGGCTGCCAGCTGGAGCGCCAAGAGCGTGGCCAGGGCGGCGGTCAGATGCAGGGTCAGGGTCTTCATGGTGTCAATCCTCAGTGGGGGAGGGGTTGGGGGATGGTCTGCAGAGGCCTGCCGACCGCGGCCTCGAGGGCCAGGAGATTCTGCGTGTATTCAAGGAGCAGGTCGAGGTTCTCGGCCTGCAGCTCGGCGTAGGCGCGGTGGGCGGAGAGCAGGCGCAGCACGTCCAGCTGTCCGGCATCATAGCGCTCCTGCGCCAGGATCACGGCTTGTTCGGCCGCCTGCAGGGTGGGTTCAGCCAGCGCGTGCAGCTCGATGTGCAGGGCCTCGAGCCGGCTGTGCAGGGTCGACACCTGCGCCGTCACGGCGCGCGTGGTCAGGATCAGCTGCTCGTGGGCGGCGTCGCGCTGCCCCTCGGCCGCGCGTTGCGCCGCGCCGCCAGGCGCCAACAGGGGAAGCGGCAGGCCCAGCGAGACGCCCAGCGAGCTGCTCTCGGCGTCGCGTACCAGCGCTGGCCCGACGGTGGGCTCGGGGATGCGCTCGCGCTTGGCCTGGGTCAGCTGCCACTCGGCGCGCTCCAGGGCCAGGCGCGCCTGGCGCAGCTCGCTGCTCTGCGCGGCGGCCGCCTGCAGGCTCCGGACATCCTCGGCCAGGTGCTGGTGCGTCGGCGTCGGCAGCGGCAGGGAGACGGAGGCGGGCAGCCCCAGCAGCTGGCGCAGCTGGGCCGCCAGGCTCTGCTCGGCTTGCTGGGCGCGGATCCGCTCCCGCTCGGCGTGGGCGGCGTCGCTAAGTACGAGCGAGACGTCGAGGGGATCGGCCATCGATGCCGCCAGGCGCTGGCGGGCCAGTCCCGAGAAGTGGGCCGCGCGCTCGGCCATGCGTTCGTGCAGGGCGAGCGTGCGTCGGGCGTGGTTCAGCTCGGCCAGCAGCCCGTCCAGGTCCAGCAGCGCCTGTCTGCGCGCGCTCTCCAGCTGCAGCTCGGCCGCGTCCAGCCCCAGCTGGGCGGCCCGGCGGCCCGCGGCGAGGCGACCGCTCACGGGCAGGGTCAGGCCCAGGCTGCCTTCCAGCTCACCCTCGGCCGGCCCGGTCAGAAGCAACCGTCCCTCCAGCTCGGGATTGGGCCAGGCGCCGGACGCGCCGCGCTGGGCGCGTGCCTGCGCCACCAGGGCCTGGGCCTCGATGACCTGGGGATGGCGTTGCAGGACCAACCGGCGCAGCTGCGCCACGTCCGCAGGCTGGACTTCCGCCTGGCCGGCACGCGCCACGACCCGCGGCTGGGAGGCCACGAAGGCGGCCAGGGTCTCGTCTTCTTCCGCGTGCGCGGCAGTCCAGCATTGGCCGCTCTCCAGAGGTGGAAGGGGCCGATGGCAGGCAATGACCATGCTCGCCAGCGCCAGGAAGACGGGGCTGGTGCCAAGCCTCGGCGGGCTCTCGAGAGTCATGGAGGATCGCATCGCTGGAAACACGGCTGGTCCCATATCCGATCCCCTGCTTCCCGGAAGGAACGCGCCCTCGGAATGAAGCGAATTGTCGCACGCGCCACCCCCCACTCGGGATTGGCGGCCCATACCCGCGGCTTGGCTGGCCAGCCCATCTCCGTTGCGCTATGCGCCATCCCAGGCTGCTGGACCGAGGGAAGCCCATTGGACTGGACCGACACCACCATTCTGGCCTTTGACACCGAGACCACGGGGCTCAACCCCTGGAGCGGCGATCGCCTCTGGGAGTTCGCGGGGGTCAGCTTCCAGGTGGATGAGCGCGGCGGCATCATCGAGGACGCGGTGCAGCGCCACCACTTCCTCTTCGATCCCGGCATCCCCATCCCGCGCGCCGTGCAGGAGCTGACGGGCATCACCGACGACGACGTAAGGGGCAAGCCTTCTTTCTCGGAGCAAGCGGATGAGATCCGTGCCCTGCTGTCCAGCACGGTCACCGTGGCGCACAACTACGACTTCGACCAATCCGCCCTGGCGGCTGAGTTCTCGCGCATCGGCCAGGTCTGGCCCACCCCCTTGGCGGAGATCGACACCCTGGACCTCTCGCGGCGTTTCTTCCCGGAGGCGCCCAAGCACAAGCTGATCCACCTGGCCACCCGGCTCGAGGTCAGCCTGGAGGGGGCCCACCGGGCGGTCAACGACGCTGAGGCCTGCGGGCGGGCCTTCCTCGCCATGACCCGGCGCTTCGACGCCCCCAGCGATCTGGAGGCCATGGTGGACTGGGCCGACGCCATCGGTCGCCCGCCCGAGGCCGGTCCCTTCGGCCTGGACGACCTGGGGCGGGTCGTCTTTCGTGACGGCCCGCACCAGGGGGATGCCGTGGCCCATCACCCGGACTACCTGGGCTGGATGCTGATAGCTCAGCGGCGCGTCGACCAGGGATGGCAGCTTCGCTTTCCCGAGTCCGTACGGCGCTGGGCCGCGCGTTGGCTGCGAATTCGCGGCGCTGGGCGGGCCATCCAGGGCGGCAGGCAGTTCTCCACAGACGATTGGGCTCCCGACTCCTGCGCGCGCAAGGTGGACTGACCAGCGCCAAGCCCCCCTCTGTTCCGGTGTGGGCGTGCCAGCGTTCTTGCCAATTTCTTACGAGGGCGCGAGGACTGCGCCAGAACGGCGGAATGCGGGCAGCGGGTCGGTCCTGGCGCTGCACCGCGACGAACTGGCTGGTCGTCTGGTCGTCGCTCGTGGTATCCCTAGAAGCTGGAGGCGCGCATGCCCATTCCACCTCTTTGGCTCCTGATCGCGGGCTGCTACCTCGCCCACTCCGGCAACCACGACCTCGTCTACCAGCTGGACAAAGAGGTCATCGCCCTCAGGCAGCGCATCAAGCACCTCGAGGCCGCCCAGGAGTCCTGCGGGGAGGACCACGGGCCGTCGCCCATCTACGCCGAGCTGGTCCAGATCATGCCCCAGAGCCAGGCGCAGGTCAGCCGCGAGGGGGCGGTCACCATCGTCACCATTCCGGTCTCCGGGCTCTTCCCCAGTGGCAAGCTGCGCTTGCGCAGCGAGTCCGGCATGGTGCTCGATCTGCTGGCCACGGCGCTCAACCTGCACCCGGACGCTCCCGTGACCGTCATGGGATTCGGTGACGACTCCCCCGTCACTGGCAGCATGCGGCGCTACTACCCCTCCAACTGGGAGATAGCCGGCATGAGGGCGGCCGCCGTGGTGCGCACGCTGATCGACTCCTACGAGGTGGATCCCTACCGCCTGACCGTCGCCAGTCGGGGCCCCCTGGATCCAGTGGCCGAGAACGACACGCCCGAGGGGCGCGCGGACAACCGACGCATCGTGATTCGCATCTACCCCGCTCCATCCGAGGAGACGCTATGACAAAGCCCAACACCTGGTCCGCAGGCCTCTGTTTCGCGATCCTGTTCGGGGTGTTGGCGGGCTGCAACAACGACGATGACAGCAGCAGCGATCCGGGGGATGGCTGCGACTGCAGCTGCGGCGACGTGGACGGCAGCGGGGGCGACTCGGGGGATATGCCGAACCTGCTGGGCGCTTGGACCTCCAGCTTCGGCGACCAGCGATTCTTCGAGAACTGCCATATCGAGGATCTGCACTCTGACAGCGAGCGCTGGATCAACTCCGTGCTGACCATCGCTGGTCAACCCCTGGCGAACCTGGAGGGCAGGTTCGAAGATGAAGAAGAGGAGCGTTTTTACGGCGTGGTGAGCGGCTACGGCGGCGTGGCCTTCGCCGGCACCCACTCGCGCTCCGATGGCCACCTGATGAAGATGGGCCTGGGCGGGTTGCTGTACAGCGACGAGTACCGCGACTACGACGTGATCGAGGGCTTCGTCTACCTCGGGGTGGACCTGGGCGCGGACGGAGCCATCGACTGTGAGGCCCGCGGTGACTGGAGCGCCAAGGAGTCGACCTCGCCCGAGGGTGTCTGCCTCTGCGACTGCGACGGAAGCGACCAGCCCGATACTGAGGATGTCCCTGTCCTGCCCGGGAGCTGGTCCAGCATCTTCGGAACCCAGAGCTACGATGATTCCTGCCAGATGGACAGCATCAGCCAGTCCAGCGAGACCTGGATCAACGGCGCGGCCCTGCACGTGGGCGGATACGAGCCCGATGGGCTCTACGCCTACTTCGGCGACGACGGCGACGAGCGCTTCTACGGGGTGGTGGGCGAGGACGGCAGCGTGGTCTTCTCGGGCCTGCACGCGCACAGCAGCGGCTACACCATGCACGTGGCCTTCGGCGGCGTCGTCTACGCCGACGAGGTGAGCGGGCGCGATGTGATCGAGGGCTTCGGCTATATGGGCGTCGACATCACGGGCGACAACGCCATCGAGTGCGACGTGCGCGGCCAGTGGCAGGCCATGAGGAGTGGGACCTCGGAGTAGGACTGGAACCGAGTCCGACTAGAACAAGCCCACCGCCTTCAAGAACACCAGCGCCACCGCCACCGGGCAGACGAACTGCACCACCACGCGCCAGGCCGGGAAGAGCCAGGGCAGCTTGGCGCCGGCCTCGAACTCGTCCTTGGCGTCCTTCTTGGACAGCACCCAGCCGGCGAAGATGGCGATGAAGAGGCCGCCCAGGGGCAGCATGCACTCGGCGGCCAGGAAGTCGAAGCTGTCGAAGAGGTTGCGGCCCCCGATCAGGGTGATGCCTGACAGGGTCGAGCCGCTCAGGGCGGAGAGCAACCCGAAGAGCATGATGACCGCGCCGCAGGCCAGCACCGAGGGCATGCGTTTCCAGCCCAGGCGCTCCATCAGCGTCACGCTGACCACCTCCAGCAGAGAGACCGACGAGGTGATGGCGGCGAAGACCAGCAGCAGGAAGAAGATGATGGCCAGGAAGCGGCCGCCGGGCAGCTGGGAGAAGATCATGGGCAGGGTGCGGAAGACCAGTCCGGGGCCGGCGAACTCGCCGGGCAGCACGCGGCTCTGCTCCCAGGCCGCCAGCTTGTCGGCGTCCAGCACCTCTCCGGCGAAGGTGAAGATCACCGGGAAGAGGATGGCGGCGGCCATCAGGGCCACGCTGATGTCCAGGATGCTGATGGAGACGGCCGATCGCAGCACGTCGGCGTCGCGGCGCAGGTAGCTGCCGTAGGTCAGCATGGCGCCCATGCCCAGCGAGAGGCTGAAGAAGGCCTGGCCCACGGCCGCCATCACCGAAGAGGCCCCCTTGAAGCGGCTGGCGTCGGGCAAGAAGACGTACTTCATGGCGTCGCCGAAGCCGTCCATCAGCATGGAGTTCACCAGCAGGATCAGCAGCATGATGAACAGGCCCGGCATCAGGATGCCGTTCCAGCGCTCGATGCCCTTCTGCACGCCCCCCACCACCACGCCGACGGTGATGCCCATGAAGATCACCAGCCAGGTGACGTTCCAGAAGGCGCTGCCGTAGAGCGCGTCGAACATGGGTGGGATCTGGTCCATGGTGACGCCCCAGAAGGCGCCCGTGACCGACTTGGCAAGGTAGTCCACGGCCCAGCCCGCCACCACGGCGTAGTAGGACAGGATCACGAAGCCGGCCACCACGCCCATCCAGCCCAGCAGCTGCCAGGGCGAGCCCTTGCCGCGCAGGTTCAGGTAGGCGGTCACCGGGGAGCCCTGGCCGCGGCGCCCGATCATGATCTCCGCCGCCATGATGGGGATGCCCACCAGCAGCACGGCTCCCAGACAGATCAGCACGAAGAGCCCGCCGCCGTTGTCGCCGGTGACGTAGGGGAATTTCCAGATATTGCCCAGGCCCACGGCGCTGCCCGCCGCGGCCAGGATGAAGCCCAGGCGGCTGCCCCAGGTGGCGCGACCCTTGGTCTCTTTCTGCTTCAGCATGGGAAGGCTCCTGTCGTCTAGCTGGCGAGTTGGTAGCCGGGAGGCGCTTTTCCTGTCAAGGTCCCTTGTCGCGGATCTCGCCCCACCAGGCCAGCGTGAAGCTGACGATGGGTCCCTGCCCGAAGACCGCCTGCACTTCTTCGGCGTCGGCTGGCGGGGGAGCCTGGCGTGGCAGCTTCAGGGCTCCGCGAGGGAAGCGGCCACGGGCCGCGCGCCAAGCGCGCTCGGCCAGGGCTGGGCCCGCCTCCCACGGAGGGTCCAGGAAGCAAGCTTGAAAGCCCTGAACCCTTGGCCAGAGCTCGAAGCAGTCGCCCTGGACGAAGTCGATGCGCTGCGCCACGCCGTAGAGCGCCGCGTTGTGGCGCGCCAGCTCCAGGCGCCCGGGATCGTTATCGGCTGCCACCACGCGGCGACACCAGGGCATGCGGGCCAGGGCGATGGCGTTGCCGCCAGCGCCGCAGAAGGCGTCGAAGACGGTCTCGGCCCGCAGGCGGCGGGCGATGTCCAGGGCGGCTTCCTCGGGGGTCAGGCTGGCGCGGGCCGCCGCGTCCAGCCGCACGCCCCGCGCCCAGAGGGAGAAGAGGCGCTGGGGATCGCGATGGCGGATGCGCCAAGGGGCGGCGTCTCGGCGCGGCCGCAGCGCCGGGGAGCAGGACAGGTGTAGCGGCGTGCCGGCCACCACCAGGCCCTGGCCGCGGGCCAGGGCGCGGGCCGCCTGGGCGGCGGGCAGTCTGCCAGGGGTGCAGCCCAGGATGCGCGCCACCTCGTCGGGCTCGAGCACGGGGTGGGGCTCGGCGCGCAGCTCCGCCCAGGCCGGCGGGCGGGGGGCCGCCACTCCCAGGGCCACCAGCGCGTCGGCGGCTCGCGCGGGATCGTGGCGCCAGGCCCACTTCAGCACCTGCAGGGTCAGGGCGCGGTCCCGGGCATCGGGCTCCACGAAGGGGGCCAGGTCCACGCCGAGCAGGTGTTGGGGGCCGAAGTGGCGCCAGTGGCAGAAGCCGTCCCGCAGCACGCGCGTCCGGTTCAGGGCGCCGTGGCCCCAGGAGCGGATGAAGCTCACCTGTAGCGGCTGGTCGAGCGCGCGCTCCAGCAGGGCCTGGTGCGGCTTGAAGGGCAGGGCGGCTCCGGCGCGGACCTCTGCGCGCAGCTGGCGCAGCAGCTGGGCTGGCTTGGGGCGGCCCCTGGGAGGCAGCCAGGCCAGCAGCTGCCGCAGGCTTTCGCCGCGTTCGAGGGGCTCGGCGCGCCGGCCGTGGAAGGCCTCGCTCAGGGCGGCCACCCGCTGCAGGGGATCTGCGTGGGGGGGGCCCAGGTCGCGCTCCAGCAGGGCGCCCCGCCCCTCGTCCAGCTCCCACCAGCCCAGGGGCCTGGGAGCCATGGAAGCGAGCTCGGGGAATTCGCGTTGGAACTCCTCCACGCCGCGCCTCTGGGCCTGTATGACGCGCCGGGGCCCGCAGCGCAGGACGCCGCCCGACCCCCGCAAAACGGACGTGGAACCGCCTTGCAGCTGCACTGTCGGCTGGCCGACGGCTTCGCGGGGATGGCGCTTGGACATGAGGTTGCTGCGAAGACTATCTTGACAGCCGGTGCCGCGAGAAGTAAATGGCGACGGTTCTGCGAAGTAGAACGCTGCGGAAGTGGCGGAATGGCAGACGCGCTAGGTTCAGGACCTAGTGAGGGTATCCTCGTGGGGGTTCAAGTCCCCCCTTCCGCACCATAAACGGCGCCGCCCGGTCCCCCGGGCGGCGTTTTTTTTCAATCTCCATACGCCAGGCTTGCCAGACAGGGCCCCTTGGGAGGTAGACTTGCCGTAATGGTCGGGGCCCGCTGCATCCCGCTCCGATCCCCATCGCGCTCTGCAGGATCCAATATGCGTCAGCTCAACACGCTGCTCCTTCTCTCGCTCGTCGGTTGCGAAGCCGAGGGCCACCTGTACTACACGCCCGGCGACAGCGGCCCCTTCGATGCCGACGCCGACGCCGACACCGACACCGACACTGACACCGACACCGACGCCGACATGCCCCAGGCCGACTTCAGCGAGTGGAACGGCAACAGCGTCTACAGCCATGACCTGGTGGGAGGTTGCGAAGAGAACGTCTCCGAGAACGGCCCCGAGATCATCAAGGCCGATTCCCGCTACGCCGACCTGGTCGCGGCCTGTCTGCCCTGCCAGCACTTCTACCAGGTGGACCTGGACACCGACTCGGTCTGCGACGACACCACGCCGCTGGAGCTGGAGAACCCCGTGGTCCGGGGGCTGTCCATCAGCGGCGCCACCGCCTCGGTCTACCAGTTCGACGAAGGAGCCGCCGTGCTGCTGGATAGCGGCACCTGGGACGGTCTCAACATCGAGTACGCCTATATGACCGACTACAACATCGACGTGGCCGCCACGGCGCACTTCGACGAGATGTGACCGAGGGTCGGTTGGGCACGACATGAATGTCGCGCTTTGTCACCAAGGGCGGTCGGGCCGCGCCGGTCGGGCCTGTCGGCAGGCAGCGACAGGCTTGGTTCGAACCTGAAAAGTGCTGGGATGGGGCGGTTTTTCCCCGGACTGGCACGGAATGTGCTTTGATGGTGGGGTGAGCTCCTGACCCCGGAGGCCCACATGCGCCCAGGCCATCTCGCCGTCTTGCCCCTCTTCCTCGCGCTGAGCTGCGACAGCAAGGACACCGGCGACACCGGCGCCGCAGAGCGGGGTGGCGGCTACTGGGATGAAGGGGACGCCGCGGACACGGGCAGCGTGCGCCCGCCCCGCGACTCGGGCGAGTACGAGCCCCCGCCCGAGTCCGAGGACGCCTTCGCCATGCTGCCGCCGGCCAGCACCGACGCCTACGTCTTCGTGGCCAACCCGGAGCGCGACACGGTGACGCGCGTGGCCGTGCCCGCGCTGGAGGTGATCACGGTAGATGTGGGCAGCAATCCCAAGGTGGCGCTGACCACGCCCGACTACGGAAAGGCGGTGGTCTTCAACCAGGGCTCGGACGACCTGTCCATCCTGGACGCCGAGACGCTGGACGAGCAGCGCATCGAGCTGCGCGAGCACTTGACGTCGATGGTGATGTCGCCCGACGGCCTGTGGGTGGTCTGCTTCCGGGACGCGGACGAGGTGGGGGAGGAAGAGGAAGAACAAGAAGGGGAGGAGGGCATCGAGTCCTTCAACGAGCTGTCGCTGGTGAACCTGGACAGCTACGAGCACTTCCCCATGGTGGTGGGCGCCAACCCGCGGCAGGTCAAGTTCACCGAGCAGGGGGACATGGCCCTGGTGGTGAGCGACCAGGAGGTGGCGCTGATAGACCTGACCGTGGACGTGCCTGCGCCTGTGCTGGTGGAAGTGGCCGAAGATCCCCTGGATCCGCCCCAGGCCGAGGAGGTGGTGGTGGCGCCCAACGGCGAGTTCGCCTTCGTGCGGCAGTACGGGACCAGCGACATCGTGGTGCTGGACCTGGCGCTGGCCGAGGCCAGCCGGGTGGCGGTGGGCGACAACCCCACGGATCTGGACATCACGCCCGACGGTCGGCAAGCCGTGGTGGTCTGCCGCGGCGCGCAGGAGCTGTGGCTGCTGGACGCGGCCCGACCCGAGCTTGAGGCCGAGGTGATCGCCCTGCCGGCCGAGTACACGCTGGGCAGCGTGATCATGCCCGATGACGGCAGCACGGGCGTGCTCTACACCACGGCCGAGCTGCAGGACCGCTACGCCACCTGGGACATCGCCACGGGCGAGATCACGGTACGCGGGCTGGTCAAGCCCGTGATGGCCATGAGCGTCTCGCCCCTGAGCGAGAGCCTGCTGGTCTTCCACACCCAGGAGAACGCCGCGGGCGCCGACAGCACGGACACCTGGTGGAACGCCTGGGCGCTTTCCCTGATCGACCTGGACGATTTCCGGGCCAATCCCATGAAGCTGGCGGCCGAGCCCAAGGCCTATTCCCACGCCGACGACGGCGAGCACGGCTACTTCATCATGGAGGACTCTCCCTGGCTGGTGGTGCTGGACTACGGCACGTTGCTGCCCGACGATATCGAGCTGAAGAGCGTGCCCGTGCACGTGGGCACCCTGCCCGCCACGCAGTTCGCCTACGCCAGCCAGGAGCACGATCTGGGTCGCATCAGCTTCTACGACAGCCAGGAGGCCACCCTGGAGACCATCACCGGCTTCGAGCTGAACTCGGAGATCGAGCACTAGCGCAGCGGGAGGGATCCATGCGTAACAGAGGCTTTCACTGGATATTTGTGCCGCTCCTGGCGGGTTGCCATAGGGATAGCGCCAAAGACAGCGCCTCCTCCGCCGAGGCCGACTACGGTGGCAACTGGGCAGCAGATACTGCGGACGCGGACACCGTGCCTCCGCCCCGCGACTCCGGCGAGTACGAGCCCCCGCCCGAGTCCGAGGACGCCTTCGCCATGCTGCCGCCGGCCAGCACCGACGCCTACGTCTTCGTGGCCAACCCGGAGCGCGACACGGTGACGCGCGTGGCCGTGCCCGCGCTGGACGTGATCACGGTAGATGTGGGCAGCAACCCCAAGGTGGCCCTGACCACGCCCGACTACGGAAAAGCGGTGGTCTTCAACCAGGGCTCCGACGACCTGTCCATCCTGGACGCCGAGACCCTGGACGAGCAGCGCATCGAGCTGCGCGAGCACCTGACGTCCATGGTGATGTCGCCCGACGGCCTGTGGGTGGTCTGCTTCCGCGACGCGGACGAGGTGGGGGAAGAAGAAGAAGATGAGGAGCAGGAGGGCATCGAGTCCTTCAACGAGCTGTCGCTGGTGAACCTGGACAGCTACGAGCACTTCCCCATGGTGGTGGGGGCCAACCCGCGCCAGGTCAAGTTCACGGAGCAGGGGGACATGGCCCTGGTGGTGAGCGACCAGGAGGTGGCGCTGATCGACCTGACCGTGGACGTGCCCGGCCCTGTGCTGGTGGAGGTGGCCGAGGACCCCCTGGACCCGCCCCAGGCCGAGGAGGTGGTGGTGGCGCCCAACGGCGAGTTCGCCTTCGTGCGGCAGTTCGGGACCAGCGACATCGTGGTGCTGGACCTGGCGCTGGCCGAGGCCGGGCGGGTGACAGTGGGCGACAACCCCACGGATCTGGACATCACGCCCGACGGGCGGCAGGCCGTGGTGGTCTGCCGCGGCGCGCAGGAGCTGTGGCTGCTGGACGCGGCCGAGCCCGAGCGGGAGGCCGAGGTGATCGCCTTGCCGGCCGAGTACACGCTGGGCAGCGTGATCATGCCCGAAGACGGCAGCACGGGCGTGCTCTACACCACGGCCGAGCTGCAGGACCGCTACGCCACCTGGGACATCGCCACGGGCGAGATCACGGTACGCGGGCTGGTCAAGCCCGTGATGGCCATGAGCGTCTCGCCCCTGAGCGAGAGCCTGCTGGTCTTCCACACCCAGGAGAACGCCGCGGGCGCCGACAGCACGGACACCTGGTGGAACGCCTGGGCGCTTTCCCTGATCGACCTGGACGATTTCCGGGCCAATCCCATGAAGCTGGCGGCCGAGCCCAAGGCCTATTCCCACGCCGACGACGGCGAGCACGGCTACTTCATCATGGAGGACTCTCCCTGGCTGGTGGTGCTGGACTACGGCACGTTGCTGCCCGACGATATCGAGCTGAAGAGCGTGCCCGTGCACGTGGGCACCCTGCCCGCCACGCAGTTCGCCTACGCCAGCCAGGAGCACGATCTGGGTCGCATCAGCTTCTACGACAGCCAGGAGGCCACCCTGGAGACCATCACCGGCTTCGAGCTGAACTCGGAGATCGAGCACTAGCGCAGCGGGAGGAATCCATGCGCAGAACGGGAATTCACTTGATGATCGCGCCGCTCCTGGTGGGCTGCAGGGCGGATTACGCCTATTGGGGAGCGGCGGATGAGGCCGGCTACGCCGACTACGGCTACGGCGGCGAGTCCCCGCAAGATGCCAACGACGCCGACGACGGCGACGACTGGGAGCCCCCGCCCGAGTCCGAAGACGCCTTCGCCATGCTGCCGCCGGCCACCACCGACGCCTACGTCTTCGTGGCCAACCCGGAGCGCGACACGGTGACGCGCGTGGGCGTGCCCACGCTGGACGTGATCACGGTGGAGGTGGGCAGCATCCCCAAGGTGGCCCTGACCACGCCGGATCACATGACCGCGGCGGTCTTCAACCAGGGCTCGGACGATCTGTCCATCCTGGACGCCGAGACCCTGGACGAGCAGCGCATCGAGCTGCGCGAGC
>CAYVQL010000327.1:8645-12308 GCA_964454135.1 uncultured Enterobacterales bacterium | reverse complement strand
ACTCCGACGGCTACTAGTCCGAGGCCTACAAAGGAGATGACTGCGACGACAGCGACGCCTCCATCAACCCCGACGCCGAAGAGACCTGGTACGACGGCACCGACCAGGACTGCGACGACGCCAGCGACTTCGACCAGGATGGCGACGGCTACGACGCCGAGGACTACGACGGCGAAGACTGCGACGACCTGCGCTCCGAGATCCAGCCCGGCGCCAGCGAGGCCTGGGATGGTGACGACAACGACTGCAATGGGCTGGCCGACGATCTGCTCATAGACAGCGCGGCCACCGGCTGGTTGAGCGGCGAAAAAGGCAGCTACCTGGGGTATTTCTGCTCTCTGTCCGTCGGTGACGTGAACGACGATGGCGTCACCGAGCTGCTGGTGGGGGCCAGCGCCGACGACAGCGACAGCGGCACCGTCTGGGTGGTCAGCGGGTCATCTCCCGGCGTCCTGGCCGGGCAGGCGTCCATGTACGCCAACCCCACCCTGGAGGGTGCGGAGCCGGGCAACCTGCTCGCCACCATGGGGCCCTACCAAGCCGACGTCACCGGGGACGGCCTGACGGACGTGGCGCTGGGCGGGAGCGACTACAGCGATGGGGACAACGTCGCGCTGGCGGTCTACGCGGGCTCGAGCTCCCTCATCGCCACCCTGGACCCCAGCTCCGCCGAGCTGGTTCTGCACGGTTCCACTTCCGAGACCTGTCAGCTGGCCAGCCATCTGGACATGGACGGCGACGGCGTGGCCGAGGTGGTCTTCGCCGACTGGAGCGGCGAGGACAGCGTCGGAGCCTGCCCCGTCTACCTGCTGCAGCTGGACGGAATCTCGGGCAGCGGCACCCTCTCCGACACAGCCCACAGCGAGCTGCGCGCCCTGGACTCGAATGATGAGCTGGGCCGCGCCATGGGCGGTGGCGACTTCGACGGCGACGGGCTGGACGACCTGCTGCTGGGGGCGCCCGGGAACGACGAGGCTGGCAGCGACGCCGGCAGCGTCAGCGTGCTGCTGGGTGGCGATCCCATCTCCTCCTGGGAAGACATGGAGGAAAGCGCCTACGCCGTCTTTCTGGGTTCGAGTGCCGACGCCCGGCTGGGCGAGGGACCGCCCGGGCTGGGCGATCTGGACGGCGACGGCAACGGCGACCTGGTGCTGTGCGAGCCGGGCAGCGCCCAGCTGCTCGTCTTCTTTGACAGCGCTACCCGGGCGGACATCATCAGCGCCGATCAGGCCGACCTGACCATCGCCGGAACCAGCGACAGCCGCCTGGGCCAGAGTCTGGCCCTGGGCGATTTCGACCGGGACGGCCTGCAGGACGTGGCAGCCGGCATGCCCGGCAACGCGGATCCGGCGGGCTTGCCGGTCGATGGCAGCCAACAGGGCGGCCTGCTGCTCTACGCTGGCACCGATCTGAGCGCTGGTGCGACGGTCCCCATGGCCAGCCTCTCGCCCGCCGACCACACCATGCTGGGCTACGGCGTCACCACGGCCGACCTGGACAGCGACGGCTTCGACGACTTGCTGGTCTCCGCCCCGCAAGAGAACGGCACGGGCCGCGTCTGGTTGCTGCTGATGCCCTGATGACCCGATTCCCTGGTGAACGGCGGCCGCTTGGCTACTCGTCTTCCAGAGCCTGGCGGAACTCGTCCTGCAGCGCATCGCGCTTCTTGCGCGTGACCTCGGGAGCCTTTTCCTCGGCCGGCTCCTGCTCCGCGGGCTGCGGCTGGGCGGCCTGGGCGGCCGCACCGCTGACCCGCCGCAGCGCGGCCTCGATGTCGCCGCGCATGGTCTGGTTGCCACCCAGGACAGCCAGCGCTCGCCCGTAGTGGTAGGAGGCGGTGCGATAGTCCCGGGAGCGCTCCCCGACGATGCCCAGCCCGTAGTGGGCCATGCCGTTGCCGCTGTCCAGCTGCAGCGCCTGCAGGAAGGCGCCATGGGCGCCCACCAGGTTGCGAGCGTCCAGCGCCGCCCAACCCTCGCGCAGGGAGGTCATCAGGTCCGGTCCTGTGGGCGCGGATGCGGGCGCAGTCTCAGGCTCCTCTTCGGCAGCCTCGTCTTGCGGCAGCTGACCCCAGGGGGAGGCCTCGACCACCGCATCCTCCGGCTCGGTGCTGGGCTCCGGTTCTTCCGGCTCGGGGCTGGACCAGGCCGTGGGGACCTCGTAGCTGACGGGCGCTGCGGCCTCGGCTCGGCTCGGCTCCTGCCTGCGCGGAGGCTCCCTGGCAGGCTCCTGGCGGGCCGGCTCCTCGCTGGGCGCGGGGACAGCGGTCAGCTCGGGCTCGGGCGCGGGCGCAGGCTCGGGCTGTTCCTCCTCGACCGGCGCCGGCGTGGGGGCGGCTCTCTGCTGGGCGGTGCGCTGCGGCGCCGGGACCGGGGCCTGCTCGGCCGCGGGCTCGGGCGCGGCTTCTTCCTGACCCTTCATGCGGGGGAAGAAGATGACCGCCGCGGCGATCAGGACGACGGCTCCGACCCCTATCCAGGGCAGTACTCCCCAGCGGCCGCGGTGCTCCCCGAAGACGTCGGCGGCGATGTCGGCCGGCCCCTCGTGCTCGTCTTCGTAGATGTCGCCGAAGCCCTCTGGCTCTTCCTCGTCGTGCCAGGTCCAGCGGCTGTCATCCTCGTCGTCGCCGTCGAAGGAGACGACGGCGGAGTCCGCGCTGGGCTCCTGTTCCGCATCCACCGGGGGCGGTTCGGGTTCGGCGGCCGGCTCGTCGTAAGGCTCCTGCTGATAGACATTCGCCTGGGATTCAGGCTCATCGTAGGCCTGGAATTCGCCATGGCCGTAGCCTGCGCCGCCAGGATCCTGCTCGCTGTAGGCATCTTCGTAGGCATCAGCCGCGGGCTCGGGCGCGGGCTCGGCGGGGATGGCCGGGCTGTTCTCCGAGCCGTAGTCCTCGCCGTACGGGTCCTGCGCAGGCGCGGCGGGAAACGCACCCGCAGCGGGCTCTTCACCCAGGTCGTAGCCCTCGTCGTAGCCGGCGTACGCCGCCTCGGGCGCGCTGGCCGACTCGGCTTCGTAGGCCGGTTCTTCCTGGGCCGGTTCTTCCTGGGCCGGTTCTTCCTCGATTGCGACCAGCTCGACGGGCTCCGGAGGCGGCTCTCGCTCGAACTCCGCATCGTCGGCCAGCGCTTCGTCGGCCAGCGCTTCGTCGGCCAGCGCTTCGTCGGCCAGCGCTTCGTCGGCCGGCGCCTTGTCCGCTGCCGGCGGGGCCAAGCTGGGCATTGGCGCGGCAACAGGCACCACCAGGGTCGGATCGGGGACCGGCAGGGGAGGGATGAAGGCCGGTTCCTCCCCCTCATCGTCCTTTTCGAGTTCTTCCTGGCGCTCCTGATCGGCCTGGAGCACGATCCGGGCCTGGTCGTCTTCGGTCAGCTCGGCCAGCGGAGGAAGCTGCGACGCGGCCTCGACCGGCACCGGGGTCTCGGGGCGCAAGGCCGCTTCCAGCCGATCGACGATTTGCTGAAGATCCTGTTCGACGGCCGGCTCGGCGGCAGCATCCACGGCATGGGGAGCCGCGGGTTGGCTGGGGAGCGGCGGCAGCTCCTGCTGATCCCCTTCCAGCAAGGGGGGGGGTGGAGGGATGATCTGCGCTTCGGGAACGGGCTCGACCACCGGCTCGGCCACCGGCTCGGCCACCGGCTCGGCCACCGGCTCGGCGTAGGG
>CAYVQL010000327.1:0-8545 GCA_964454135.1 uncultured Enterobacterales bacterium | reverse complement strand
GGCTCGGCCACCGGCTCGGCCACCGGCTCGGCCACCGGCTCGGCCACCGGCTCGGCGTAGGGCTCGACAACGGGCTCGGCCACCGGCTCGGCCACCGGCTCGGCCACCGGCTCGGCCACCGGCTCGGCCACCGGCTCGCCATAGAGCTCGCCCTGTGGTTCGACGGCCTCGTCGTAGGCGGCTTCGTCGAAGGCGGCCTCGTCGTAGGGAGCTTCGCCGTAGTCTTCCTCGGCGTAGTCCTCTTCGCTCTCTTGCTGCAGCTCGTCGAAGAGCCCCTGGTAGGGTGGCGCCTCCACCTCCAGGATGCCGGGCTCATCTTCTTGCACGTGGTCCGCCACAGGCACGATGGCGTCTGGCGCCAGGGGCTGCGGCTCAGGCGCATCGGTGACGCCAGGGGCGCCTTCGGACCAAGGGCGCTGGGCCTGGATGGGAGGCACAGGCGGTGGGGCCACCTGGTTGGCCGGCCCCCACCCCGGAGGAGCGAAGGGCCAACGCGTCCTGCGCTGGGAGGCGTGCAGCAGGCTGCGCGGCAGGCGCACAGGTGCGGGCGGCCTGACGGGAGGCTGGACCGGCTCCGGCTCGGCGACCACCGGCAGCTCTTCGACCTCCGCAGCGGGCTTCCGCTTGCTGCTCGTGGCCTGGGACAGGGCCTTGAGGAAGGGCTGCGTCTGCGCGGGTCGCGTAGCAGGGTCGGGATCAGTGGCACGGCGCACGATCTCGCGCAGATCATCCGGGACGTCTTCGCCGGGATCCAGGCAACCCATGCGCAGCTTCGCGCTCATGATGCGAGCCAGCTGCTGTGGAGCCTTCAAGCTCGGATCCCGCGGGAAGACCTTCTTCCCGGTGAGGGCCTCGTTCAGGATCAAGCCCAGCGAGTAGATATCGGCAGCGATGGGGTTGGAAGGCAGCTCGTCGTCGAAGAACTCCGGGCCCACGTAGGCCAGAGACTCGGCGTCGATGCTATTGCTCTCGGCTTGTCGGAACACGGTCCCGAAGCCGGTCAACCTGATGGAGCGGTCTTCCACCAACAGGATGTCGGAGGGGCGCAGATCTCCGTGGCTGGCGCCATGGCTGTGGATCAACCCCAGGGCCCCGGCCAGGCGCCCGAAGATGAAAGCCACCTCTTCCATGGTGAAGGGGCCATCGTTGAAGCGCGCCTCGAGCGTGCGCCCCTTGAGCAATTCCGTGGCCATCCAGAGCAGGCCTCGTTCAGGCAGCTCCCCCCAGCCCATGACTCGGATCATGGCCTCGTGACGCAAGAAGAGCAGGGGCTCTATCTCGCGGATGAAGGTCTGACGCGCCGGTTCGAACTGGTTCGGCCTGACGACCTTCAGGGCCACCTTGAGGCGCGTGTTCATGGAGTGCCTGGCCAGGAAGATGGCACCCATCTCGCCTTCGCCCAGCCTGGCCTCCACGATCCAGTCGCCTATGCGTTCCGCGGGGCGCAACATGGCTTACTCCAATGTGCAGTACTCGTTTCCGTGGCCCGAGGAGGGATGCCTGTCAACCCGAAGCTGCGCGGCCGCGGCTTCGGCGGCGATAGCACGGCTCAAGGGTAGCCCGGCTATCCGAGAAGGCAATGTCCAGATAACCGAATCATCATAACCGCTAGCCAGGACCACTGAATTCCGCTTGACACGTCAAGTTCTACTTATGGAGAACGCGGGAAAGTGGCGCATATTCCAGGTAGCCAGCGCGCACGCCCAGGAAGGTGGACGTTTTTTTTCTCCACGTTGAAAGCTTGTTTTCAGCCTCAAGCGCGACCACCCCCAGGTTTTCCACAAGTCTTCCCGAAACGGCCACCAGCGCTGGCAAAACCGCCACAGTCCAGCATCAACCGCCCATAGCGGTTTCCCAGTGCGTCAAGAACAAGACGCGACAGGGCACCGTGAAGAACACTGTCGATCCCGCTGACAATTCGAGGAGCTTCCGCAGCGCTGTTTCAGGGCTGCGTACGCAGCCCTGCGCCGCTCATCAGGCGGCGAAGATGGGGGGGAGAGGCAGTACCCGCCTCGGATAGGGGGGGAAGAATCTGTCTTCCCCCCAAAAAGGACGACGCGGCGGCGAGAGGCCTCGCCACCGCGTCCGGACGCCGTGTTTTTACCAATTCCTGGCAGTCGGCGTTCAGCCGTTCACGGGCAGCACCAGCTCAGCCATGTGCTCGTAGAGCGCCCGCTTCTGCAGCACGCCCTCGCGGGCCAGGGCCACCAGGCGCTCGAAGCGCACGGGATCGGCCTTCTTGACGGCCGCGAAGCGCGCCTCGTTGAGCATGAAGTCCAGCACGTCCACGCTGGGCGCCTTGGAGTCCAGCTGCAGCGCGGGCTTGCCCTCTGCGATGCGCCGCGGGTCGAAGCGGTAGAGCGGCAACAGGCCCGATTCCACGGCCAGCTGCTGCTGCTGGCAGCCCTTGGACAGGTCGAAGCCGTGGGCGATGCAGTGGCTGTAGGCGATGATCAGGGCCGGACCCGGGAAGGAGTCCGCCTCGGCGAAGGCTTTGACGGTCAGCGCGTCCTTGTTCTTGGCGCCCAGCGCCACGGAGGCGACGTAGCAGCTGCCGTAGTTCATGGCCATCAGGCCCAGGTCCTTCTTGGCGATGTCCTTGCCGGCCGCGGCGAACTTGGCCGTGGCGCCCACGGGCGTGGCCTTGGAGGCCTGCCCGCCGGTGTTGGAGTAGACCTCGGTGTTCATCACCAGCAGGTTCATGTCGCGGTTGTTGGCCACCACGTGGTCCAGGCCGCCGTAGCCGATGTCGAAGGCCCAGCCGTCGCCACCCACGCTCCAGACGCTCTTGGGCACCAGGTAGTCGGCCACGCCGGCCAGCCGCTGCGCCAGGGGCTGCTGGAGCTCAGCCAGCTTACTCTTGAGCAGCGCGACGCGCTGGCGCTGGGCCGCCAGGCCAGCCTCGCTGCGATCCTCGGCGTTGGCCAGCAGCTCGCGCACGAAGGCCTCGCCCAGCTCGCCCTGCAGGTAGCGCAGCAGGTCGGCGGCCGTGGTCTTGTGGGCGTCGATGGCCAGGCGGAAGCCGAAGCCGAACTCGGCCGCATCCTCGAACAGGGAGTTGGACCAGGCCGGACCGCGGCCCTCGTCGTCGGTGCAGTAGGGGGTGGTGGGCAGGTTGCCGCCGTAGATGGACGAGCAACCCGTGGCGTTTCCGATCAGCAGCCGGTCGCCGAAGAGCTGGCTCATGAGCTTGACATAGGGCGTCTCGCCGCACCCGGCGCAGGCGCCGGAGTACTCGAAGAGCGGCCGCATGAGCTGGGAGTTCTTGACGTTGGCCTTGGAGAGCTTGGTGCGGTCGAACTCGGGGAGCTTCAGGAAGAAGGCGTAGTTCTCGCGCTCGCCGTCACGCAGCGGCAGCTGCTCCTGCATGCTGATGGGCTTGCGGCCGGGATTGGCCTTGTCCTTGCCGGGGCACAGGTCCACGCAGAGCTTGCAGCCGCAGCAGTCCTCGGGAGCCACCTGCAGGGTGAACAGCATACCCTTGAAGAGCTTGCCACCCTTGGCCGCCGTGGAGCGGAAGCCAGCCGGGGCGCCTTCCAGCAGCGCCGGGTCGTAGACCTTGGGCCGGATGGCGCCGTGGGGACAGATGATGGAGCACTTGTTGCACTGGATGCAGATGTCGGGCTCCCAGGCGGGGATCTCCTGGGCGATGTTGCGCTTCTCCCATTGCGTGGTGGCCACTGGCCAGGTGCCGTCCGGGGAGAAGGCGCTGACGGGCAGCTCGTCGCCGCGCCCGGCCAGGATGCCGCCGATCACATCGCGCACGAACTCGGGAGCCTCTTCCGAGATCACCGGGGGCCGGGAGAAGCTGCTGCTGACCTGGGCCGGGACCTCGATGCGGTGCAGGTGGGCCAGGGTCTGGTCCACGGCGAAGAAGTTGCGCCGCACGATCTCGTCGCCCTTCTTGCTGTAGGTCTTCTTGATGGAGTTCTTGATCTCGGCGATGGCCTCGTCGCGAGGCAGCACGCCGGAGATGGCGAAGAAGCAGGTCTGCATGATGGTGTTGATGCGCGCCCCCATGCCCGTCTCGCGCGCCACGGCGAAGGCGTCGATGGCGTAGAAGCGCAGCTGCTTGTCGATGATGTCCTGCTGCACCTCGCGCGGTATGCGGTCCCAGACCTCGTCGACGCCAAAGGGCGAGTTGAGCAGGAAGACCGCGCCGGGCGCCGCGTACTTGAGCATGTCGATGCGGTTGACGAACTCGTACTGGTGGCAGGCCACGAAGCCCGCGCTGCTGATCAGGTAGCTGGCGCGGATCTGGCCGGGACCGAAGCGCAGGTGGGAGGTGGTGCCCGCGCCGGACTTCTTAGAGTCGTAGACGAAGTAGCCCTGGGCCGCGTTGTCGGTCTCGCCGCCGATGATCTTGATGGAGTTCTTGTTTGCGCCCACCGTGCCGTCGGCCCCCAGGCCGAAGAAGACGGCGCGCACCACGTCGGCCGGCTCGATGTCGAAGCTGGCGTCCACGGCCAGGGAGCAGTGGGTGACGTCGTCTTCGATGCCCACCGTGAAGTGGTTCTTGGGCTGGTCGGCGTTCAGCTCGTCGAAGACCGCCTTGACCATGGCCGGCGTGAACTCCTTGCTGGAGAGCCCGTAGCGGCCGCCCACGACACTGGGCATGGCGTTCAGCGGGAAGTCGCCGCCGCTCTGGCCCTCGCTCAGGGCGGTGAGCACGTCGAGGTAGAGGGGCTCGCCCAGGGCGCCGGGCTCCTTGGTGCGGTCCAGCACGGCGACGCTGCGCACGGTGGCGGGCAGGGCCTCGAGGAAGTGGTCCAGGGAGAAGGGCCGGTAGAGGCGCACCTTGAGCACGCCCAGCTTCTCGCCCTGCTCCACCAGGTAGCGCGCCGTGTCGGCGGCGGTCTCGGCGCCGCTACCCATCAGCACGATCACGCGCTCGGCCTCGGGGTGGCCCACGTAGTCGAAGAGATGGTAGCTGCGGCCCACGCGCTCGGCGAAGCGATCCATGGTCTGCTGCACGATCCCGGGACAGGCCGCGTAGTAGCCGTTGCAGGCCTCGCGCTGCTGGAAGAAGGTGTCCGGGTTCTGGGCCGTGCCGCGCAGAACGGGCCGGTCGGGGGTGAGGGCCCGGGCGCGGTGCGCCTCGACGGCGTCGGCGTCCATCATGTGGAGCAGGTCGTCGTCGGTCAGCTCTTCGATCTTGTTCACCTCGTTGGAGGTGCGGAAGCCGTCGAAGAAGTGCAGGAAGGGCACGCGCGCCTTCAGGGTGGCGGCCTGCACGATGCAGGCCAGGTCGTGGGCCTCCTGGCCGCAGCCCGAGGCCACCAGGGCGAAGCCCACCTGGCGGCAGGCCATCACGTCGGAATGGTCGCCGAAGATGGACAGGGCGTGGGTGGCCACGGTGCGCGCCGAGACGTGCATGCTGTAGGCGGTCAGCTCACCCGCGATCTTGTACATATTGGGGATCATCAGCAGCAGGCCCTGGGAGGCCGTGAACGTGGTGGTGAGGGCCCCGGCCTGCAGCGCGCCGTGCACGGCGCCGGCAGCGCCCGCCTCGGACTGCATCTCCACCACGTCGGGCACGGTGCCCCAGATGTTGGTCTTGCCCGCGGCCGACCAGGCGTCGGCGTACTCGCCCATCGATGACGAGGGCGTGATGGGGTAGATGGCGATCACTTCGTTGGTACGGTGGGCCACCGAGGAGACGCCTTCGTTCCCCTCGACCATGATCATACGTCGTTGAGCCATGATTTCCTGCTCCATTCGTTAGCTGGCGGCCCGGGATGCGTTCCCCGGGTGAAAGGCGGCCAGCATAAGAGCAGAGAGGCGGAAGTCAAGCGCTGCCGGTCATGGTTTGGACAAGCGTGGGAGCCCTGCCACAGCGGGGCTCAGGCGCTCACTCCTCCACCTCCCAGGAAAGCTCGGGAATGCCGTCGAGATAGCTGGCATCCAGCCATTCAGCCGCCCGCTCCTCGCCCGCCACGTGCAGGTCGACGAAGGCGGTCACCAGGGTGTTGGTGATCTCATGGGCGCGCTCCATGGAGATCCAGCCCCCCTCTTCCTCGTCGCAGTCGTCGAACATGAAGGCGGCGATGTCGCAGACGTCGCTGAAGGCGTAGTGGCCGGCGTCGGCCAGGGTGCCCATGGCCTTGGGAAGGCCCATGCCCTCGAAGCAGGGCCGGATCTCGGTGGCGTAGTCGAGCACGTTGTCCTTGTCGCCGCCCAGCACCATGGGCTGGCGCACGCTCTGCAGGCCCTCGGCCTGACCGCCGAAGGCGTACCAGACCCCAGGAGACATGGGCACTGTGGCCAGCACGCGCTCGTCGGCAGCGCCGTGCTGCTCCGCCACGGCGGGATCGAAGTCCTTCTCCAGGTAGCCGCAGACGAAGGCCGAGCTGCTGGCGCAGTGGTCCAGCACGCCCTGGTAGTCCAGGATCCCGCCCCCCAGCACCATGGCCGTGAAGGCGCCGAAGGAGTGGCCGATGATGCCGTAGCCGCCCGCTCCTGCCTGGCCTGCGAGCCCGGTGCCGACCATGCCACCCAGACGCTCGTGGCCGCTGGCGGCCTGCAGCAGCAGCTCATCCACCGAGGCGCGCACGTCGTCGGGGCGCTCCAGCAGCACCTGCACGGTGGCGTCCTCGTCGATGTCCAGCAGGGTGTTGTGCGGGTGGTCCACGGCCACCACCACGTAGCCATGGGATGCGAGCCGCTCGGTCAGGAACACGGACTGGTAGCGGATGCCGGCGTAGCCGTGGGAGAAGGCCAGCAGGGGGTAGGGCGCGCCCCGAAGATCCGGCGGGGCCTCGCGGTAGGCGTCCTTGGTGATCGTGATCTCCGTGTAGGGATCCGGCTCGTCTCCCTCTTCCACTGCGGCCGGATACCAGACCTCGGCCACCAGCTCCTTGCCGCGCGCGTCCACGAACTCCAGGGTGTCGACCCCGATGCCGTAGGGGCCCACCTGGTCGGGAGCGACCCACTCAGGGGGCGGGGCGGCGCTGTCCCCATCCCCGCTGCAGGCCGCGGCGAGCATCCATGCCGTGAAAGGGAGACAATGACGGACATCCGGCATCGCGGGCCTCCTGTCTTGCGAGGACATGATAGCAGAGGTGCCTGATGACGCCCGCCCTCGCCACCCTCCTGCTGCTCGGTTCCGCCGCGACCTCGACTCAAGAGGCCGAGGTAGCCGCCCCTGTCGAGGCGCCGCCCGCCATCGAAGCCACCCTGGAACGAGCCCGCGCCGCCAACGCCCGCGTGCAGGACGCCAGCTACACGCTGCACCGCCTGGAGTGGAAGGGCGGCCGCTACCTGGATCAGCAGCAGATCCTGGTCAAGTGCCGCCGCCCGGACGACATCTACCTGCGCTGGACCGGCGAGGCCCACCAGGGGCGAGAGGTGATCTACCGCGGCGTCGGCTGGAACGATGGGCGGCTGCGGGTCAACCCCGGGCGCCTGCTGCCCACCCTGGACCTGGATCCCACGGGCGGGCTGGCCATGCAGAACTCCCGCCAGCCCGTCTGGATGTCGTCCATCGTCCGCACCGTGGACACCACCATGCGCAACCACGACGCGCTGACGGCGGATCCCGAGATGAACGCCACCTACCGCGACCTGGGGACCAGGCTGGTGCACGGCGTGCCCTCCCACTGCTACGAGGCCGATCTGCCCAAGGACCGCTACCCCCAGCTCTACGCCCGCCAGGTGCTGGTCTGCATGAGCCGCGAGAGCGGCCTGCCCACCCGCTTCAAGGCCTGGGACCACGAGGACGGGCAGCTGCGCGTGGTGTCGGACTACAGCTACCAGGACCTGCGCATCAACACGGGCCTGAGCGACGCCGACTTCGATCCCGACAACGAAGCCTACGGCTTCTGAGGCGCCCGGTCCCCAGGGGCAGCAGCAGCCAGGCCAGGCCGCTGTCCCCTTCCCCGCAGCCCGCGCAGCCGCCCTCGGTCGCGGGTACGGCCAGCTCGGGCCCGCCCGTGTCGCAGGGCGCTCCGGCCGGCCCCACGTCCAGGCAGGCCAGCTGGCTGACAGCCATGGGGCTGCCCTCCGACGTCGTCACGATATTGCCCTCGAGATCGTAGGCCACGGCCTCGCCCTGACCCTCGGAGGTGCCCAGGAACACGGGCGCTGCGCCCCAGTGCTCGTCGGGTAGACAGGGGTCGGCCTCCCACTCCCAGACCCCGCTGTAGGTGCGAATGGCCACGCGGTCGCCGTCCGGGTCCCAGTCGCCCCCGGTGGTCAGCCGCGAGCTGCCATCGTCAGGCAGAGCGATGCTGGCGACGTGCTCCAGGATCTCGGCCTCGTCGCCAGCCTGCTTGGCGAAGCGGTAGATCTCGCTGGTCTCGGCCTCGGCCTTGGTCACCACGTAGATGCGCCCGCTGCGGGGATGCACCAGCAGGGTCTCGCTGTCCTCGGGGCCGCCGGGGTAGATGCCGTGCCAGGTGCCCACCAGGTGGGCGGCCTGGTACTCGAAGGGCTCCTTGACGGCGTAGACCGTGATGTAGGGCCGCACGCGCAGGTTGTCGCCCACGTCGCCGATGTACAGGCAGCTGGCCGCCGTTTCTCCGCCATCCTCCCCCACCCACCCACC
>CAYVQL010000326.1:0-12395 GCA_964454135.1 uncultured Enterobacterales bacterium | reverse complement strand
GATGAAGAACATCGTGGCCGACACCGGGGAGATCACGATCACGGCGAACCAGTCCAACATCGCGGTGCTGGCCAAGCAGGGCGATTGTTCGGTGAAGGCCGAGCAGGGCAAGATGGACCTGCACGCGGAGAAGGACATCACGGCCACCTCCAACGCAAATATCTCGCTCGGCGCCGAGAACGGCTCGGTGGTGATCAGCGCCAAGTCCATCGATGTGCGGGCCGCGGATGACATCGGCGTCGAGAGCAAGAGCATCTCGGGCAGCTTCAGCAACCTGGCAGAGGCCAATAGCGGAGGACAGATGAAGCTGGAGGCCTCCTCCAAGGTCAAGATAAAGGCATCAACAGTGGATATCAACGGATGAAGGGCTGGACTGAGCGGCTTGAGAAGCGCTGGGAGAAGACGCGGGCCTCGGCCACCTACCGAGGCTTCTTCGGTGAGACCCAGCGGGTCCTGGAGAAGCTGCAGGAATCCCTCGACCAATCGGACCGGGCCCTGGGGAGGGCCGACCTGGAGAGCATGCGCTTGCTCCTGCCACGTATGCAGGCGGCGATTCGCGAGCTCAAGGCGCAGGTCAAGCGATTGGCTATCGTGGCATCGGGGCCCCTGGGCGAGCCAGACGAAGGGGCACGCATGGCCACGCAGGTCCTGGATGCCGTGGGCCGCAGCCTCGACGAGCTCGAGGGGCGATACGAGCGTACTATGGCCATTGGCTACCAGCGCTGCCTCCAGGATCTGGGCATAGCCCGGATGCCTTCGTTGGAGGACCGCGAGGTGGCTCCGGTGTTGGCCATCAGTTGCGACAGGGCCGTCCACGTCGATGCCGGTCAGGTCGTCCAGCTATTGCCCGAGGGCTACTCGGGAGGGGCGCGGAGGCAGCAGAACCTGGCCGTGTTCGAGTTCGTCCATCCCTTCGCGGTGCTCCCCCTGAAAGAGCCGCCAGATGTGCGCGAGATGGGAGACATAGGCACCCGAAAATGGGTCTTCACCTTCCAGGCTGCTGGGGGTCTGGACGAATTGGAGTTCGGCGGCCTGTCGTTCATGCTGCCGCGCTGCCCTCTGGCCGTGGCCGATGCTTTGCTCTCCAGCGTGTGGGAGGTTCGCACGGATCGCGAGTCCTGGCAGGCGCTGGGGGTGCCGGGCGTTTCCGAGCAGCTTGTGTTTCACGCGCACCTCACCGAGGAGTCCACCGGTCGTTTCGGCAAGAAGCCTGAGGACATGTTCGACGAGGAGAAGGACGAGCTCTTCTGCGACATCTCGCTCGTGCTACAGGGCAGGGGATACCAGGGCAGGCTCCTACGGCTCAGGGTGTCGTCGCCGTCCGAACACCAGGATTGGCGGCCCGTCTTACGCCAGAATGCCGCCCTGGTTCGCCAGGCAGCCTCCGAGATCCGGCTCACCGGGCGCCGCTTCCAATCGCCGGTAGTCTCTCTGTACGACCCGCTCACCGAGCATATCCTCGGGGACCGGGGTTCCAAGCGCACGGGCGACCAGCAGAGGATCGCGCTGCGTGTGCGGGACGTGGAGCTCGCGAGCGTCAAGGTCGATGGTCGCCCCTTCGAGCCCGAGGAGGCCCATGCCAGGATGGGCGTGCTGGGTGGCGGCTTGCCCAGGCTTGGCACCTCCGCCTCCACCTATCGTCTTCTCCCCCCTGGCTATGCCGGCGATCCGCCCAGGCTGCTGCTGGGCGTTGAGCCGCCTTTCCACCTGCACCTCGAGGGTTCCTGCCTGCTGGATCTTGACTGGCCGCTGATCTTCAACAGCTGGGGCCGTCAGGGTGTGGCGCTCGAAACTCGCCAGCTGCGCCATATGTCCGACGTGGACCGCTTGCTGCTGCTACGCGTGCCCTGGCGGCCGCTGCGGTTCATGGGGCGCATCGCCGGAGCCGAGCCTCTGCGCGAGGCCATCGCCTGGCTCAGCTTCGGGCAGCGTTGCATTACGCGCGTGGACTTCGAGAGTGCAGTGTTGGCGCGTTTCGCGGAAGTGATCAGCGCTCAGGCCGAGTTCAGGCGCTGGCGCGGCGAGCAGGGGCGCGTGCGCGCGGGGGTGGTCATGCTGGTGGACTACGCCCAGGATGTCCCCAACGGGCATCGCGAGAAGCTCAGCCAGCAGGTGGTGCGCTACCTCGAGTCGGTCGGCCCTGTGGGCTACGACTATCGGTGCGAAGAGAACAATCCCTGGGAGTCTTCAGGCGAGGTGTGAGATGCCGTCCAAACAACCGGCTCTTCAAGAGAGCATCCAGCGCGCCGAGGCGCTCGCGGGCCGCCTGGGGCACGTGGTCTGTCGTCCCGAGCACCTCATCCATGAGCTGACCATCCCCAATGGGGCCGAGTTGCTGGAGGCGGCCCGTTCGGTTGTGGGCGATGTTGCGGGGTGGAGAGACTTCCTGCTGGCCCGTCTGCGGGGCGTGCCCAAGTCGAGCCTGGCGGGTCGATACATCGACCACCACGACGATCTGCTCTTCCTGCTGGACAAAGCCGATGAGTTCGGCTGCGAAGAGACTGGGCCGCAAGAGGCGCTGGCGGCCTATTTCACGCTGGAAGAGGACGAGTTGCGCGACCTCTTTTCCGGTCTGAGGCTGCCTCGGTTCGAGGGCGGCGCTATTGCCTGGCCCGACCCGCTTCCCAGTGCGCCGGCGAAGAAGCCTGCCGCTGCCCCGGACGACGAGGAGGAAGGCCCGGCGGCATATGGAGAATGGGGCGTGGACTTGACGGCTATGGTCGGCGCCAGGACAGACCGCCTGATCGTGGGGCGCAACCAGGAAGTCCGGCAACTGGTGGAGATCCTGCTGCGCAACACCAAGCCCAATCCGGTGTTGGTGGGCGCCCCCGGGGTCGGCAAGACGGCCATCGTGGAGCTGCTCTGTCAGAAGATCGTCCGCGACGAGGTGCCGCCCGCCTTGCACGGCGTGCGGATCGTCGAGGTCAACATGACGGACCTGGTGGCAAACGCCCAGTATCGGGGTCAGTTCGAGGCGCGCCTCAAGGAGCTGATCGAGTGGGCCAAGGCTCACCGCGAGGACACCATCGTGTTCATCGACGAGCTGCACACCATAGTCGGAGCCGGGGGCAGCGAGGGGAAGATGGATGCGGCCAACATCCTCAAGCCCGCCCTGGCCAGAGGAGAATTCCGCTGCATCGGGGCGACCACCCACGCAGAGTACACGCGCTACATCCTGAAGGACAAGGCCTTGTCCCGCCGCTTCGCGCGCGTGCAGGTTGATGAGCCCGGCAACGACGACACCCTGGACATGCTGTATGGCGTGGCCCGCAGCCTCCAGGAGCACCACGGCTATCAGATCACACCGGAAGCCTTGAGAGCGGCCGTCTACTATTCCTCCCGCTATATCCGCAACCAATACCATCCCGACAAGGCCATCGACATCCTCGACCGAACGGTCGCCCGGGTACGGATCCGGGCCGAGTTCACCTCGCGGCGGCTGGCGCGCCTGGAGCAGGAGCGCGCCAGCCTGCTGCTGCGGCGCGCGCCCGATTCGCAGGAACGGCCCGAACCCAGGATCGAGGAACTCGAGGCGCAGATAGCCGAGCTACGGGGAGGATACGAGGTGCGCCGAGAAGGCCTGGAAGAGGTGAAGGAGGCCTTTCGCGCGCATTTGGAGGCGCGCAGAGCTGGAGAGGAGGACGCGACGAGGGCCTACCAGGACTACGTGGAGCTCGCCGGGAAGCGCGGCATCAGCATCGAGGTGCTCGATGCGGATGTAGCCACCACCATCACTGAGATGACGGGCATTCCCGTAGGTGCGGTGGAGAGTCGCGACAGCGCCCAGAGCACGCTCGACCTGGCGGAAGATCTCGCCCAGCAGGTCATCGGCCAGCGCAGTGCCATCGAGCAGGTCTCGCTGGCCCTGCAACGGCAGCGCGCCGGGCTGAAGCGCGGGCGTCGTCCTGCAGGAGCCTTCCTGTTCCTGGGTTCTACCGGTGTGGGCAAGACGGAGCTGGCCAAGGCGATGGGGCGTTGGCTCTTTGGTAGCGATGACGCCCTGGTCAGGCTGGATATGTCCGAGTACAAGTCCTCGGCCGACGTCAGCAAGCTAATAGGCGCCTCGCCCATGTACGTCGGCTACGAGGAAGGCGGCGCGCTGACCGAGGCCATCCGCAAGCGTCCCTTCGCCATCGTGCTCTTCGACGAGATCGAGAAGGCCCATCCCACGGTGTTGACGGTGCTCCTGCAGCTGCTGGACGACGGGCGTCTGACCGATGGGCAGGGCACGGAACACGACTTCTCCAACGCGGTCGTCGTGCTGACATCCAATATCGGGCAGGATCGCGAGAACCTGGCCGAGCATGTAGCGGACGCCGAGATGAGACGTAGGATGTACCGGCAGGCGGCCACCCGGGCGCTCAAACCGGAGTTCCTCAACCGGCTGGACGTGATCGTCTTCGATCGGCTCGAGGCTCGCCACGCGGCGCGTATTGCCGAGATTGAGCTGAGCAAGCTGAAGCGTCACGCTGCGGCCGAGCTGAACCTGGAGCTGGGTTGGGGCGACGATCTGCTGAACCATGTCGTTGAGCACGGGTTCTCCAGCGCCTATGGCGCGCGGTCCATCGTCCATGCCGTCCGTATGCACGTGGAGAACCCTTTGGCGCTCCGGCTGCTCCAGTCCAGGGCTGCGGGCGTGGCATTGGAGAAACTGGAGATCGAGGTTGTGGATGGCGGTGTGGTGTTCCGCGGGCCGGAGCAGGCCTGATTTCGGGAGGAGGCCCCTGTGTTCCAAGATCTGCTCTCCAGGCTGGCCGGACTGCGCGAGGGGGCCTGGAAACGTCTGCGCCTGGTACGCGTGCCTGGCACCTGCGCGGTGGAGGAGTTGTCCAGCGCTGGTCAGGCGCCCGTGTTGTCGGGTGTGCGCAAGAAGGGCAGGGTTCCCAAGCTGAGGGTTCTCCACCCCGCCTTTCTGCGCTTCCGGGGGCCGGAGTCCAGGTATGGCGCAGGGAACGAGACAGCTCAGGCCCCCCCTGCGGGTGAGGTGGCCGAGCAGCTCCTCGTCGTCCTTGAGGAGACCCTGCTGGAGTTTGACGCCCTCCAGATGGCCACAGAGCGTGCCTACGAGGGACAAGCTCCCGAGGGGGCGCCCCTGCCGCCGGGCTTCTCCATGGCGCTGGCCGAGAGGATCCTGTCCGCACCCAATCCCCCCGCACCGGAGGTAACGGTCGAGGCCGTGGAGCGGGCCTGGGGCATTGAATTGGAGATCTGGCCCGATGCGCAGGAGAGGTGGCGCTTGCTGCGCCATATGCGCCGGGCTCGACCCTTCTTTGGCCGTCCGGGCGCCATCGAGGCGGCCTGCGAGCAGGTATTCGGCCTCTACGCGCGTCTCGAGTTCATGGGCCTGCCCTGCGAGGGGCGGGGCCTGCCTGAGCCCTCACGGCTCGAGCGCGAGCGATGGGGCAGGGTGGAAGGTGGCGTGCTTGTGGGAGGGGAGCTTCCCCTGGAGGACTGGGCGCCGCAGCTGCACTTCATGCACGTGCCCCTGGAGACATACGAGGCGCTCGCTCCTTCGCTGGTCTTCTCGGCCAAGATCCTGGATCTGGCTGCGCGCTTCCTGCCGATCCACATCCAGCTGGGCGTGGACGCCGAGCAGCTGCGGCAACGTCTGCGCTGGACGATTCGGCGCGACGACCAATCTTCCGCCGTGGCCAAGAACCGGCTGGCCGCGGGGCTGGTGCTCCCAGGAGCTTGAAGCCCCAACGCTCAGTTCGGAAGCGCGGGCACCCCGGGGGCCGCCACATTGATGATGACATCTGGCGGAAGCTGGATATCACCAAGCGTATTGCTCATGTCCGTGACTCGCTGCGCCGCACCGCCGCGGGGGGTTGCGAAGAGGAGTTCGTATTGCGGGTTCTTCCCCTCCGGGGAGCGGAAGTAGTGCGGGTGGGGTTGAGAAGCGTTCCTGGCGGACACGAGCTGGCGGAAGAGCAGGGGCATGAGGACGTCGAAGGGTGTGCTCGTCTCGAGAACGAGAGCGGCCTGGGAGGCCTTGCCCTGCTTGTCGGCGTAGCCCAGTCTGCACTTGCGCCAGCTGGGACGCTCGAGGGCCAAGAGCGCGTGGTCCGGCATGGCGAGTTGTTGCAGGCTCCTTCCCAGGTTGTCGAGCTGTACGCGTGGATCGTGCTCGGTCAGGCGCACGAACAAGTCGAAGCGTTTGGCGGCGGCCGTCTTGGGTTCGGGAAGATCGGCGTTGGGTAGCCAGGTGGCACGGTTCGCCCAGTCGAGGATGTCTGGCGCCAGCACCTCCAGGGGCAGGCCTTCGGGCAGATCGAGCCTGGTCTGGTTCCAGGCATCGGGGCCCGTGGGGTAGCGGGCTTGGAACGGGCGCAGGCGACCCGTGGAGAGCACGATCCAGGAATAGGGCGGGAAGCTCAGCTCTCCCAGACAGCGGTCCAGATCCAGGACTCGCAGGCGCTGGCCAGAGCTCTGATCGCGCAGGAAGATCTCGTAGTCGGTGGGGGCCTGCCGGGAGGTGCTCTGACGGTGGTCGATGAGGGGATGCGGCAGCCAGCGGGTGAACTTGGACCAGGCCAGGATCGAGGGGACGAGGTTGCGCAGCGGCACGGCCAGCTCAAGGTCCATCTCGACCCAGGCCCAGTCACCGCCGGCGATGGGGTAGTTGATCACGAAGCGCTGCGTGCCGTCCTTGGTCGGCTCGTCCCTTGGCTCCACGCTGATGATGGCTTGGCCCGCGCCACCCAGCTGCGACAGGGAGTTGGTGAGGTCTGCCACGAGGCAGCGGGGGCCCTCGCCTTGCTGCCGCAGGAAGACCGAGTAGCCGGTTTCGCTAGGCTGCCCGAGGCTCGAGGGCAGCAGGGATGGGGAAGGGAGCCAGCGCGTGCCTCGGACCCAGTCCAGTAGCTGGGCGACCTGGTCGCCGAGGGCTTGCTCCGGGTCCATGCGCAGCTCGAGTCGCACCGCGCCGCCATTCCCGGAAGGATACTCGAAATAGAAGGTTGGAGTTTCGTCGGCTTTGCCGTCCAGTTCGCCGGACTTGGAGAGTATGAAGAGGCTGGAGGGCGGTAGGCCCAACGAATCCAACACCTGGCTCCAGTCGGCCACCTTGATCCGGGGTTCACTCTCGCTGGACTGGACGTGCAGGGCTACCCCTGCCCATCCCGCGGGTCCGGCCTCGCCCGTGGGTTGCAGGGCGGGGGTAGGCACCTCTTCTGCGTTGACGAAGAGTTCCAACACCTGTGGCACCAGCTCATAGATGGGAATGTCGCTCTCGAGCTCCATCTCCAGCTGCGTGCTGCCGCCTTCAATGCACGGGTACTCGACATAGAACCGTGACAGTTCCGACATGCGTTCTCTCCTGCAGGATGAGGTCCTGTAACCCCGTGGAGCGGTCCATCCACAGGAAAGACCAGGCATTGGCGGGGCTCGCCATTGAATGCCAAGGAGCGGGTCAGTATTATGAAGCGACAAGCTCCAACCGAAGATCCCGCATGAGAGAGAGGCGCTGTTCGACCCTTATCACGCTGCTACTAGGAGCTGCCAGCTCCTTGGGCGGCTGCCGCCGGAATGTCACGGACATCATCATCAACGGTGGAGATGCACCTCCCCTGACCGCCTACAACCAGCTCGTCCAAGGCGAAGTCGGCAACCTGGCGCCGGGAGACGCGGTGGTCATAGCCACGGGAGACGTCAAAGAACACGTCGTGTTCAACGAGACCGAGGTTGTCGTCAAGAACAGGGGGAAGGTCGAGCGCGAGTGGAATCTCAAGCAGCGCAAGCGGGCCCGCAAGGACAGCCTAAAGCAGATACGGAAGACAGCGAAGCAGCGCAAGAAGACCTTTAAATCACAGGGACAGAAGCACAGGCCGCGTTTCAAGGCCTTCAAGAGGGTCTCCAAGAACTGGAACCGAGCCAGCGGCACGGCCGTGTCGCTCAAGGCGGACAAGGGGCACGACGTGGCCTGGTATCACCTCTACGTCCAGAACCGGGGCGGGGCTTTCGAGGGAGACCTGCGGGTCTTCGACTACATGCCCGCGGACGTGGACCTGGGATTGGTGGGATTCAGCGTTCGCTCTTTCAGGCCAAATCGCCTGCGTTGGCTGCTGCTGCCGGTGCCCTACGTCGGCCTGATCCTCTTCGTGGTGATGCCGGAGTACTGGGCCCGGGACGAGGACATGCTCTCCTCACGGATGAAGGTCGAGGTCAGCCCGCAAGGGCTGGTCGATATCCAGCTCGACAACGTGGAGCTGAGGCGCTCGCGCGGACTGGATTTCATCACGATGGCCAGGTTCGCCGAGCCCGCGGGCGCCACGTCCGTGCGGGAGGCTGCAGCGCCAGAGGAGGATGTGGAAGAGGAGCCGGCTGTCGACGGGGCACCCCCCAGCGGCGCTGCGGTACAGGCGCCGGTGATGGACGAGGAACGGGAGCCCATGGGCCCGCCTGCTGCGACCACGGTGGATGAGTCGCGGGACAGGGAGCTCGTCGAGCCGCCTCCAGCCGTGCAGAACGCCATCCGGCTGGAGACCTCCCACACCTCGTATGACAACGAAAAGGGCGATGCGGAGTACGACACCGAGATCGAGGAGGAGGATGCTTCGCTGGATCCGAATTCCGACTCTCCCTGAGCGGGCACCGGTGGCCGCTGCGCGCGTTCCCCTTGGCAGTAGGCAAGCGCGGCAGAGAGGGCGGACGCGGGGACTCTCGTCTTCGCTTGCATGCTTGGCTTGCGTCGCCGTGTTCTCCTCCTGCCGCTCGTTGGGGGATGCGCCACCGCGGGGCCCCGAGGCGAGCGAGGCCTTCTCCACTCTCGATGTCAGGGCTGCCCGGCGCCAGCTCCCGTCGGGAGAGGCTTCGCCAGCTCGGGCTGAGGGGGAGTTGGTCATCCTGGTGGACGCGCCGGGCTTCGACACCTCTTCGCCGGCCAGAATGCTCCGTTCGCTCTTCGGCTGGCGGAGCATGTTCCGTAAGGGCCAGGGCGTAGGCCATGCCTGGCTGGCGTTCCGTCACGACGAGCGCGCGGTCGAGGGCGGGCATACGGGGGAGTATGGCCTGGAGCGTGCTCCATACGTCACGGGTGTGCTGGCCGGCATTCGGGCTGGGGTGCCTGATCCCGTCGCCTATCTCTGGGAGGGGATGGAGGACGGGCGCTTCCACACCGGAAGTGATGGCCACCGGGCGAGCTACTGGTGCCGGTTCGCGCTTGACGAAGAGCAGGCCCGGCGCGTCCTGGGTTGCATCGAATCCTACGACTACGGGCAGTTCTCGCTGCGCGGGCATCTCTGCACGGATTTCGTGGTGCGCTGCGCTGCCGCAGCCGGCATCGAACTGGGCCACCAGGCCATGCTGCGCATCCCGCCGGTGATCGAACGTCGCGGCCAAGAGCTGGTGATGTGGACCGACCCGGCCTACTCCACCCTGACCATCGGTCTGCCCGACGTGTTGCAGGAGAGCTTGCGCCTGGCCCATGGCGAGGGCCTGTGCAGCAGGCGCCGAGAGAGAACAGTCCAGCGCCCCTGAGGTCTGTTGCTGTTCCGTGGGCTCGAACCGCCCGGCTGGCAGACGCGAGGTGCGGGTATGGGCGCTTTCCCCTTGCCAGGGAAGGCGCTATCATTCAGCAACCACGTCCCTCCACAGAAAGGCGAACCTTGCCGGCTACACCCCAGCCTGTCTTTGTCGTGGCGGCAACCAATCACCTTGCCGAGCAGGGGGGCAAGAGGGGGAGCGGCTGATGACGGACAAGCGGCAGGAGGAGTCGGCCTCGCCGTCCGGCCCCAGGACCTATTCGCTGGTCTCCGAGCTCGGTCGAGGGGGCTATGGATCGGTCTACTTCGGGCAGATGAGGGGCCGATCCGGCTTCACGAAGCAAGTCGCCATCAAGGTGCTCAACGACGAACTGCAGGACGACGAATCCCTGCGGGCGCGCCTGCGCGACGAAGCACGGCTACTGGCCTTGCTGAACCACAGGGCCATCGTCCGCGTGGAAGACCTGGCGAAGGTCGGGGGCAACTGGGCTGTGGTGATGGAGTACGTGGACGGCGCCGATCTGGAGCAGTTGGTGAAGAGGGGACCCATTCCGCTGCGCCCTCTTTGCGAGATCGTACTGGAGGTGGCTGCAGCCCTGCACGTGGCACACAACGCGCGCAATCCCCAGACCGGGCGGCCGCTGCGGATCGTGCATCGCGATATCAAGCCTCCGAATATCCGCATCACGCCGGCGGGTGAGGTCAAGCTGCTCGATTTCGGCGTGGCGCGGGCCTCGTTCCTGAGTCGTGAGGCCCGCACCGGGTCGTTGGCCTTTGGCACGGAAGGCTATATGGCGCCGGAGCGCTTCGACGGCCGAGACCTGCCGGAGGCGGACATCTACAGCCTGGCCGTTGTGTTTTACGAGTGCGCTCTCGGGCGTCGCCTGGGTCAGTTGTCAGTTGATTTCTTCCGCCAGAAGGTGGAGGTCGCTGAAGCGCTGGATGCTCTGCAACAAGCCTTTGGGGGCGGGGTTCCGGATGACCTCGTCGCTGCGTTGTCCCGTATGCTCTCCTATTACCCGGCCGATCGCTCCAAGGCTGCCCATGTGGCGGACGAGTTCAAGGCCTTGTCGGTACAGGTCGGCGGGCCCTGGTTGAGGGGTTGGGCGTCAGAGGCCGTGAAGGGTGTGCAGGAGGACGCCGCCCAGGGATCCGATGGAGAGCCGATCCGCCCGGATGGCGTGGCCAACGAGCCGGATTCGACCGATACCATGGGGGAGCGCTACACGGCGGCCCGGATCATGGGGAGTCCTCAACCGGTCCCGCAGCCGGCGGTGACAGAGGCCGCGGTCCTTCGTGAGCCGGCGAGGGGGCCAAGGTCCGTCCAACCAGCGCAAGAGCAGGCCGCCACTGGGGTCAGCAGGGAGACGAGGGGCCGGAGCAAGCCAGGGCCTTGGTTGACCGTTGCCCTTTTGGGAGGCGCCGCGCTGTTTGTGGCGCTCCTGTCCCTGCTCTATGTTCTCTGGTCGGGCTACGGCGGGGCTCCGGGTGCGGGGAGCGGGGCGGAGGGTCGAGACCTGTCCGCCTCGGCAGCTGCCGAGCAGGCTCCCGAGCCTTCCCCCTCTCCGGCGCCAGTGGTCAGCGATGACGGTGAAGAGCCACAGGAGGAGCCGGCTCCTGGCGCCGACGCCGACAGGCAAGCCGCTACCAAGCCGAGCAAGGGATACCTGTCTGTCAACGTTACGCGAAACTGGGCCTATGTCTCGGTCGACGGCAAGCACCTGGCCGAGACGACCCCTGTGGTCAAGCATCGTGTGACGGCTGGCTGGCACACCGTGCGCGTGCGCAACGAGGCGTTGGGCATCGATGAGAGCCGTTCTGTCCAGGTCGTGGCAGGAGAAGTCAAACTGGTGCTCTTCAAGCTCGAGGAGTCGGCTGGCTCGAGCTCGTCATCCCTGGAGGGCCAATGAAGAAGGGTGGTGAGCCTCGCCTCGTGATGGGGCGCGTTCAGCGCGTGCTCGACTCGGGAGATCCCCTGGTCGAGCTGCAGCTGGACGACGAGGCGCGTGAGGTGGTGGCCCAGGCGCTGGCAGACCCGGTCACCCTCGAGCCGGGCTGCGCCGTGGCCGTGTTGCTGGATCCGCAGAAGGACCGGCCTCTGGTGGCTGGGCGGCTCGAGTTGCCCGGTACGGAAAGGGACCTGCCGGAGCGCTTGGTCTTGGATGCGGAGTCGCTGGTGTTGGAAGCCGAGCAGGAGCTTGTGCTGCGCTGCGGCAAAGCCTCGATCACGCTCACTCGCGACGGGCGCATCGTGCTGCGGGGCACCCATGTGCTGCAGCGCTCGAGCGGCCCGGTTCGCATCAAGGGGGCGAGTGTGGATATCAACTAGTGCCTTCGGCGCCAAGTCCTGCCCCAGATAGCTGACCTCCCCCGCGGTGACGGCCCCCTCCACCCTGGGCCCTCCACCCGCACGCGCACCTGCACGTCCACATCCCCATCCACGTGGCACTCGGGCAGGGCTCGGAGTTGACCGGCGGCAGGCCTGTCGCGGGTGAGGTGGAAGGGATGGGTGCGGGTTCGAGTGGAGGGATGACGGGAGATGTGGAGGTGGGGATGGTGGGCGCAGGTCGCCGACCGGCCTGTCGCCCGTGGTGGGGGAAGTGGGTAGGGCGGATGTGGTCGTCCGATGCCCTCCTGAGCTCGCCGGGCTGCGCCACGGACGTAGTGCCGCCCCTTTGGGGCGAGGGCGGCGGCTCCGCCCGGCAATCAAAGGAGAGCACATGGACTACATCACGAAAACCCACTTCCCCCACCACAAGCTGGCGGCCTACGCACAGGCGTTGAGGGTGCTGGTCCTGGCAATGGGGCTGTGCGAGCAGGTGCCCCGGGGATACGCCAAGTTCGCCAACCAGCTCATGCGGGCCGCGGGTTCGGCGGTATTCAACACGGGGGAAGCGGCGAACGCCAGGATGC
>CAYVQL010000325.1:0-12464 GCA_964454135.1 uncultured Enterobacterales bacterium | reverse complement strand
GCCGTGGATGCGGATCCTTTGGCCGTGCTCATGACCCGCGCCCACCTGGCGGCCGCCGGTCTGCCGCCGGCCGAGGTGGTCTGCGCCGACCTGCTGCAGCTGCGCCTGCCCGCGGTGGTTGGCCGCACGGCCTTCATCGGCAATCCCCCCTATGTGAGGCACCACGATCTGACGCGGGAGACCAAGGCCTGGGCGCAACGGGCTGGCGGCCAGCTGGGCGTGAAGCTCTCAGGCCTGGCCGGCTTGCACGTACTCTTCGTGCTGGCCGCGGCCCTGGCGAGCCGCCCAGGCGACCTGGGCTGCCTGCTCACCTCGGCCGAGTGGCTGGACGTGGGCTATGGCGCGGCCATTCGGCAGCTGCTGGCGGGTCCGCTGGGTCTGCGCTTCCTGGACCTGCTGGCGCCCGAGGCCGTCCACTTCTCGGACGCCATGAGCACGGCGCTGCTCTTCGGCTGGGAGCAGGGCAGCCGCGGGCCGAGCCGCCTGCGGCAGGCGGACCAGGCCTCGCAGCTGGGAGCGCTGGGCACGGGCCGCGCCGTGAGCCATCAGGCGCTGGCGGCCGCACCGCGCTGGTCCGCGCTCTGCAGGGCGCCCCCGGCGGCGCGTCGGCAAGACATGGTCCCCCTCTCCACCTATGGCCGGGTCCATCGCGGCGTGGCCACGGGCGCCAACGCCTTCTTCTCGCTGCCCGTCGCCGAGGTACGCCGGCTTGGTCTGCAGGCGCACTTCATGCCCTGCCTGACCCGGGCGGCCCAGGTGCAGGGCTCAGGGGGCGTCGTCACGGCCGGGCACTGCACGCACCAGCTGCTGGTGCTGGACAGCGAGCTGCCCGAGTGCCAGGCGCTGCGCGCCTACCTGGCCAAGGGGGAAGAACAGGGCGTCCCGAAGCGCTACCTGTGCAGCCACCGCAAGCCCTGGTGGCGGGTCGGCGGCCCGCCTCCGGCCCCCATCGTGGTCACCTATATGGCTCGTCGGCCGCCGGCCTTCGCCGCAAATCCCGATGGCTGCCGCATCTTGAACGTGCTGCACGGCCTGCACCTGCACGAAGGGCAGCCCCCCTGGCTGGCGCAGGCGCTGCTGCGCTGGTTGCGAACCCACGCGGACGGCCTGCAGGGCGCCCGCACCTACCACGGCGGCCTGCGCAAGTGGGAGCCACGGGAGCTGGAGGCCGTGGACGTGCCCGGGCTGGCGGCGCTGGAGCGCCTAGCCGCGGTCCGCTAAGCTGGCCTCCTCGCAAGGGAGCGGCTGATGGCTGGCTCGGGCAGAGCGCCTCCTCGAAACAAAGCCGGGACCGGCGGCTCCTGCCTGCGCCGCCTGTTGCTGGTGGCCCTGCTGGTCACGGTCCTGGCCGGGGGGCTGACCTTCTACCTGGCCTGGCGCGCCTTCGGCTGGCCTGGGCCGCTGCACCTGGGGGATCCGCCGGTGGGTATCGATCCGGTGCTGGTACGCGAAGACTGGCCCGACTACGGGCGTTATCGTCTGGTGCTCGACGCAGGGCACGGGGGCCGGGATCCGGGCACGGTGCCCGCGGGCGTGGAGGAAGCCGAAAAAAACGTCAACCTGCGCTATGCCTTGGCGGCCCAGGCCCAGCTGGAGAGCGAGGGCCACTGGCGCGTGCTGCAGACACGCAAGGGCGACAGCAACCCCTCCCGGGGGCGGCGCGCCAGCCTCTGCGGGCTGCACGGCGCCGACGCCTTCATCTCGCTGCACGCCAACGCCACCGGTGGCGCCAAGCCTCGCGGCGCCATGGTCATCTGGTCGCCGCGGCAGCGAACGGAGGTGGCCCGGCAGAGCGAGTGGCTGGCGGCCTTCGTGGGCGCCGCGCTGCAGGACGCGGGCTTTTCACTCTTCCACTACCACGAGTCGGCCTTTGACCGCGGCATCGCCGACACCAGGGACTACCTGCCCTGGTGGCCCTCCCTGGGCGGGCATATCGATGTGGGCAAGCGCCTGACGGTGCTGGAGCGCAACACCTGCCCCGCCATCCTGCTGGAGACCCACTTCCGCACCAACCCCCAGGACGTGGCGCTCTTCGCCGCCCCCAGCAGCGAGGCGCGCTTCGGCCTGGCGCTCTCCACCGCCCTGCGCAGCTGGATCGCCTGGCGGGACCGCGGAGACGAGCCCCGCCAGGTGCCGACCGAGGGCAGCTGGACCCTGCAAGTGGCGGCCCCCCGGGACGAGGCGGTGGCGGCCGGGATGGCGGCCAAGCTGCGCGAGGAGGGCTTCGAAGACGTGCGCATCGAGCAGGTGGCCACCGCCGAGAGCACGCTCCGGCACCGGGTGCGCGTGGGTCGGATGGGCACGCGGCAGGAGCTGCTGGGCCTGCGCGCCCGGCTGCTGGCGGTGGGTTTCGAGGAGACCTGGGCGGTGCCGCTGGGGTCGCATTAGGCTGGCCCTGTCGGAGGTGAGCTGTGCTGCGTCGCAAGAGAAAGGGTCGCACCAAGAGGCGTCGTCGCGCCGAGCACAACTGTCACTGCTGCCGCCGTGACGTGCCTTTCTGCTGGTCCTGCAAGTGCGGCTTCGAGATGTGTCAGGCCTGCTCCGACGAGAACCGCTGGGGTATGACCTGCAACAACATCAACTGGCAGTGCCCCGACTGCGGTGGCTGGAACGGCTACGGCAACCAGTAGCGGGCTGTTTGTTCATCGCTTGTGCCCGGAGCCTCGCTGTCCGGCGTAACCTGCGTGCAACCCGAGTTCCCGGGCCTTGCGCTGCGGCGCCGCGGAGTGAAGATGCGATACGGAATCAACCCCCTGGCCACGGCCCTGCTGCTCTGCGCCTGTGGCGAGAAGGAGGAGACGGGCTTCAGCTGCGAGATGGAGATCGATGAGACATTTCCGGCGCAGGACGCCCAGGATTTCTATCAGCGCGCCAGCCTGGAGCTGCAGCTCAGCGAGCCCGACACGGGCATGGAAACGACGGTGGCGCTGGAGGGGCCGCAGGGCGCGGTGGCCGGTGAGCTCAGCTTTTCGGAAGACCTGGAGACCGTCCACTTCGCCCCACAGGACATCCTGGAGCCCTCAGCGGCCTACGACGCCACCATCACCACCTGCGCCGGCCAAGCCGAGCTGAGCTTCGGCACCTCCGCGCTGGGGTTGCCCCTGACCGTGTCGCTGGAGGGGCGCAGCTACGCCCTGGGCGTGTCCGACGGCCGCTTCCTGGAGCCCGAGGACATCGGCCCCCTGCTGGCCGAGCTGGGCGACTTCCAGGTCTTGCTGGGCGTGGTGTCGGAGGGCGACAGCCTGCAGCTGATGGGGGCCATGGCCGTGGAGGGCAGCGATCCTCCCGAGCAGGACCTTTGCCTGCCCACCATCGAGTTCCCCAGCGCGGAATTCGGCGAGACTCCCTACTTCGAGATCGAGCCGGCCGACATCATGATCCAGGTGGGCGACCTGGTGCTGCCCCTGTACCAGGTGGAGATGGCCGGCACCTTTGCCGCCGACGGCGGCTGGTTCGGCGGCGGCCAGCTGGCTGGCGAGCTGGATGCGCGGGACATCGCCGCCGCCTTCGACGAGCTGGAGGACGGCGACGCCCTCTGCGCCCTGGCCGACAGCTTCGGCGTGAGCTGCGAGGCCTGCAGCACGGGCGGCGATCTCTATTGTCTGACCATCAAGGTGGACCAGCTGGTAGCCCAGGAGGTGGAGCTGACGCTGGTGGAGGTGACGGATCCCAGCGCTGACAAGGCCTGCCAGGAGAAAGGGGCGAAAGAAGAGTAGGGCTCTACTCCCCCCCCCGCCCCGCAAACACCCGCACCCGCTCCGGCGGAAGCCGCAGGCGCGTGCGGGCCGTGCGCTTGCCGTCCTTTTCCACGATGCTGCCCGAGATGCCGTGGGAGGCGAAGATGCGGCGCGTGTGGAAGATGATGGTGCCCAGGGCGGTGCGGCTGCGGCGGCGCGCGGCCAGGCCCCAGAGCGCGCTCTTGAGCTCATCGTCGTCCACCCACTGCCCAGGCCGGCGCGCCAGCTCGTGCAAGAGCAGAAAGGGCTGGCCGGCGCGCTCGATCCAGGTCACGCCCTGCTGCTCGACCTTGATGAAGCCGTAGTCGCCGTCCCAGGTCAGGGTCAGGCGCAGCTCGGGCAGCTGGCGCTCCTCCACGGTGGGCTGAAAGCCTTCTTCCTGGCCGGGCTGCTGCGCGGCGACCACCTCCCAGCTGGAGCAGCCCCCGAAGCGGATGCGCTGTCCCACCACCAGGTCGCGCCAGCCCTGCAGGCGGCGGCCTCCGCTGCTGGTGGCGTTGCGCGATCCCAGGTCGCGCAGCCGCCAGCGCCCCTCGCGGAAGGCGATCACCGCGTGGTGCCCGCTGATGAGCTCGCTGTCCAGCACCAGGCCGTTGGATGGGTGGCGGCCGATGGTCAGCAGCCCGCCGAATTCTATCTGCTGTCCGTCGTCCACGGCGCGCAAGCTCATGCGGGGCTCGGCCTCGGGGGGCAGGTCGGCTGTGGGCACGCAGTCGTCCTGCTCGCCTCGTTCGGTCAGGCGCAGGACCTTCCAGCGGCTGCGCCCTCCAAAGCAGAGCTGGTCTCCCGGCCGCAGGGGCTGCTCGTCCTCCAGGGGCTGGTCGTTCAGGCTGCTGCCGTTCTTGGAGCCCAGGTCGCGCACGCGCCAACCCCGGGGGCCCAGCTCCAGCAGGGCGTGGAAGCGGCTGGCGCGCTCATCCGCCAGAACCAGGTCGTTTGAGGGGTGCCGCCCCACGTTGAGCGTGCTGCCGAAGCGCACACAGCGCCGCCCCTGGGCATCACCTTCGGCCATGGCATGCAGCTCCGAGTCCACTGGCTCACCGGCTCGCCGCAGGCGCGCCTGTGCGGCCCGGCCTGCTATTCTCCGACAGCATAGCCCTGCTTGCGGCCTCCAGGATGAACAAACGATGAACAGCAACCAGGCCCTGCCCGGTGGCGATCGCTTCCAGCTGCGCGGCGTGGTGGGGCGGGGCGGCATGGCAACGGTGTACCGCGTCTTCGATCGCCAGCTGGGGGTGGAGCGGGCGCTCAAGCTGCTGTCATCGGAGCTGGCGGACAAGCCGGGCGTGCGTGCGCGCTTCGAGACCGAGGCGCGCGCCATGGCCGCCCTGCGCCATGCCAACATCCTGCAGGTGCACGACGTGCGGCGCGAGCAGGGGCAGCTCTGCATCGTGATGGAGCTGGCTGAGGGGGGCTCGCTCTGGGACTGGATCCGGATGCACGGGCCCATGCCCCCGCGCATGGCGGCGGACGTCCTGCTGCCCGTGCTGGACGCCCTGGCCCTGGCCCACGGAGCGGGCATCGTGCACCGGGACATCAAGCCCCAGAACATCATGCTGGACAGCCAGGGCGTGCCCAAGCTCTGCGACTTCGGCATCGCCCTGGTGCGCGGCGCTGCCAGCCAGCTGACCAAGACGGGCACCACCTTGGGGACCTGGGGCTATATGGCGCCCGAGCAGCGCCGCTCGGCGCGCCGCGCCGACGCGCGGGCCGATCTGTACGCGCTGGGCAGCACGCTCTTCGCCTTGCTGACCGCCGAGGTGCCGGTTGATCTCTTCGCCTGGGGTGTGGACCCGGACGAGGCGCGCGCCATCCCGACCGAGCTGGCCGCGTTCATCCGGCGGGCCACGCGCTTCGAGGCAGAGCGGCGCTTCCAGGACGCGGAAGAGATGAAGGCGGCCCTGGTGACCGTGCTCCCCAGCCTGCCCGCCCTGCCCGAGGACGCGCCGGCGCTGGCCTCGTCCGTGCGACTGGGGATGGGCGCCCCGCTTGCGGAGACCCGGAGCGCTCCGGCCGCGGCGGCCACGGGCGTGGCAGCCGGTGCCCGATGGCTGCTGCCAGGCCTGGGCGCGGGCCTGCTGCTCTGCGCGGCGCTGGCGCTGGCGCTGGCCATGCTGTGGTCGCCCCATGAGGAGCCAGCGTCGGGGGCGTCAGCGGCGGCTCCTGCACTGTCAGCCGCTGGTACCGGGCAGCCCTCGCTCGATGCGGCATCTGCGGAGCGCGTGCCCGTGGAGCCGGCACCCGTCGAGGCCTCCGCGGAGAGCAGCCAGCCCAGAGAGTCGCCTGCTGGCGCCGCCGTGAGCCCCGCTGCTGCGGAGAGCGAGGAAGCCGCGGAGGCCGCGGAGGCGCCCACGCCCGTGCCAGCGGCATCGCAGGCCGGCCAGGGCTTCGTGCGTCTGCAGGGCGAGGTCTTCTCGGCGCGCTTCAAGGGCCCCGACGGGAAGGAGCGACCCGCGGGCGTCCTGCCCGCGGGCACCTACGACCTGGTGGTGGATTTTCCCAACGGCACGAGCATCCGGCGCCCGGCCTTCGTGACCCTGCAGGCCGGGGAAGAGCTGACCCTGCACTGCCTGGCGGCCCTGGAGAACTGCCGCATCGTGGCCCGCGCCGCGCTGGAGGAAGGCGTCGCACAGCCGTGAGCCGGGCTGGGGGCGCTTCAGTCGGGCGAGGGGACGAAGAGCGCGCGCTGCTCGTGGGAGGAGCTGTGGAACAGGCCGCCGTGCAGCAGCACGCCGTAGGCCGGATCGGTCGCTGCGCCAGCCATGTGCAGCTGGCTGGCGAAGACCTCGGTTCCATCGGCGTTCTCCAGCATCTTCCAGCTATCGCTGGAGGCGTTGTAGATCTCGGCCGAGGCGTGGCCCTCGCTGACGTTCATGCCCAGGTTGGTCAGCAGCTCGGCGCCGCCTGCCACCAGCACGCGCCCGCCGGGCAGGGTTGCGCTGCTGTGGGATGCGCGCACCTGCTCCATGCGGTGGCCCGGGCCCAGGGCCTCCCAACTGTCGTCCTGGCCGCGGTAGATCCACGCGCGGTCCGTGCCCTCAATCCACTCGTCGGCCTGGCCCGCCAGGATGTCGTAGTAGCGCCAGGCCTTGCCGCCGCCGCTCAGCAGGGCGTCTTGCCCCTCCAGGCGCGCCATGGAGGGCTGCAACAGGCCGAAGAGGCCGCTGGTCGGCGAGGGGGCCTCTGTCAGCGAACCCTCCTGGCCCGCCAGGTAGCAGCGGGCGTGGGCCGAGATCTTGCCCTCATTCTCGCCTTCGCCCCAGACCAGGCCACCGCAGTGGAGCGCCCGCGTGCCGATGGATGCGCCGGCGCCGCCCACCAAGCAGTCCTCCATGTCCTCTGCCACCAGCTCGACCTCGCGGCGCCAGGGATCGTAGAGCTCGATGCTGCGCTCGCAGCTCAGCCCACCGGCTGCGCTCAGCCCGTAGCCGCCGAAGAAGATCACCTCGCCGCTGTCCAGCGCCACCGCCGTATGGCAGGCGCGGGGATGCCGCAGCTCGCCGATGACCTCGGGCTCCTCCTCGCCGGAGGGATCGAAGAGCAGCAGCTGCCCGGTTACGGTGTCGCTGCGCTCGTAGGCCTGCCAGCCCCCCGCCACCAGGATCTTGCCCAGGTCCTCGGCGTTGCCCATGCTTATCAGGGTGGCACTGTGGTTCATCCGGCCGCCATGGCTGCCGAGCCCGGTGTCGTCGAAGGCCGCGGGCATGCTGGCCACCTGCCGCAGCTCGAAGCTTTCCCCGGGCGGTGCCAGGGACCAGGCCAGGATGGCGTCGCTGGCCTGCGCTCCCCCTGCATCGCTCGCACCGTATTCGCTGCCCCCGAAGATGTAGAAGTTGCCCAGCCCGTCCGAGGCCAGGGCCGCGCCAAAGGAGGGAGGAGAGAGCGCGGAGAAGGGGATCATCACCTCGACGGGCGCGGCGAAGATGCGCTGCCGGACGCGCTGACCGCCCTGCAGCGTCAGCGGCGCGCTCTCGCCCCTCAGGAGCAGGAACCCGGGATCGGGGGTGTGCCCGGAGTGCCCCTCCACCACCAGCACCACCTCCTCACCGGGAGCCACGATGTCCACGCTCAGGCCGGGATCCCACCAGCCCTCCCAGTCCAGCTGCTGCTGCCACTCGTCCTGCTCCCCGCGCACCGTCAACCACAGGCTGCCCACGCCGAAGAGCAGGGCCTCCTGGCCGGGGGCCAGGACCAGCTCGAGCTCCACCCGCGTTCGGTCGTACCAGAAGCTGCGGTCCTCCGCGTCCAGCAGCACGCAGCCTGTACCCAGCAGGACCAGGGCGAGCTGGCAGGCGCTGCGCCGGTCCATCACCACTCCCACAGCAGCAGGGCGCCCCCTGCCAGCAGGCCGGCGCCGCCGGCCAGGGAGTAGCCGGTGATGCCGAGCACGCGGTTGCCGTAGTACATCCCAGGTTCTTTCTCCTGGTCGAAGTTCTCCAAGTACCTGGCCTGCAGGGCGTAGGCCCCGGCCAGGCTGGCGCCTGCCGCCAGGGAGCTGAAGGCCGCCGCGGCCAGCAGGCGGCGGGAGCGGGGCCGTGGCGCGGGTGGTGGCGCCGGGGCGAACGGCGCCACCAGCTGCTCCAGGTCCGCGGGTAGGCCCTGGCCGCGCAGATACCAGCTGCGCAGGTCCTGTTCAGCGCCAGGCAGCTGCACCAGGGCGGCACGATCCGTGGGCAGCCAGGTGGCGGCTGGCTGGCCGTCCACCACCAGGCCCAGGCCGGCGCAGGGCAGGCCCGGTCCCCGCCGCAGGTTGCGCACCCGGGCGGCGTCGAAGGCACCCCGGATGCGGCTGCCGCTGGGGGCGATATCCGGGCTGGGCTCAAAGCCGCTATCGATGGCGAGCACTCCGCGCAGGCCGGCGTTCAGGCCGCCGGCGTCGCGCTTCAGCCAGGCCGCCAGGCCGCTCACAAGGTGCAGCTGCAGCGCCTGCTGGGGTGCGGCCTGCTCGTCGAGGCAGGGCAACCCCTCTTCGATGGTGGCCACCTGCGCCTGGAAGCGCTCCAGATCGAAGTCGACGTAGGCCTGGTAGGCGTCCGCCGTGCGCCGGGTCAGGGTCTCGGCGCCCATGGGACAGGCGGCCTGGGGCGCCTCGAGCAGCAACAGGCCTATGAGGACGGCAGAGGGCATGGCGGATCCCCGCTTCAGCCTCGCGCTTCGCGCCAGCCTGGGCCGTAGCCGCGACTGAGCAGCTCGTCCAGCTCATGGGCCTCGGCCGGCGACAGCGCGCCCCGGGGCTCGTCCAGCCGGCGGCGCAGCAGGGCGTGGAAGCGCTTGGTGACCGGGTAGCGGCTCGCCAGGAAGAGCCCCCCGACCAGCACCAGGATGGGTAGCAGGGTGGTGAACAGGCGAATGGATAGCAGCGCCTCGGCGGGTTGCGCGGCCTGCTGCAGGCTGTCGGGGGCCTGGTAGCCCGACAGGGAGAGGGCCAGGGAGATGAGAAAGATGGCCAGGGTGGTGCTGGCTTTTCGCAGGAAGGTCATGAAGCCGGTGTAGATGCCCTCCATCTGGCGGCCCAGCACGGCGCGATCGATGTCGATCACCTCGGGCAGGGCGGACCAGGGCACGACGAAGGCGCTGGCGATGCCCACGCCGGCCACGGCCAGGGGCGCCACCACGGCGAAGCCGGGCGCATCGGAGGGCAGCAGCACCATGAAGGCCAGGGCCAGCATCCAGATCCCGGTGCCCACGGCGTAGGCCACCCGGCGGTCGTAGCGGCTGCTGAGCAGGCCGTAGAGGGGCAGGGCCAAGAGCGAGCAGGTCAGCATGCTGCCCATCATGGCGGCCAGCAGGCTGGGCCGCTGCAGGTACTCGTCCACGTAGTACTTGGCCGAGGCCGTCAGCACGTCCACCGCCAGGAAGGAGCAGAGGTAGATCCCGGTCAGGATGCGGAAGGAGCGATTCTTGAGGGCCAGCACGACCGCGGGCAGCACGGAGATGCGTGCGACGCGGGCGCGGGGCGGCCGCTCCCGCAGCTTGAGAAAGAGCAGCATCCAGATGGCTGCGTAGACCGTGGCGAAGATCAGGGCCACCACCAGCTGACCCCGGCCCGCTTGACCCGCGGCCGCGAAGCGGGCCACCACGATGTTGGGGACCACCCCGGCCAGGATGGCGCCCGCCAGAGAGAAGGCCATGCGGAAGGCCACCAGCGAGGTGCGCTCGTCGTAGTCGTCGGTCAGCTCGGGACCCAGCGCCTGGTAGGGCACGTTCAGCAGACTGGACAGGGTCTTGAAGAGCAGGTAGGCGCCAGCATAGTAGGCGGCCTTGGCCCAGACATTGTCCCAGGTGACGTAGAACCACATGGACACGAAGGCCAGGGAGCCAGGCAGCGAAAAGAGCAGGAAGTAGACGCGCCGCCGGCCCCAGCGGCTGCGGGTGCGATCGCTGATGTAGCCGATCAGGGGATCCGAGATGGCGTCCCAGAGCTTGCCCGACACCACGCAGGCGCCGGCCAGCAGGGGCGCCAAGCCCACCACGTCGGTCAGGAACTTCAGAAAGAGCATCAAGATGATGACGGTGGAGGTGCCGTTGAAGAACTCCCCCAGGCCGTAGCAGAGCTTGGTGGCGGTGGGCAGCCGACCCCCGCTTCCCTCCTGCGGTCCTGCGGCGTCGCTTGTTCGCACCTGGGCCTCCCGGTGCGAGACAGCGTAGCAGAGGCGTGCGTGCGGCGCGCGCCCGCGCGGTCAGGCCACCTTCTGCAGGCGCTCCCAGATGTGGATCGACATGGCCAGCTCCAGCCGTTCCTCCAGCGAGAGGTTCACGAAGCGCGTCTCGGCCATGCAGCGTGAGGCCCCCTCGAAGATGGGCTCCACCCGCTCGATGCGCAGCCGAACCGCGAAGGCCTCGGCCCCGGGCAGCTGCAGCTGTCCCCAGATCAACGAGCCCGGCTTGACCTTGGCCAGGTGGGGCCAGAACAGGAAGCAGAGGCCGTCGGTGGAGATGTCGAGCATGGGGAAGGGCTGGCTGGCGGCGGCGCGGCCGGCGCGTCGCAGCCGCAGGTGGAACATGCGGTCGCCCATGGGGCGGTGGCGATGGACCAGGTCGCCCTTGGCATGCGCGATGAAATCAGGCCGCTCCAGCACGATGCCGCCCTCGTCCGTGATACGCGTCACGACGCTTTGGAAGCGGAAAGGCACGCCGTGCCCCACGTAGTCCAGCGTCACGGCGGCCCCGGGCTCGGGGAAGAGGTCGGGGTGGAAGAGGTAGAGCTCCGGGTGAAAGCGCAGCTCCCCGCTGCGCGCGCAGATCCTGATGCGGCCCTTGAGCTGCTCGCCCGCGGCGCTGAGCCTGGTCTGCAGGACCTCCTCGGCCACGTAGGCCAGGTGGGCTTCCACCGCGTCCGGATCGCTGTCCCGATCCAGGGTCTGGACCTGCTCGGTCTCCAGCTCCGGTATCGTGAGTATGTCCCAGAGATTCATGACGACCTCCGCTCTCTCTACGATACGCTCGAAAGGGGCCGTGGCTGGGGTCAGACGGGGGTCATCGACAAGGGCGGGGCGCCCGCGTTCGCGTTGTGGCCGTGCGCATGCCAAGGAGCATGCGAGGGGCGTGACGGAGGGTGGCTGGTGGCCGGCGCTTCAGCCCCTTGATATGCCGTTGCTGATTGGCGCTTCCCCGGGTCACGGTCGCGATTCCGCACCACCCCCCCCCGCAGCAGGCCGATCCAGCCTGGACCATCGCTGGAGTTCCGAGAATGCTTGAGATCATTGCGCTGAGCCTCATCTTCTTTTCGGTCGTCATCGGCGTCCTGACCTACCTTGGAGCGCACAAGACCTTCCTGCCGCTGCCGAATATGGGCGGCGTGGGCTGGGTCACGGCCATCGTCCTGGCCTTCCTGGCCTTCGGCTTCGGCGTCACCCCGGCGCTGATGGACTACAGGGACTGCCACACCAGCTGCTTGGCCTTCGCCAACAGCCCCGACACCCACGTGGAGGGTCCGCGTTGTGTGCAGGCGGCCTACAAGTCCTACGACGGCTGCGTCACCTATACCAAGCAGGAAGAGCTGAAGAAGGAGGGGGAGACCACGGCTGGGGTGGATCTGTCCAAGGTCCCCATCACCGAAGAGCAGACCGGCTGGTGCTACGACATCGCCTGGAAGGCCTGCATGGCCCAGTGCACCGACCCGGAGCCGCCCGCCATCATCGGTCCGCGCGTCAAGAAGAAGAAGAAGAAGGAAGAGGAGGAGAAGGCAGAGGCGGACAAGGGCGAAGACAAGAAGTAGCCGCCTGAATCGGCCTTTTCCCCACGGCGCCTAGTCGTCGAAGTCCCCCTCGGGCCCCTTGTCCGTGTCCAGGGCGCTGGCGCGTTCCCTGATCTGCGCCTCGGTCCAGTCGGCCGGGTCTTCGATGGGGCTGGCCAGGGGGCCCAGGTCGTGGGAGCCCGCGTCGAGGATGGCCTGGATGGCCAGGGGCGCCGTGTCCTGCGCGCCGAAAACATCCACCAGCAGGTGGTAGACGAAGTCTTCCACGGCGCTGGCCATACGCTGCCGCACGGGCTGCGGCTGGGCCATGATCTTGTTGTCGAAGGGCAGGTTGAGCTTCTTGCTGTTGCCGCCCGTCCAGCCCTGCCGCTCGGCATGGGCCATCATCTCTTCCCAGAGCAGGGCGGAGACGCCCGCATCCTCGACCTTGGCGAAGCCGCCGGACTCGTCCAGCTCGGCATTGCCGAAGTCGTTCACCTTGACGCCCCAGGAGATCATCTGCAGGGCGGTGGCCACGTTGGCCTTGGTGG
>CAYVQL010000324.1:0-12567 GCA_964454135.1 uncultured Enterobacterales bacterium | reverse complement strand
GCGCCGCGTAGCGGCGGGGTGCGTCAGCACCCCGCTACGCCCGTCTGGCCATCCCTGGCTAGGGAATTCCAGACGGCGGCACTAGTCCTCCGCGGGAGCGGGAGCGGGAGCGCCGGACTGGGTGGGCAGCAGCACGTAGCCTTCGTAGAGATCACCGAGAAACGCGCAATCCTCGGGTCCGCGCAGGTCGAGATAGGCGGAGATGTAGGCACAGAACAGCGCCTCGATCTTGTCCTCCACCTCGCCCAGCCGCGTGCCGTTCAAGCCGCTGAGATCTCGCTCCATCATGGAGCGCAGGGCTGGGCTGGTCCGCAAGGGGGGCCAGGCCTCGGGCAGCGTGGTGGCGATGGCCTCGCGGTAGCGCGCCACGGCGTCCTTGCGCGCGCCCACCGGACCGTGCTTCAGGCGGATGGGCCGCTCGAGCTCGAACAAGAGCACCTGGGCCGCCTGCGTGTAGGTCTCGACGACCCTGTCGCCCTCGGCCTGGGGATCCGGGTCGAAGCCCATGCGCATCATCGCCCTGCCCATGGTCCGTGGATGGCTCGCGGCGACGATGTTGACGTAGTGATCATCCACCTGGTAGCGCGCGAAGTGCTGCTCGAGCAGCCGATCGCATTCCCGCAGGCCCGAGCTGTTCTCCACGATGATCGGCGCGTTGACCGCCATGATGGCGCCCATTCGGCCGCGGTTGCGCGAGATCCATGCCAGCACGTCTTCGTGCGAACGGAGGTGCGAGGTGGAGACCAGCCTGACGCCTCCGTCAGCGGTTGGCTCCATGATCGCTCCACCTGAGCTGTTGCGCGGCGCCCAGGCCAGGTCCAAACCCATATATCGCGTCTTTCTCAAACCGATTCCCCTTCCAGTCCCGGCGTCCGTTCTCCTGAACGTCAGGTTCAAAAACCGCTACGCGCCGGTCTAGGCAAAATTCGGCCCCCCACTAACCCGTTTTCGCCAGAAGCCGCACGAAGGCACCTGCGCTCAGGCCGCCAATCCGGCAGGGCGCGCCGCGCCATCAACGCTTGGACTTCATCGCCCACACCACCGCTGGCAGCGCCTCGACGAAGGGCTTGAGCTGCGGCCCGGCGCCATCCAGGATGTCCATCGCGATCACCACGGCCTCGGCCCAGGCCCGCTCCCCACCCAGCATGTGCAGCGCGCGTAGCAGTAGCGGCTTGTCGCGAGCATCCCGTGCCACGCGGACGGCCGCCGTGACCGCGGCCGCATCGCCGACGATCTGCGCGCCCGCAAGCAGCAGCACGGCCATTCTTCGCTTGGCTCCTACCTTTTCCAGCACATCGAGACCTTCTTCCAGCGGGTTGGCGCTGGCGGTGAGCACCCCTGTCATACCCTCGCTGAACGCAGCGGCCGCGGCGAATCCCAGCTTGCGCGCAGCATCCGTGGCCTGGTCGAACGCAGCCAGCGCCGCCTGCCGATCCCCCGTTGCGAAGCGCACTTCCCCGGATGCCAGGTGGAAGTCCAGCCGCGTGAAGACATCGCTGCGCGCCTCCCGGGCGGCCGAGTGGCGCCGCAGCAGGCGCACGGCCCCCGCCTGGTCGCCGCCCGTCAGGAGCACGATGGCACGCTTGACTCCCACGCGAGCGCCCAGGTAGGGCAGCTCCAGGTGGTGGGCCAGCCTCTCGGCCCGTTCCAGCAAGCGGAGCGCCTTATCAAAAAGCCCTTCCCAGCACCGTATCTCCGCCAGTTGTTGCAGGGCCAGGCATAGCTCCCGGCGAGCAGGACGAGCCTCGAGCCGTTCGATCTCGGACTGCAGGTAGCGCACCGCAGGCTCGTGTCTTGCTCGCTCCGCATGCAGGGCCGCGGTGCCGCAGCGCACGACCGCCAGGATATCGCTCTCGCCCAGGACCACGGCTTCTCTGGCGGCACGCTGGAAGCGGGTGTGGGCCGTCTTCTCGGCACCTCGCAGCATCGAGCAATAGCCCCGCAGGCAGAGCACGCGCGCCTGCAGCCGCGCCTCGCTGCCGGCCTCGGCGCAGATCCTCTCGGCCTCGATGGCGAGCGCTTCGCAGCGCATGCCCGAGCCCGTCTGCAGCTGCACGGCCGCCAGCCCCACCGCCGCCCTGCCGATGAGCTCCGCATCATCCAGCTCGCGCGCCAGCTCGCGTGCGGCCAGCAGGGCTTCCCGCGCTTCTTTGAGCTTCTCGGACGCCAGCAGCTCCTCGCCCCGCAGCAGCGCGACATGCGCGTTCATGCCGGGATCATCGGGTGCGAAGTCGTTGATGTGGCGCAGGATCTTCCTGGTGCGCGCCAGCTCGCCTTCGGAGAGCGATCCCTGGCCCAGTGCCAGCAGCGCCGGAGCCACGTCCTGCTGCTCACCTCCCAGCACGCTGTGCAGAGCCATGGCCTCGTCACGCCAAGGACCCGGGTCGTAGGCCCTGAGCGCCTGGGCCAGGGCCAGGTGCGTAGGCATGCGGCGCGCCTCTGGCAAGGACTGCATGACCAGAGCTCCCACCGCTGGTCGGCGCACCGCGATCCAGTCCGCCGCAGCGTCCCTGCTGCGAGAAACCAATCCCAGACGCGTCAGGTGCAGCACGTCGATTCCGGATGGATCGAGGCCGGCCGCCCTGATGAGCACCGACATCGGCAAGGGCTCTCCAGCCAGCGCGAGGCAATCCAGGGCTGCACGCGCGGCACTTGGCATTTCGGTCAGCATGCGCTGAAAGACCTGCTCCAGCCCGAAGGAGCGCAGCATGTTCGCGCCGGGATCCAGGGTCCAGTGCGACTCGCCATCCTCGCCCAGCCCCTCGCAGCGCAGTGCCCCCCTGGCGTGGAATTCTCGCACCGCGAGCACCACCAGGGCGGGCAGTCCGCCGGTGGCGCGCAGCAACAGGCCCACCATGTCGCCTGGAGGATATGGCGTGCCGAGCATGCCGCTGATCAGAGCCGCCACCTCTTCACGGCGCAACGGCCGCAGCGCCACCTCGCGCCCCGGCAGCTGGTTCACCGGGAAGAGAGCGGTGGTCACCACAGAGAGCCCCTCGACCTGGGCCAGGACACGCGCCATGCGGACCAGCTCCTGGGGCTCCTCCAGGTGGATATCCTCCAACAACAGCAAGAACGGGCCCTCTCCTTCCAGCTGCTTGAGCGCGTCGAGCACCTCTTCCTCGGTCTCCGCCACCTCCAGGCCCATCAGCAGGGAGAGCCCATTGGCCAACTGGTAGAAGAGCCTGCGCTGCACGCCCCAGGCACGGCAACGCAAGGCCAGCGCCTCCACGGCGTAGTCGCGCGCCAGGTCCAGGGCCATGCGTGCCACGCGCCCGGTGCCGGAGCCCACCTCGCCCACCAGCTGCACCACACCCCCGCCATCGATCACCGCCTCGGTCGCTCCCCTGGCCGACCAACGCCCCAACAGCGGAGGGGGCTTGAGCTCGTTGTAGGCGCTGCTGCGACCGCTGAGCAGGGCCAACGCGATACCGGCCGATGGCGGCCTGGCGGAGGGATCCCGCGCCATCAACCTGTGGATGAAGTTCACCAGCCGCGCAGGGGCGCCTTCCACCCGCTCTCCCAGGGATCGCGCGCCGCCGGATCGATGGGCGCGCAAGTAGCCGGCGGTCCCTCGGGCGGAGTAGGGCCGCTCCCCGCAGAGCGCCTCGTAGAGCGTGATCCCCAGGCTGTACAGGTCGCTACGCAGATCGACCTCGGCACCGGCAATCTGTTCGGGCGCCATATACGCGTAGGTGCCCATCACGTCCCCCAGGGTGGTCGTGAAGGGATCCTCGGGATCCATCGCAAGTCCCAGGTCGAAGAGCAGGGCCCGTCCGTCGTCGCAGAGGTAGATGTTGGAGCTCTTCACATCTCGATGCACGACGCCCTGCTGATGCAGAAAGGCCAGCACGCGCAGGATCTCCTGAGCGATTCGGAAGACCCGATCCGCGCTGAGGGGGCCCTTTCGCGCCAGCGCATCCGCCAGGCTGTTCCCGCGCAGCAGCTCGAGCACCAGGGCCGGATGGGGCTGCTCCACGACATGGTAGCAGCGCGGCAGCCCGGGTCCCTCCAGGCGCTGCAGCAGGTAGCCCTCGCGGATGAAGCGTCGCACGGCAGCTGCGGATCGCTCTGGCTCACGGAGGATCTTCAGCGCCACCTCGCGCTCTTGCTCCTCCAAGACGGCTTCTTCCCGGTCGGGTTCTTCCCGGCCAGCTTCTTCCAGCATGGAGGGCTCTTCCAGACGCGCACGGTAGACGTCGGCATTTCCCCCGCTGCCGAGAAACTCCATGATCCTGTATCCGGCGACAACATTCGTCACCGAGGAAGGTTATCGCCTCACCCTCCTCGCCACCAGAATCCGCCCCGCATCCGTGAGGCAGGGCCCCCACGCGCTCCTACCAGTCTCCCGTGTCCGGCTCCACCGGATCCCAGTCCGGGAGCTGCCCGTTGCAGCTGCCATCCGCGTCCGCATCACCGCAGCCGCTACCCACGAGGCGACGGGAGATCTCGTGCTGGCCCGCAGCCACCGCGATGACGCTCAGTCTTCCAGCGAATTGACCGGATTCGTCAGGGTGGAAGCGAATGTCGATGGGAACCTCCTCCCCGGGTTCCAACACTGCCGGCGAGGGATCGTAGACCAGCGTGAAGCTGCCCCGACCGTCCGAAGGAAGGACCACGTGCTCAATGGCCACGGACATGTCGCCGTTGGCAGCCACCCAGAGCTGCTGGCGCAGGGGAGCGCCGTAGGGACTGATGGAGCCGAAAGCCACCTCGGACAAGGGGCGCAGCTTGAGCTGAGCGCCGGCCGTCTCCTGGTCGTACTCCAGGTACGGCACACCGCAGCCGCATGCCGCAGCCACCAGTACCAGTCCCAGGGCAAGCGACGAGATCCGGGCCACGCTCCACCTCCTTCTTCGGGCTCACGTCAGGACCCGTTGCAAATACCATGCCGTCCACGGCGGCTCCGATGGTCGCCAGGAGGCCCTCGCGCATGGAGCGAACGGGGCCTGAGCGCGACATGCTTGTCTCATCGACCGGACAGCGGCGCCCCGCCGCCCGGCGCGACTCGCGGTCAGAACACGCCCAGTACGCCTGGAAAGTCGTAGTTCAGACCGATGAAGATCGAGGTCCGGTCGGGTTCCCGCAGCCAGATCCCGCGCAGCGTCACGCCTCCCATGCCAAGCCCCCCCTGCAGCGCCGGGGCGGCCAGGTAGTCGTCGGGCACGAAGCTGGCTCCCGCCACGTCCTCGAGAGCCACCAGGCCGCCCAGCAAGACGACACCGCCTCCCCCATCCAGGGTGAGGCTCCAGCGGCCCCGCCCGGCCCGCAGTCGAAGCTGCCCCATCAGCTCGCCCGCCACCCAGCGCGTCGATCCGGAGGATGCGGCGCTCCAGCGCTGACCGATGGGCAGGTGGGGCCCAAGGCTGAGCACCAGGCGATCGCGCATAACGAGGCGCAGCAGCAGACCCAGGCTGGCATCGCGCTGCGCCACCAGGCTCTGCAGGCTGGTGAGCTCCGCGCCCCAGCTGCCTCCCAGCGGCGCCCACTCCGGCTCCTCCAGCAGCTGGACCAGGCCCGTGGCGGGTGCGGCGAAGGCCAGGTTGTCCGCGCGCAGGCGCCGCGACGCGATACCGGCTACCTGGCCTCGACCGTCTACCAGCGGCCCCCCCGAGTTCCCCGGATTCAGGGCGCAGTCCACCTGCAGCATCTTCTCGCCGACCGCGCTCACGATCCCGTGGCTGACGCTCCATTTCAGGGTGCCGCCCAACAGCGGGTTGGACTCCTCCAGCGGAGCGAAGGGATGACCCAAGGCCCAGATGGGCTCCCCGGGGCGCAAGGGTTCCTCTCGCAGCGGACGGGCTGGCACCTCACCTGCCAGCTCGGGCACGACCAGCAGGGCCAGATCCGCACGGCGCTGGGCGGCCTGCGCGCGGCCCAGGAACCTGCGGCCGTCGCGCGTGCGCACCTGCGTGCGGCGCCCGCTGGCCAGGCAGTGGTAGGCGGTCGCCACCGTACCCTGATCGTCGATCACCACGCCGGCGCACCAGGACGAGCCGGTCACCAGCAGCACCACGCTCTCGAGCCAGGCGTCCAGCTCGTCGGGCCCGGGTTGCTGAGCCCGGGCCTGCCCTGCGACCAGCAGGAGCAGCAGCGTCAGCGTCAGCGTGAACCTGTGCAAGGGGTTCATACGGCTCCCAGACCTGGTGATTCTCTCCACAGCAGGGCCCAGCTCGGCCGAACAGGGTCGACCGGTGGCAAAGCGGGGTATATCACCCCTGGGCGCAGCACCCGCGCCCGCCCAGCCAAGGAGACGAAGAATCATGTGTCCTTCCCGCACGGCCGCGCTCCTCGCCCTCGCCATGCTCACCATCGTCGGCTGCGACGACGACAAGCAGCAAGACAGCGCCGAGGCTGACGCCGACACCGACACCGACACCGACACGGACACCGACGCCGACGCCGACGCCGACGCCGACACCGACGCCGACGCCGACACGGACAGCGATGCCGATAGCGACGTGGGCTGGACCCCAGGTCCCGACCTGCCCGATTGCACCCCCCAGACGGGCGACGGCGACCTGGTGGCCCTCTCAGGTGTCGTGCTGACTCCCGACGGCCCGCTGGCCGGACTGGCGGTCTACAGCCGCGACAGCGGCCTGGTGCAATGCGTGGGTGCGGACTGCGACACCAGCGGGGCCGAGGTGATCTGCACCGAGGGAGTCATCTCCCCTGGGCTGGTGGATCCCCACAACCACCTGCAGTACAACCTGCTGGCTCCCTGGCAGCACGACGCCCTGTACGACGACCGCTACGAGTGGCAGAGCGACGGGGACTACTGGGACTACCGCGAGGCCTACGACGAGGTCTCGGACAGCTACAACTGCGAGGTCATGAAGTGGGCCGAGCTGCGCGAGGTGGTGGCCGGCAGCACGGCGGCCATCGGCGCCTACGGCGACTCCTGCATCGACATCCTGCAGCGCAACCTGGACGAGAGCTCCGCTTCGCACGGGATCTCGGGCTACGAGGCCTACTACACCGCCTCCGACGTCACCGACAAGTGGGACGAGGAGGACGGAGAGACCTACACCGAATACCTGCAGAACGGCACCTACGAGTCGGTGCTGGCCCACGTGGCAGAGGGCATCGACGGCGGCACCACCCACGAGATCGACCATATGTTCGACATCGGGATGAGCGGGCCCGGCTACGGCTACATCCACAGCACCGATGCCACCACCGATCAGCTGGCCCAGATGGCAGCCGAGGGCACCACCATCATCTGGTCGCCGCGCTCCAACCTCGACCTCTACATGGACACCACGCCCATCGACGTGGCCTGGCGCATCGGCGTGCCCGTGGCCTTGAGCCCCGACTGGACCTGGTCCGGCGAGGCCAACCCGGCCCGCGAGCTCTCCTGCGCCTACGACTACCTGCAGTCCCGCGGGGGCGAGATCAACGACGTGGAGGTCTGGAACTGGTCCACGTCGGACGCCGCCCGGTCCGTGGGCCTGGACGGCGTGCTGGGCGCCCTGGTGGAGGGCACACTGGCGGATATTGCGGTCTACGCCTGGAGCGACGAGCCCTACCGCTCCGTGATCCAGTCGGCGGCCGAAGACGTCTACCTGACCGTCATCGACGGCCACGCGCTCTTCGGCGTGCCGGAGCACGTAGCGCTGCTGGCGGAGAACCCCGGGTACTGCGAGACCGTCGATGCCTGCGGCTTCGAGCGCAGCCTCTGCGTGCAGGCCGCCAGCAGCGGCGATGACGCCCAGACCTACGAGGAGATCGAGTCCATCCTGATGGGGGCCCTGGACGCCGTCTCCATGCCCGACGACCTGGCCTACGCCAAGGAGCTCTACCCCGTCTTCATCTGCGACGGCGTGGACGACCGCCCCAGCTGCGACATCTCCGAGAAGGGTGCGAGCGACAGCGACGGCGACGGTGTGGACGACGCGGAGGACAACTGCCCGGACTCCTACAACCCGCGGCAGCGCGACTTCGACGAGGACGGGCAGGGTGACGCCTGCGATCCCTGCCCGCTGGACGCCACCAGCGACGACTGCGAGGCCAGCGAGGGCGACATCGACGGCGACGGCGTGCCCAACGACGACGACAACTGCCCCTGGATCTCCAACGCCGACCAGGCCGACAGCGACAAGGACGAGAAGGGAGACGCCTGCGACGAGTGCCCGGACAGCTACAACCCGGGCGACGAGGGCTGCGCCTACACCATCCGGCAGCTGCAAGACGAGAACGATCCCGACCACCCGGCCGAGAACAGCGCCGTGACGCTGAATGACGTGGTGGTCACAGCTGTGGGTCCGTACGGCTACTTCGTGCAGGATCCGGACGAGAGCGACCAGGGAGCGCTCTACGTCTACCTCGACGCCACGCCCAAGGTGCAGCTGGGCGACGTGGTCAGGCTCTCCGGGACGTACATGGAGTACTACGACCTCTGCGAGGTGGCCTACGCCACCACCGAGGTGACCGGCAGCGCCGACGTGCCCGAGCCCATCACCGCAAACGCCTGCGACATCGGCACCTCCGGCGCCGACGGCGAGCGCTACGAGAGCATGCTGATGCGGGTGGAGGACGTGACCGTCAGCGACGAGAACCCGGACGGCAAGAGCGACTACGGGGAGTTCGAGGTGGACGGCTGCCTGCGGGTGGACGATTTCCTCTACGACGAGCTGGAGGACTCATCGGCCGGCTACCGCACGCTGGGCAGCACCTACGTCTCCATCACCGGCCCCCTCTACTACAGCTACGAGCACTTCAAGCTGGTTCCCCGCGACGAGAGCGATCTGGTCCTGGAGTAGCCCGCCCATGCCTCGCATCCTGCTCTGCCTGGTCCCCCTGCTCCTGCTGGCCTGTCAGGACGGCGGCGAACCTGCCGGGGGCGAAGGGACCAGCGTCTCCCCCGACAGCGTCCAGCAAGCGGAAGCCCAGCCCGCGGATGCCCAGCCCGAGACCGCAGCCGCAACCCCGGGGCCACCCCCTGAGCGGATCGCCGCCTCTCACGTGCTCGTCAGCTACGAGGGTGCCGCCAAGGCGCAGCCCAGCATTCGCCGCAGCCGGTCCGCCGCCCTGCAGCGCGCCCAGGAGGTCCGGCGTCGTCTGCTGCAGGGAGAGGACCTCTCCGAGCTCGCCAAGAGCATGTCCGACTGTCCCTCCGGCCGTCGGGGAGGCTTCCTGGGAGGCTTCGCCAAGGGTGCCATGCACCCAGCCTTCGAAGAGGCCGCCTTCGCCCTGCAGCGGGATCGGATCAGCGCCGTGGTGGAGACCCCCTTCGGCTTCCACGTCATCCGACGCGAGGCCTATGACGAGATCCACGTGGCCCAGATCATGGTGCAGTGGAAGGGGATCGCCAGGGCCAGGGCCAAGCGCGACAAGACCGCCGCGCGGCAGCAGGCCGAGCAAGCCCTGACCCGGCTCGAAGCGGGGGAGCCCTTCGCCGATGTGGCTCGCGACCTCTCCGACGGCGCGGCCGGGCTGCGGGGCGGCGACCTGGGCTGGTTCACGCGCGGCCAGTTCCTGCCGGATTTCGAAGAGGCGGCCTTCGCGTTGGCGCCGGGGGAACGTTCGAGGATCTTCGAGACCGCCGCAGGCTTTCACATCGTGCAGCGGCTGGAGTAGCTAGAGCAGCCCCTCCACCACCCCGCGGATGGTGGCGTCGTCCGTGGGCGTGACCTGCTCGTCGGCCACCACCAGCTCGCGGTCGATCACCATGACCAGCGGGTAGCCCGAGGCCCCGCCGACGATTTGTTCGCCGTAGCCCTGGTCATCGGACAGAACGGGGGCCGTGATCTCGTAGTAGTCCGCCCAGATGTTCAAGTCTTCCTGATCGGGCACCTCGCTGTCCAGGTCTTCGGACAGCACGGTGAGATAGATGAATCCCTCGTCGCGGTACTCCTGGTAGGTCTCCTCGACTCCGCCGGCCAGCTCCTGGCAGGGAGCGCACCACATGGTGGAGAAATCGACCACCACCACCAGGCCGTAGAACTGCCAGAGGGAGACCGTCGCGCCGTGCTGATCGAGCAGGCGCATGTCCTCCGCCACTTGCCCCTGCGCGAAGCCCTCGCCCTCGAGCTCGCTGGGAGGAGTTGCGCTGGGCCACGAGTTCTGTGGCGCGATCCAGGCATCCCCCTCGCCTCCGCTTGCCGTGTCCGTCGGGCTCGTGAGGTGGGGGGCGCAGCCAGACAGCTGAGCTGCGAGCAGCCCGCTCGTGCAAGAGAACAGAAGGCGCCTCATGATCCTCCTCCAGCCAGAAACCGTCGGCAGCACAGGTCCAGTGTAGCCTGTCCGCGCCCAATCGCCGCACCCGTCCGGCGCACGGCCACGCATTCCACCACGATATCGCAGGATTGCTCTGCCATTGCTCGCGTAGGGTCCCTCACCGAAGTCCCTCTGGCCGGCGATGCCCGCCGCACGGGTCCGCCTTCCCTGTTATTCCGGCGCCATGTTGCACCCCGAGCGCCTCAGCCCCCACCGCCTGCTGGCCGCATTCCACGGCTACGGGCAGCCCCGATCCCAGTGGCGGGTGGGCGGCGAGTTCGAGCGCCTGGCCCTGCGCCCGGGTGGTGAGCAGGTGGGCTACTTCGACCAGGATGGAATCCGCAGCCTGCTTGTCGAGCTAGCCGAGGCGCTGGACTGGCAAGTGGTAGAAGAGGGCCCCTACCCCATCGGCCTGCGCGGCCCTGCCGATGACCAGGAAAGTCGCGCGCAGGTCACCCTGGAGCCGGGCGGACAGGTGGAGCTCTCGGGTTCGCCCCACCGCAGCCTATCCGCGCTCGAGTCCGAGCTGCTGCGGGTCCAGGCCGCCATGCTGAGGCTGGCGGACAAACGCGAGCTGCGCTGGGTGGCCTGCGGCTACTCGCCCTTCGCCGACGTCGAGACCATTCCCTGGGTGCCCAAGAGCCGCTACGAGGTGATGCGCAGCTACCTGCCCACGCGAGGACGGCTGGCCCACCACATGATGAAGGGCAGCTGCTCGGTCCAGGTCAACTTCGACTACAGCGACGAGACGGACTGCGCGGCCAAGGTCGACCTGGCCGTGGGCTTGTCCCCGCTGGTGACCGCGATCTTCGCCAACTCCCCGCTGCGCCGTGGTGAGGACACGGGCTACGCCTCCTACCGCGCCCACGTCTGGACGCAGACGGATCCCGATCGCACCGGCTTCCCAGCAACGCTGCGAGGGGGCTACAGCCACCACGGTTGGCTGGACTACCTGCTCGACGTGCCCATGATGTTCTTGCTGCAGGGAGCGCGCTTCGTTCCAGCCCGTGGCGTCAGTTTCCGACAGTTCATGGAACAGGGCATCGACGGCCGCTTCCCCACCTGGGACGACTGGGATCTGCACCAGACCAGCGTCTTCCCCGAGGTGCGCGTCAAGCGCACTATCGAGGTCCGAGGCGCCGACTGCGTCTCCGCTCCTTTGGCCCTGGCCTGCTGCGCGCTGTGGGCAGGCCTCTTTCACGACCCCGTCGCGCTGGACGAGGCCGGTTCCCTGGCGGCCGACCTGGCGCGCCGTGCTCCCACACCGCAGCAGTTCGAGCTGGCAGCGCGCCAGGGATTGCGCGCGCAGCTGGGTCGCAGCTTCGCCTGCTGGGCCCAGGACCTGGCGGACATCGCGGGCCGGGGTCTGCAGCGCGCCCATGGCCAAGAGCTGCGGCTGCTGGAGCCCCTGCGCGCCCAGGTGGCCACGGGTCGCAGCCCGGCCCACCAGCTGCTCGAGCTGCACCGTCGAGCGCGCAGCCCCCAGGAGCTGGTCTCAGCTCTCGAGATCGGGGCTGGATAGGCCCTCGTCAAGCAACGCCAGTGCCTGCGTCGCGGCTGCCTTCTCTGCGTCCTTCTTCCGGCCGCCCCTGCCCCTGCCCCGCTCCTTGCCCGCGATGCGCACGACCGCTTCGAAGGTCAGTGCGTGGGCAGGGCCGGAGATATCCACGATCTCGTAGGCCGGAGGAACGATGCCCTGGTCCTGCAAGCGCTCCTGCAGCTCGGTCTTGGGATCCCTGCAGCTGCGGATCACCTCCTCGCTGTCCGTGTGCGCCATCCATGGTTCCAGGACCAGGCGCAGGGCGTCATAGCCGCGGTCCAGGTAGATGGCGCCAATCAGCGCCTCGAAGGCATCTTCGAGCATAGCGGCGGACAGTCGCTCGTTCTTCCGGCTGGGGCCCGCCCGAATCAGGCCTTCTTCATCCAGGCCCCAGCGCACAGCGGCGCGCGTCAGCTGGCGACCGTTGACGAGGTGCCTGCGACGCTTGGACAGATCACCCTCGTCGTCCAGAGGGTGGCGCTCGAACAGGTAGTGACTGGTGACCGCCTTGAGCACGCCATCGCCCAAGAACTCCAGCCGCTCGTTGTCGGCCCGCCGCCCGCTCTCGTCCTTCAGATCGTGCTCCTGGGCATAGGAAGAATGCACCAGGGCCCGCTCCAACAGCTGCGGGTCCTTGAAGCGATAGGCGATGCGCTCCTGCAGCGCTTCGAGCAGGTCGTTCCTCTCCTCGCTCATCGCGGTACCGACCAATTCCGCCGACAGCGTCGGCGGAAATGACCGGCGCTGTTTTTTAGGGGGAAGACAGATTCTTCCCCCCCTATCCGAGGCGGACACCGCCTCTCCCCCCC
>CAYVQL010000323.1:0-12582 GCA_964454135.1 uncultured Enterobacterales bacterium | reverse complement strand
GGGGCATCTTCGGGGGGGCGGCGGGCCGCGTGATCTTCGACACGCTGCGGGGGGCTGGCGCCTCGCGGCGCCTGGCCCGGGCCGCCACCGCCATGTCCGGCAGCCTGGGCGTGGTGCTGCGCCCCTGCTTGGTGGTGGTGCTGATAGCCGTGCTCAACAAGCAGGTCACCACCGACGACCTCTTCGGCAAGGGCCTGCTGGTCTTCGGCCTCACCGCCGCGCTCTTCCTGCTGGCCATGTTGCTGCTGGGGCGCGGCGCCTGGCGCCCGGCATCGCCGGCGCAGGCCCTGCCGGCCAGCCTGCGGGCCAGCGGCGCCCTGGTGCCGCACCTGGTGGTGGCCGGGGCCGTGCTGCTGTTCTACCGCCTGGTGCTGCACACGCGCGTCAACGAGCACACCGCCGCCTACGTGGTGCCGGCCGTGCTGCTGGCCGTGGTGCTGGCGGATCGCTGGCTGGCGCGTCAGCTTCAGGCTCCCTCTCGCCGGCGGGCTCGCGGGAGCGCCCCGCGGCCGGCCCGCGCGCCCAGACCGCAGGCGGCCAAGGCGGACCTGCCCAGCGGTCCTCCCACTGGCTGGCTGCTGCAGGTCACCGCGGCCACCGCGCGCCACGTGGGCGCCCTGCTGGTGCTGATGACCGCCTCGGTGGGCCTTGGCGGCGTGGTTGAGCGGGCCGAGCTGATGCAGTACCTGCCCGCCGACCTTGGCTCCCCCCTGGCCGCCATGGCCCTGTTGGTGGTCTTTCTGGTGATCATCGGCATGCTGATGGAGCCCCTGGGCGCCGTGGTGCTGGTCTCGGTGACCCTGGCCGGGCTGGCGGCCGACAACGGCATCGCGCCGGTGCACTTCTGGATGGTGGTGCTGGTGGCCTTCGAGCTGGGCTACCTGACCCCGCCCGTGGCCATCAACCAGCTGCTGGCGCGGCAGGCCGTGGGCCCCGAGGCCGAGGTGGAGCGGGACGAAGCCCGCGGCATCTGGGGCCGCTACCAGCACGTGCTGGTGCCCATGGGCATCATGGCCACGGCGTTGTTGCTGGTGGCCTTCGGGCCGCTGGTGTTGTAGCGGCGATGCGCGCGGCCTGCGTCGCGAGCTCAGCCAGGAACGGCTGCCGTCCCGCTGGCGCAGCACTGTGTTAGCCCCCTCCTATGCTCGCCAACTGCCTCCTCGTCCTCCTTGGCGCGTGCTCCGAGCGCTCCTTGGAAGTCCGCAGCGATGGCCCGATCAGCGTCGAACAGGCCGTGTTGGAGCTGCAGGCCCTCGACGATCCCGTCGCGCGCACGGCTCGCGTGGAGGAGTTGCTGATCGACGGAGTGATAGGCGGGCCAGCAGCCCTATGTGACGAGCTGCCTGCCGGACCGGCCCGGGAGCGCTGCAGAGCCATGGGAACCCGGCCCCACCTGTGGGGACAGCCGGGAGCGGAGGAGGAGGATCACGCGTTGAAACGGGCCCTCAAGAGATCCCTGCCTGCCTCTCGCCTGGAGCCCGGAGAGGCATGGGAGCCCGCCTGCGAGGAAGGCATTCCCCTCTCCAGCTGCGCCACCTCCGCCGCCAGAGAGCTGGCCCGTGGAGGCCGGTCCCTCAAGGCCGCGCGCATCTGCCTCTCCGTGGATCTCGACAAGTGGGGCCGTGAGTGCATGTTCCGGGCGGCCGAGGGCCGCCTGGACGCGGCCGATGAGGATGCCTACGGCGAAGCTGTGGATCTCTGTCTGCTCGCCGGATCCTTCGTCGACCCCTGCCTAGACCACCTGGTGTTGCGTCTCGCATCATCCAGCCCCGGCGCCACCGACAACCGGTCTGTGGCCTGGGCCCCCCTGCTGGCCGCGCGTGGAACCATCCATCGCCGCTGGTCCGATGAGGCCCCCGAACACGAAGAGCGCCAAGCCGGGCGCTTCTGGGCCGAGGTGGCCCGGGCTTCCTACGCCGAAGTCCCGAAGGTCAGCGGCGACGCTTTCGACCATCTCCCCGAGGAGGCCCACCCCCACCTGCGGGCCGGCGGGGCCTGGCGCCTGCTGGCCCTGCGGGACCGAAGGGGGGATACGCTCGAGGGCCTCGTCTCTGTGCTCCGGCAGTCCCTGGCCGCCCGCGTTGGCGAGCCCTCGCACCGCAGCAAAGGACCTCCGCCAATATTCGCTGGTGACCTGTGGACTGAGCGCCTGCCCGAGGAGGAGGCCCTGCGCCAGCTGCTCTGCCTGGGCACCGAGAGGCGCGTTCTCCTGGAAGATCCGGGGAGCGACCTGGCCGTGTGCCTGCTGGAAGCGGCGGCCCGGACCAAGCCGCCGCGTCTGCGCCTGCTGACCGACGCCCACGATCATCCCGATGCACGGGTGCGCTGGACCGCCCTACGCCTGCTCTCGCAGCGGGGGCCGCCCACCGCGCTGGGACTCTTCGCCGCAGACGAACACCCTCTTGTGCAGGCGCGCTTGCGCCACCGGGCGGAGAAACACGGAGAGCGGAAGCTGCCGCCGCGCTCGACGCCCCCTTGAACGGCCAGGCCCATGGCCTCCGTGATACCTGTCGCCCCCCTGTCCCAACAGGAGCCCCCATGTCTGCCCACGAGCAACGCGTGCGCGCGGTGGCCGAGCAGGTCAAGGCCACCCGCAGCGCCGGCACGCCGCTGCAGTTCCGCAAGGCCACCGTCTCTCACATGGTGCCCGATCCCTACAAGGAGCGGGCCCCCGAGATCGACCTGCGACCGCTGAACCACATCCTGGAGATCGACGTCGAGGCGCGCACCTGCACGGCCGAGTCGGGCGTGGCCCTGGCGGACCTGGTGGCCGAGACCCTGAAGCACGGCTTGGTGCCCTACACCGTCTCCGAGCTCAAGACCATCACCATCGGTGGTGCCGTGTCGGGCTGCTCCATCGAGTCCATGAGCTACGTGCACGGCGGCTTCCACGACAAGTGCCTGGAGTACGAGCTGGTGGACGGGCGCGGCGAGGTGCGCACCTGCTCCCTCGAGCAGGACCCCGAGCTCTTCCACCTGCTGCACGGCTCCTACGGAACCCTGGGCATCCTGACCAAGCTCAAGTTCCAGCTCTGTCCGGCCAAGCCCTATGTTCAGCTGGAGAACCGCCTGCACACCAGCTTCGAGTCCTTCAAGAAGGACCTCTACGAGCGCTGCGAGGCGGGGGACTACGACTTCGTGGACGGCATCATCCACAGCCCGCGCCAGCTGGTGCTCTGCCTGGGGCGCATGGTCGATAGCGCGCCCCGCACCTCGCGCTACGACCGCGAGGAGATCTACTACAAGAGCACCTTGAGCAAGCGCGAAGACTGGATGGCCATCACGGACTACTTCTTCCGCTACGACACCGAGTGCCACTGGCTGACGCGCACCGTACCCGGCCTGGAGAACCGCTACGTGCGCCGGCTGGTGGGCAAGCGTATCCTGGGCTCCAGCAACCTGATCCGCTGGTCCGACCGCCTGCGGCACGTGCTCAAGCGCGTCAAGCGGCGCCCGGACGTGGTGGTGGACGTCTTCATCCCCTCCAGGCGCTTCGACGAGTTCTGGGCCTGGTATCAGAAGTGCTACGGCTTCTTCCCGTTGTGGATCGTGCCCTACCGCATGCAGGAGATCTACCCCTGGGTCTGCGACGAGCTGGCCGAGCGCATCGGCGAGACCTTCTTCATGGACTGCGCGGTCTACGGGCGCCCCAACAACGATCCCCTGGCGGACTGGTCCGAGATCCTGGAGCAGAAGGTCACCGAGCTGGACGGCGTCAAGACGCTCATCTCCCGCAACCACTACTCCCCCGAGAGCTTCTGGGAGACCTACAGCGAGCCGCGCATCTCGGCCGCCAAGAAGCGCATGGACCCCGACAACCTGTTCGGGGGGCTGTATGAGAGGATGGTGAGGGGGTAGGGTCCGAGCCGCACATGCGGCGACCGGCCACTTGACAACAGGGAGCCTCCAACGCAGAGTATCCCTGCATCCTGTCTTTTCCGAGTTTGCAATGACCCGCTGCCGCTACCGTCCCCTGCTCCTGGCCGTCCTGGCGCTGCCCTTGACAGCCCCCCGCTGCGGGTCGGACAAGGACTCCGGGCAACCTGACGTTCCGCAAGACACGAGAGTGACGGACCAGGACAATGATGGCTTCTCCCCCCCCGAGGACTGCGACGACGAGGACGCCGCGGTGAATCCCGGCGCGCAGGAGGTCTGCGATGGGATCGACAACGACTGCGACGAGCTGATTGACGACGAGGACGACTATCTGCTGGGTGCCACGACCTGGTACGCGGACGGCGACGCAGATGGCTTTGGCGACACGGACGACACGCTGCAGGCCTGCGACCAGCCCAGCGGACATGCGGCCGAAGGCGGCGACTGCGACGACGGGGACGCCGCGGCGCATCCCGGCGCGCAGGAGGTCTGCGACGGGGCCGACAACGACTGCGACGAGCAGACCGACGAGCAGGACGACGACGTGCTGGGCGCCACGACCTGGAACGCGGACGACGACGGCGATGGCTTCGGCGATCCCGACGCGACCATGGTGGCCTGCTCCCAACCCGCCTGGCACGTGACCGACGGCAGCGACTGCGACGACAGCGACGGCGCCGTCTATCCGGGCGCAGCCGAGATCTGCGGCGACGGCACGGTCAACGACTGCGACGGCACGGAAGAGCAGGCCTTCGAGGCCTGTTTCACGGTCGGCGATCTTTCGCAGGCCGACGTCAAGCTGCTGGGCGAGGGCGAGGGCCACGGCGCCGGCTACCCCGTGGTGGGCGCGGGCGACGTCAACCGCGACGGGTATGCCGACCTGCTCATCGCCGCACAGGGCGCCAATCCCGCTGGCCTGGCCTACCTGGTGCTGGGGCCTGTCAGCGCGGACGGCGTCTTGTCTTCGGCCGACGCCCGCTTCGCAGGGCAGGCCGACGGTGACGACCTGGGAGACGCCCTGGATGGGGCGGGCGACGTCAATGCCGATGGCTACGACGACCTGGTCTTCGGGGCGCCCTACGCGGGCGCGGGCGGATCCGAGGCCGGCGCGGCCTACCTGGTGCTGGGGCCCGCCAGCGGCGAGCTGGACCTCTCCTTGGCCGACGCCAAGCTCAGCGGTGAGAACGCCGGCGATAGGCTGGGCGACTCCGTGGCAGGGGCAGGCGATGTGAACGCCGATGGCTACGACGACCTGCTGGTGGGCAGCGGCTATGAGGAATCCGGCGGCCGCTACGCGGGTGCCACGTACCTGCTATCAGGCCCATTGACGGGAGAGCCCCATCTCTCGACGGCCAGCGCCAAGCTCGTCGGGGAGGCCAAGCGCGACTTCGCGGGCGAGACCTGCGCGGGTCCAGGCGACGTCGACGGCGACGGCTACGCCGACCTGTTGCTGGGCGTTCGATTCCACAGCCACAGCGCCGAAGACGATGGCGCCGCCTACCTGGTCAAGGGCCCGGTCTCGGGCAATCTCGACCTGCGCTACGCCGACGCCAAGCTGATCGGCGAGGCGGAAGGGGACTATGCCGGCAGCACCGTGGCGGGAGCCGGGGACTGCAACGCCGACGGCTACCGGGATCTGCTGGTGGGGGCCAGCGGAGAGGACGCGGGGGGCAGCTCGGCCGGGGCGGCCTACCTGCTGTTGGGGCCCGTGTCCGGGGAGCGGCAGCTGGCCACGGCCGACGCCAAGCTGATCGGCGAGTACATCGGCCAGGGGGTGGCGGGGGGGGCGTCCCTCGCCGGAGCGGGGGACGTGGACGCCGACGGCTACGACGACCTGCTGGTGGGTGCGGTGGGCGAAGACTCGGCCGGCGAGTACACCGGGGCGGCATACCTGCAGCGCGGCCCGGTCACGGGGACCATCGATCTCTCCGGAGCCGACGTCAAGCTGGAGGGAGAAGGGGCCGGTGACTACGCGGGGTACGCGGTCGCGGGCGTGGAGGACGTGGACGCCGATGGATTCGACGATCTCCTGGTCGGGGCTATGCATGAGGACTCGGGAGGCAGCAGCGCAGGTGCCGTCTACCTGATCCTGGGCAGGGGACGCTAGGGCTCGCGCGCGGCGGGGCCGAACCCGATCCGCTCCCAAGGGTGCCGCTGCCAGCTTCCCGGTTCAAGCCGCGTCCGGTTCGGCCGGCCGCCGGGACGAGCGGAACGAGAACGCGGACGGATCGGATCGGAGCTGGGCGACGGGGCCTGGGGCTCCTCGGGGCTCGGGCAGGTGCCCTCACAGCCGGTTCTGATGGCGCTGACGGCGCTGGCGTGATCAGCACCTCGCTACCAGCTCCTCCACTCCGCCCGCCGGGTGGGAACCCAGACCTCTCCTTTTTCGGAAGTTCGAAGGGGGCCCGGGGGGGTTTCCCCGCTTTGGGCAAGGGGGCGGGGGCCCCCCGGGGGGGGGACCTGCCTTAACTTCCGGGTTTTCAGATGTGGGCGAGGGGACCCCCGGGCGGGGACCCGCCCGGACTTCCCGTTTCTCGGAAGTTCGAGGGGAGATCATCGTAGCAAGGGACTCGGCCCTCATCGCCCAGTGGTATGTTGGCCCCATGAAGATCCCCAAGGCGCCATGCCTGCCCTTCCTGCTGGCCCTGTGCTGCAGGCCCTACTCGATCCAGGAGGGCCCGCAGGCCCGCTCGCACGGGGACGAGGAACCGGCCGACAGCGGACAGGGGGGCGACAGCGGCTCGCCGGACTCCGGCGACTCGCAGGACTGGGAGAGCATCCCCGACAACCCGAAAGCACCCGATCCCTCCGAATGGATCTTCTCCGACGAGGAGGTACACCTGGTGGAGATCGAGCTCTCCGATGAGGCTTTCACGTCTCTGATCATCGATCCTCTGGTCTACGTGGAGGGCAGCATCAGCTTCGCCGGGCAGCGCTTCGAGAGCGTGGGCGTGCGCCTCAAGGGGCGGGTCGGCTCTTTCCGGGACCTGTCCGGCAAGGCCTCCTTCAAGATCGACATGAACCGCTACGTCGAGGGCCAGGAGCTGGACGGGCTCGAGAAGCTGACCTTCAACAACACCGTGGTGGACTGCTCCTTCACCAAGGAGCGCATGGCATTCCGCGTCTTCCGCGCCCTGGGCATCCCCGCGTCCCGCACCGGCTATGTCTACATCACCGTCAACGGCGTGGACTACGGCCTGTATCCCCACATCGAGAGCGTGGACGACGCCTTCCTGGAGCGCAACTACGACGACCCCTCGGGCAACCTGTACGAAGCGGAGTACATCGAGGACGGCTGGTATATGCCCGACTTCGACCAGGCCCACCACGATCAGCTCAACCTCGAGGAGGGCACCGATGTGGGGCGCGCCGACGTCTACGCGGTGACCGCCGCCCTGGACACCTACGGCAACACATCGTCGTTCTACGAGGAGGTGGGCGAGGTGGTGGACTGGCTCCACCACATGGCCACCATGGCCGCCGAGCAGTACGCCGGCCAGAACGACGGCTACAGCCTGAACGAGAACAACTACTACGCCTACTTCGAGCCCCAGTCCGGCCTGATGCAGCTCATCTCCTGGGACATGGACTACAGCCACCTCTACCCCTCGGACTGGAGCTTCGACTGGCACTCGGTGGACGGGCGCCTGAGCAACCTCTGCCTGGCCGATGTCGAGTGCCGGTCCGACTACCTCGAGCTGCTGACCGAGTCCTGCGACGCCTTGGACGCCCTGCAACTCGAGGAAGAGCTCGAGCAGATCATCGAGCTGACGGAGCCGTGGATCGCCCGAGACCCCCGCCGCGAGTGCAGCGACTACTACGTCACCTACTACCAGGACTATATGCGCGCCTGGGTCGCCAACGCCTCGGCGAACGCCAAGACCACCTGGGGTCTGTAGGCGTCGTCTGCTGCTGCGGCCCCAACCGGGATGGGTGGCGGCCCCCCAGGGAGTTCACCACAAATCCGGCAGGAACTGCCAACCGGCAGCCGCCATGATGTTGCAGTTGTAGGGGCCCTCGGGAGGCAGCTCGGCGCTCCGCCTCGAGTAGCACTCCACGCCTCCCTGGAGGCGGATCCTCGAGTACACGGCGTAGGAGGCGAAAACCTGGGCGGCCGGAGCGGCGCACTTGAAGAAGCCGTTATCCTCATCTTCGGCGCAGTGTGCCTCCTGAAAGACCTCGTCCGTGCTGACCTGGAATCCAAAGCGCAGGCCCAGGGTCACCTGTTTCCGCGGGCTGCTCAGCCAGCGCAGCTCGTACTCGGGCCCAAGCGCCGTCGTCAGGGAGATGGCCCTGTTCGCCGCGGTCCAGGTGGTGAAGCCCTGGATCTCGGCGACGCTCCAGTTGGCGCGCAGATAGGGCAGCCCCCACCAGTTCTGGCTCCAGGCCAGCTCCGAGCCCCTGCCCAGGGTCAGGTAGATGATGTGCCTGGCGGGACGATAGCCCAGCGTGGTGACCGCGGGCTTGCCCACGGCGCGCAGCAACGACCTGTCCAGGAAGCGCACCGTCTCGTGGCCGCGGTAGGTGGCGGCGTAGCCCGAGACCAGCTTCTTGAGGGTGGCCTGCAGCTTGCCGGGAGCTTGTCTGGCCGTGAAGGCGGAGAGGCCAATATCCCCGAAGTGAAAGCGGTGCGCGGTCAGCAGTCGCACCACGTGGTCGAGCTCGGACTCGCCCTTGCCCTTCTTCCACTTGCCTTCGCGGGGTTGGTCCTCGACTCCGGGGACCTCGACCGGATCCTCTCCAGCCATGGCCTTTTCGCACAGGCGGTGGTCCGTCGTCGCATCCGGGTCCATGCGGCTGCAGTGCTGGTACAGGCGTTCGATGGAGGTCTGCAGGACGATGCGCAGCTCGCGCATGTCCGGCGGTACGGAGATGACCCCGCCCTCGCAGGCGATCTCCTCGCTCGAGTCCTCTTCCTCTTCGCTCGCGTCACCCTCCGCGGGCGCGCAGGCTCCCTGGAAGCGCTCGTCGCCCTCGATGACTTCCCGCATGCAGCGAAACGGGCGCCAGCTCTCCTGCGGTCCGTCCTCGCCGGGCAGGCGGATGTCCTCGGGGGCGACTTGGTGGACCTCGTCCAGGTGGGGGAACACGATCCGCTCGAGGTATTCGTGCGCGTCGTGCATCCCCAGGTAGAAGTCGTGCTTCATGAACTCCCTGTCCATGAAGCCGAACATCCCTCCCATGTTGCTTCCCATGGGCGGCAGCTCGACGGTGGTCAGCTGCAGGCGCTCGCCCACAGCGGGGTTCTCTTGCACGAGCGCGTACAGCTCGCTGGACCTGGCTGAGCCGATGAAGCTCCTGACGAACCTGGGCAGCGTCTCGAACAGGTCCATCCCCGGCCGCAGATCGTCGGCCCGTTCGAGCTGGGAGGGCTCGCGCGGAACCAGCTCCCGCGACAGGTTGCGCGCCGGATAGGAGGAGTGCGTCGGATCCAGGTACAAGAAGAGGGGGCTGCTGCGCGGGGTGTCGGCGGGCACGGTCGTCTGCTCGACCCGTCCGAACTCCTCCTGCGTCGCCTGGGGACCTGAGAGGCTGAGCTGATAGGCCAGCAGCAGGGGATGGTTGTCGAAAACGCCGCCGTCGATGAACTGGTCGGTGAGCACGCTGCGGCACTGCAGCTTGTTCAGGCCCTCGGTGACGGGCAGGGAGCAGTAGTCGACCGGCTGCGGGGCGAAGACGAGGGGGAAGCCGCTCGACGCGAAGACCAGCTTCATCACCGACTGGAGGTTCTTCTCCTGATCCTCGGTGAAGGGCAGGAGGATCTGCTCGGTACCCGGCTTGGTGTAGAGATGGTTGTACAGGGACGGGGGCTGCCCTGGGCCCTGTCCCACGATCTCGAAGACGAACTTCTCGGTCTGTCTGGGGATCGACAGCTCGTCGTTGATCTTCACCGGCCGGCTGAAGAGGCGGGTCGCCGATGCGCCGACGACGATGGAGAAATCCCCGTGCAAGCCCTCCATCCAGCGCTGTCGGATCAGCTCCTCCAGCTCGCGCAGCGCCGCTCGGGACGACAGCGCGCCAGGCGGAGTCTCTTTGTTCCGCACGTCGAAGAGCTTGTCGTGGTGCAGCTCGGTCCAGGCCTTGTAGAACATGCTGGCCTGGGGATCGTCCTCGGGTGCGCTCCCCAGGGAGATGGCTGTGAGCAGCGCGTTGATGGTCCCGGCCGAGGCGCCGGTGATCACCTCGGGGCGGAAGAGCCGCGGGTTGCGCTTGGCCAGCTCGGTGAGCATGTACAGGTAGCCCGCCTCGTAGGCCCCCATGGAAGAGCCGCCCCGCAGCGTCAACGCCAAGGCCAGAGGCAGATTGGGCGCCTCCTCGTCAGCGCTGGCAGGAGGGGGCGCCGGTTCGTCCGCTGGCGGCGGAGGGGCCGGCGCCTCTTCGGCCTGGCCCCAGGAGGGAGACGGAGCGAAGAAGAGGGCTGCCAGGGCTGACACGAGGGCCCACAGGTGCCAAACGCTGGCCAGTCTCAAGGGTCCGAGCTGCATCGCCACCGTCCTTTCCCGCGGTCGAGGACTACGTGGTTGACCACGTTCTCCGTGCATGGTCCCACGCCCCCCGCGAGCCGGTCAAGCGTCGCGAGCGTGGGAATCCGCACCCAGGCGTCCCTGCTCAGTCCCGGTCCTTCCCCGGCAACACCCCCTCCACCGGAATCCGCTTCTCCAACACCTTCTCCCCCTCGATGGTGCGACGACGGATTTCCACAAGCTCGCCGCCGTCGAACTCGTAGATGTTGTAGGTGGGGTGCTCCCCTCCCCCGTCCGGGGTCAGGGTGGAGGTGCCGGCGCACAGGAAACCCGGGCCGAAGTAGTTCCAGTGCTGATGGCCGTGCAGCACGATGTCCACGCCCTCGGGCCGACCCAGGTGCCGCAGCACGAAGTCGCCGCCCTTGACCGGCCCCATGAAGATGCGGTCCACAGGGCCTCCGCGGCCGCCGGGCGAGGGTACCAGGTGGTGGTGCATGGCCAGCAGCCGCGTGCCCGCGTCGGGCACCTGCAGGCGCACGGCCTGCAGCTGGCGGCGGCTGATGCGGCCGCGGGCATTGGAGACCAGGGCCCAGGGATCCTGCAGCAGGCCGCGCACCGTGGAGTCCACCCCTACCAGGGCCACGCCCTCGCCCAGGTCGCGCACATAGGGGAAAGGCGCCAGGCGATCGGCGAAGGTGTCCTCGAAGTCCCCCGAGGAGCCCTCGATGAAGGGCACGTCGTGGTTGCCGGGCACGATGTGCAGGCGATCCCAGTAGGGCTTCAGGAACTCGGCCACGCGCTCGAACTCGGCCGCCGAGGGGGTCAGGGCCACGTCGCCCGTGACCAGCATATGGTCGAAATCCAGGGCCTGCAGATCGGCCTGCAGCACGCGCCGCGCCGGCTCGCTGTCCAGCGCGCGGTAGGCGCGGTGGTGCCCCTTGTCTACCAGCTTGCGCACCAGGTAACCGGACAGACCCGCCACCAATAAGGCCTGGGCGAAGCTGAAGAGCCTGGGGTAGCGCGCCCGGGTCTCCTGCGCCCAAACCAGGCTCCCAGCCCTCATCACCCCGGCGATGGCCGCCGCGGCGATGGCTATCTTGCCCCACTCCTTGGCCCGCTGCAGGGCCAGCGTGGAGGGATCGTAGACGTGGATGTCGGAGAGGTGGACGAGCTTCATCGAGGTCTATCTACCCCATGGGGGGCTGCAGGGCGTTCTCACGGGACGAGGGAGCAGTCGAGCCGCTGCGAGAAACGCGTCGGCGCGGGCCGCGGCCATGGTAGGCTTTCATACGCCGGTCTCTCTGAATTCTTGCACGAGCGAAGCCATGAAAACCGCCACCCTCCTGCCCTTCGCCCTCTTCGGCCTGCTCCACGTCGCCGCCTGCGACAGCAAGCCTGCCACCGACAGCGCCACGCCGACAGCCGAAGACGTGGACCAGGACGACGATGGCTACGAGTCGCAAGTCGACTGCGACGACGAGGACGAAGAGGTCCATCCCGGCGCCACCGAGCTCTGCGACGGCGTGGACAACGACTGCGACGGCGACGTGGACGAGGAGGTGGAGACCACCTACTACCTGGACGCCGACGAGGACGGCTTCGGCGACGCGACCGAGCCCATCGAAGCCTGCGAGAAACCCGCCGGCTACGTGCCCTCGGGCTCCGACTGCGACGACGACGACGCAGAGGCCTACCCCGGCAACGAGGAGGTCTGCGACGGCACAGACAACGACTGCAACGACGAGATCGACGAGGACGTCACCGACACCTGGTTTCTGGACTACGACGGCGACGGCTACGGCGACACCGACTTCGGCATGGAGGCCTGCGAGCAGCCCGTCGGCTACGTGGTCGACGACACCGACTGCGACGATCGCGACGCCGAGACCTATCCCGGGGCGGCCGAGCGCTGCGACGGGGCGGACAACGACTGCGACGGCGAGGTCGACGAAGACGTGCTGAGCAGCTGGCACGCCGACGCGGACGGCGACGGCTACGGCGACGCCGACAGCGCCTGGCAGACCTGCGATCCGCCCGAGGGCTGGGTGGAGGACGCCACGGACTGCGACGACCTGGACGCCACGGCATACCCCGACGCCGAGGAGGTCTGCGACGAGACGGACAACGACTGCGACGGCGACGTGGACGAGGACGAGGCCACCACCGCCTACGACGACGAAGCCAACGACGGATACGGCGCCGACTCGGCCGCCAGCGGCGCCGAGAGCGGAAGAGCGGCGTG
>CAYVQL010000322.1:0-12661 GCA_964454135.1 uncultured Enterobacterales bacterium | reverse complement strand
AAAAACAGGCCGACTCATCGTTGCGGCCGAATGGCCGCAACGATGACCAAGGCCGAGGGGCTTGCGGCGAGGGTGGTTCTTCCAGGCGAGGAGCTTGCTTTGGACGAGGCGTTCCACGGTGGACCACCTTTAGTTCTTCAGCGCTACATCACAGTGCTACCTTTAGTTTCTCAAGCTATTACGCCGATGAAACCAAGCCTTCCCGGGAGGGACAGCCCTCACGGGCAGTCATCCCGCTGTTCGCCGTTGTAGTACGAGTGGTAGCCGCCCACCGCGTCGACACCCTCCATGAAGGCCTCGACCTCGGACCGGCAGAGCATGGGATTGTCGTAGATGCTCAGGCTGCCGTACACGGTCCGCAGGCTGGTGAGGCCATCGAGGCTCCTCAGCGAGGTATCGTAGATGCGCACGTCGCCGTGCACGGTCACGAGGTTGGAGAAACCGCCGAGAGTGATCAGCTCGTCGTTCCAGCCGAAGCTCAGGTCGCCGGCCACGTCATCGAGCTCGCTCATGTCGATGGTGGTCAGCGTGAAGTTGTCGTTGAAACGCAGGCAGCCGACCACGGATGTGAGCCCGGGCATGTGGATGGCGGTCATGACGTGGTTGTTCAAGAAATGCACGTCTCCGCCCACTTCTTTGAGGCTGGACAGCTCTACAGAGCTCAGGCCCCCGTTGCTGATGATGTCCAGATCCTCCTCCACAGAGAGGAGGCACGGCAGGACGAGATCCGTGCGGAACCCATCTTGATAGTATTCCATGATCAACGAGCCGTAGAGCTTCTTGCAGTGGCGGCGGAGATCCTCGATGTCCTCCTCGCTCTCGATGATGCGGTCCCCGCTGCAGGGCTCGGCGCAGGACGAGCAGCAGCCGGCGCAGCCGAGCATGGATGCCAACAACAGGATCGTCCTGAACACGGGAGCCTCCTGCCGCAGGATACCACCATGGGAGGGATCAGCCGAGTCGTTCACCCAGCCCCGTGGATGTCCAGCAGCTAGGCCTCTGCGCCCTGCCAGCGCTACCGGCTCCGCCCGTTGCCCGCGACCGTCTCAACGCTCGCTCTTCTCCGAGAGAAGTCGCCGTTTTGAGACTGCCGTCGCTCCCTAGCGCGCCGCCGACCGGCGCTCCCCCCTCCTCCTCTTCCGCAACCACCCTGGCAGCACCAGCAGCGGCAGCCCCACCAGCGCCCGCGAGTTCCTGCGGCAACCGCAGCCCTCCCCGTCGTCGTAGACCTGGGTGGGATCGGTGCCCAGGCGGTACTCCTCCAGGTTGGTGTAGCCGTCGCCATCCGGGTCCTCGGCCGCGTCGTCGCGCCCAGTGTCCAGGCCGTAGCTCTGCTCCCAGGAGTCGCCCATCTCGTCGTGGTCATCGTCGCCGGGAAGCACGAAGTCGGCCTGGAGGCTCTCTCCCTGAACCAGCTGTACGGCCTCGGCGCGCAGGTCGTAGACCTGGTCCTGCCAGTAGACCGTGACGTAGCCCGGATCCTGCAAGCAGTAGTGGGCGTAGCGCGCGTAGAGCTGCCAGCTGCCCGTGGTCAGGCCGGCCAGGGTGTAGTTGCCCTCGCTGTCGGCGGACACCACCTCGTAGACCTCGTCCTGCACGCTGACGGCGTAGACGTAGGCGCCGTAGACCGGATCGCCCTGCTCGTCCGTGACCTGGCCCTCCACCACGGCGCCGGCCGCCAGCACGATGTCGCCGACCTGGTTGTCGGCCTCGTGCTCCAGCGAAAACACGGCCTCGCTGCCATCCGAGTCGCGCACGTAGTCGTCCAGCCAGCCCTCGTCGGCGCCGTAGACGTAGAGCGTGTAGTCGCCGCCGTGCAGCGCGTCGATGATGAAGCTGCCGTCTTCGTCCACCAGCGCTCCGCGGCCCACGGTGTTGGTGCTGTTGTACAGCAGCACCGTGATGCCATCCAACAGCCCGTCTCCCACCAGGCGCCCGGAGAGGGTGGCCTCGGCGGGCAGCTGCAGGTCCACGTCCCGCAGCAGCGTGCCCTCCCCCTCGGACTCCAGGTAGCTCTCGGGCCGATCCGCGTCCGGATAGTAGGTGGTGCCGTGGCCCTCGGCGGACGACCAGACCAGCACTTGCCCCGGGGGCACGGCCCAGCCCTCGTAGACACCGTCCTGTTCGCTGATGACCGAGATCACCTGGCCGCCGCCGTAGATGTGCACGTTGGCGTTTTCCACCCCACCCTCGGGCCCCTGGATGGTGCCCTGGGCCCCTACGCCGTCCAACAGCTGCCAGCTGCCCAGATCCTGGGAGCCCTGCGCCGGCAGGGACAGGTTCTGGGCATCTTCGTCGTCGTAGACCCCGCTGTGGTACTGGTCGGGCCAGCCCTCCACCTCCACGCCGCAGGTGTAGGCGCCGGTCTCGGACTCGGGGACGTCCAGGCCGGCCACCTGGAAGCTGCCGTCCTCGTCGCTGCTGCCCTGGCGGGCCAGGCCCGTGGTGGAGAGCCCGGCGCCTTCGACGGTGAGCTCGGCGCCCGAGATGGGAGCGCCGGCGCTGTCCAGCAGCTGGCCGCTCAGCAGGGCGCCCTGGGGCAGGGAGAAATCCACATCCGCGAGCTCGCCGTCTTCGGACACCTCGAGCAGCTCGCCCTCGCAGAAGCTCCAGGCATCCGGCCAGTAGCGCTCCACCTGGTTCACGCCGTCGGCAGGGACGGCGCGCAGCCGGTACAGGCCCGTAGGCAGGTCGTCGAAGCGGAAGGCGCCCTCGTGGTCGCTGTTTACGCCCGTGTAGCCCAGCCGCAGATCGTAGGCGTACAGGCCCACGCCAGTCAGGATTTCCCCCTGCTCCGTGCGCACGACGCCACTGAGCTGGCCGGCCTGGGCGGGCAGGGGCAGCGCGAGCGGACAGAGAGCGAAGAGCAGGGCGCGCATGGACCGCTGGGCTCGTGGTCTGGGGAATCGAGTCGGGGGCATCCTACTTGGAGTTCGGCGCTGGCCGCAAGGGTCCCGGGAGCTTATCCGTGGATGCTCGCTTTGACGGCATCTCCGCCGCAGCGGTATTATGGCTCATCGCGTAGCGCGCACTCTCCAGCATCTGCACACATCGGAGCACCCTGTCATGCGTCATCGTGGTCAGGAGTACACCGGCAAAGGCATCACCGTCGCCGTGATCGACAGCGGTGTGAACGTGGACGACCCCCGGCTGGCGGGGGCCAAGATCAGCGGATGGCACATCCGCTTCGGGGCCACGGGTCACGCCCTGCTGGGCGACGATTTCAAGGATGGCGCAGGACACGGCACCGATGTGGCGGCGGCCGTCCACCGCATGGCCCCTGACGCCGAGCTCGTCGCCGTCAAGATCATGGACGATCGCCTGCGCACCAGCGCCGACCTGATGGCGGCCGGCCTGGAGACCGCTTCCCGCCACGGAGCACAGGTGATCAACCTCTCTCTGGGCACACCCAATATGGGCAAAGCGCTGCTGCTGCGCGACTGCTGCGCCCTGGCCGTGGACAACGACGCCGTGGTGCTGGCCTCCGCCCACCCGCGCGGCAAGCGCGCCTACCCGGCCGACCTGCCCGAGGCCATCGGCTGCGCCAGCCATCCCGACTGCCCCCTGGACAAGTACTACTACTTCGCGCTCGAGAACTTCCCGCGCGCCAAGTGGGGCAGCCTGGCCGAGAAATACCTGGCCCACGGCTACGCCGTACCCCACCCCGCAGCGCCGCAGAAGCGCATCTGGCGCGGCTTCGGCGTAGCCACGGCCTATTTGTCGGGTCGCGTCGCCGCCCTGCGCGAGGCGCACCCCGACGCCACGTCCAAGGACATCTGGGACATCCTGCGCAAGGACGCCTTGGTGCCCGTCCCCGAGACCGGCTACGCCTGATTCCGTGAACCCAGCGAAACGCCGCACCCCGCGCTCGCTGGTCAGGGCCGCGCTCCTCTGCGCCCTGGCCGGCCCCCTGGCCGCCCAGGCCAGCCCGGTCAGCATCTTCGGCGCCGGCGCCGGCTCCATCTCCTCGGCCGGCGGCGGCTTGGCCATGCCCCGCGACGGCTCCATCGTCTTCACCAACCCGGCCGCCCTGGTACGCCTGCCCGGCGAAAACGGCGTGCTGCTGGGCTACGCCCTGGTGCGCTCCCACTTCGAGGAGTTCCCGGAGCTGTACTGGGACACCAACCGCGACGGCCAGATCGACGACGACGACACGCCCTTGGACCTGCAGCCCGCATACGAGACCGGCGACGGGCTGCACCTGGCGCTGCACCGCCGCGTGGGCCGGCGCTTCGCCCTGGGCGCGGCCCTGTTCTGGCCCAAGGACCGCATCATCAAGCTGTCCACCTTCGAGCCCGAGCTGCCCAATTACTTCATGTTCGACAGCCGCATGCAGCGCTACGGGCTGGCCGTGGGCTTCGGCTGGGAGCAGATCCGCGGCCTCTCCCTGGGCGGCGGTGTGCGCATCATCCCCCAGGCGCGCTACGACATCTCGGCCACCATCGACGCCAGCTTCCAGGGGGCGGAAGAGGGCGTGGACGATCCCAACGAGCTGGTCAGCGAGGTGACGGTCGACGTGCACGAGATGAGCCTGGACCTGATCACGGATTTCATCCCCGTGGTCTCGTTCCACTGGGATGTGGGCCAGCTGATACCCCATATGCAGTGGCTGCAGCTGGCCGGCAGCTGGCACGGCAGCGGCGGCCTGCCCGTGGACGTGGACGGCGACCTGCAGGTCAACGCCGCCATCACGGACGTGGGCAGCCTGGACGACATCCTGATGCCCGTGCTGGTCCGGACCCAGCTGGGGGTCTACGACCACTACCTGCCGGCTCAGCTCTGCTTCGGCGCCTCGGTCCAGCCCTTCGAGTTCATGACCGTCTTCGTCGACGCCCAGCGTACCTACTGGGAAGCCATGGAGATCAACGTCACCGAGGTAGTCTACGCCCACGTGGAGAGCCCGCTGTTCACCGTGCACGACGAGGACATCAGCGAAGGCAACCCCATGGACTTCACCTGGAGGAACACCTGGGCCTTCAGGGTGGGCGGCGAGCTGGCTCTGCCGCGCTGGGACGTGAACAACCCGCTGCAGTACGTGCAGGTGCGCCTGCGGGGTGGCGGCGGCATCGAGCCCTCACCGCTGGTGGAGCAGAGCGAGCTGACCGCCATCCTGGACTCGGATCGCCTGGTGCTGGGGGGCGGCCTGCAGGTGGAGCATCGCGATCCCTTCAACCTGGCCCAGGTCACGCGTTGGAGCGTCTTCGGGCAGCTGCACCTGCTGGCGGACGGCGAGTTCCAGCGCCGGGATCCGGGCGTCCCCACGGGCGGGCATCCCGTCGAGGTCGGCAGCGACGGCTACACCAGCATCCCGGTGGGGGGCCGGGTCTGGACCCTGGGCGGGCAGCTGGAGCTGGACTACTGAGCAGCCAGGCCCCTAGAAGCTCAAGGCCAGGTCGCCGCCCAGGTTCAGGTAGGCGTCGTCTTCGCCCGCCGCCTCGATGACGATGCCGGTCAGGCCGAAGCCCTCGATCTCGGGGATGGGGATCTCGCCCAGCGCCTCGGTGAGCACGGGCAGGAAGAGCGGCACCAACGCGTCCAGCAGGTCCTCGGTGTCGGACGCGCCCAGGGTATTGGCCTCGGGGTGGACCACGTCGAAGTAGATCTCGGGATCGCCCAGGGTGGCCAGCAGCGTGGCGTCACCATCCACCGCGATGTCCATACCGGCAAAGATGGTGATGTAGGTGCGCAGCACGAGGTTCTCTTCCGCCACCGGGCCGCCGTAGATGGACAGCTCCAGGTCACCGATCTGCATCTCCAACAGGTCCCCGCCGCTGCCGGGCATCACCACCGGAGGCAGCAGGGCCTCGGTGACGATGTTCAGCTCGGTCATGTCCGGGAAGATGAACTCCAGGTCTGCCAGGTCCAGACCCAGCTCCTCGCCGCCCATCTCCATGTCCAGTATGCCGCCACCCCAGAAGGCGTAGAGGGCCTGGTTGATGAAGTCGCCGGAGAGGGACAGCAGCATGCCCGGCGTGGACCCATAGGTGGGGGGCGCGTAGCCGCCCCACAGCGACCCCGAGCCGCTGTTGGGGCTCAGCCAGCTGGCCGCGGTGACGTAGGTCTCGAGGGAGAGATCCAGGCCCACGTCGTCCACGTTGATGTTGTAGGGGACGGCGTCGACGTCGTAGCTGTTGTCCTCGAGATCGAAGGTGAAGGCTATCTCCAGGTCCTGCAGGGCCTCCTCTATGAGGTCGGGCACCTCGTCGTAGAGGGCGTCTTCGACGGCAGCCTCCAGGTAGTAGGCGATGGTGTCGGAGATCCAGCCGTCGGCCCCGAACCAGGACAGCACGTCGTAGAGCCAGCTGTCCCAGTCGAAGTAGAAGCCGTTGGTGTCCACATCCACGTAGCTGATGCTGACGTAGATCCTGCCGCCGGAGACGTAGGGCACCAGGCCCATCTCCACGGCGATGGAGTCGGCCGTGATGTCACCGGAGCCCGAGTAGCCGATGTAGACCACGGTGCCGCTGGCGCTCCAGTCCAGCGAGATGTCGTAGACCGCGAAGGAGGCCACCAGCTCCCCGGTCTGGGGGTCGAGCACGAAGTCGGTGCTGCCCAGGTAGGGATTGCTGACGTACAGCTCCACCTCGTACCAGGTGACGCAGATCTCGCAGCCCCCGAAGAGGCCGAAGCAGGGATCGTAGCAGTCCTCGGAGTAGTCCTCGAAGACCGGCGAGGGGATCATGTCGTCCAGCGTGCTGGAGGTGACCATGCCCTCGGCCAGCACCTCCAGCTCGCCCAGGCCGCCCTCGCCCTCGTTCAGGCGCGCCACGATGCCGTCGGCGATGCCGTAGCCGTAGGCGTAGTAGTCGCCTGCCAGGGGGGCCCGCAGGTCGTCGGTGGCGTTGTTGTCGCCGTCGATGGCCACGGTCTCCAGCAGGTTGGTGCCGAATTCGTAGAGGACGGTGGTGGAGAAGGAGTCGTCGCTCTGCACGGCCACTACGTCGCCGTTGACCGTCAGCTCGGCCAGGCCTGAGATGTCCTCGATGGCCGTGCCGGCCACCGTGCCGCTCAGGCCCTCCACGAAGGCGCCCCGGGCGGGCTGGATGATGGTGAGCTCGGGGCCGGTGGAGTCCACCAGCAGGGGACCGACGCTGTCTTCCAGGGTGCCGCCGCTGTCGGGGAGCTCCACCGAGGCCACCACCGTGAAGCTGCCCTCGCCCCAGAAGGTGAGGTTGTTGTACGACAGGCTCACGTCGGCGGGGTCGCCCACGCTGCCCGCCTCGACGCGCAGATCCCAGGGGTCGTCGGTCTGGTTGCCGTAGGCATCGCGTACGATCACCGTGGCGTTGGTGGTCTCGTACAGCTCGATCTCGGTGTCGGACAGCGTGAGCTCGATGCTGATGGGCGGACCGGTGACGACCACCAGGCTCTCGTCGTCCTGCAGCTCGCCCTGGGTGGCCGTGATCTCGTAGACGCCTGGCGAGCCCGCCACCACCTGCTGCGACTGGATGCTCATGTGGATGTCTTCGCAGGCCACGACCACGCCGGAGGCGTCGAGCTCGTTGCCGTAGCGGTCCCACAGACCCACGCTGTAGTCCACGCCCTCGCCGGCGACCGTGGAGTAGTCGGCCAGGGCCAGGTCCAGCTCAGCCGCCGGGCCGGCCAGTACCGCCAGCTCGCGGTGGGTCAGATAGTCTTCTTCGTTCCAGGTGACATTGGCGACGATCTCGTGATCGCCGGCCACCAGGGCAAACAGGCTGCTGTTGGTGTAGTACAGCGGGCTCTCGAGCTCGCTGGTGAGCACGGCGTCCACCTGCTCGCGTGTGCCGTCCAAAAACACCATCTCCACCAGGTAGCCCACCGCATCGCCAGCCACGGACTCGGAGGCCTCCAGCTCCATCTCCAGCCAGTTGTCCGCGACGGCGTCCTCCATGTACTCGGTCTGCTGGCAGGCCGACGAGAGGACGAGGGGCAACGCGAAGAGGGTTCGGCGGATCATTCCCAGCTCCGAGGCAGAGGTCTAGCAGGCCCGTACGGACCGGCTATATTCTCACTCCTAACAGGCTCGCCGTAAAGTGAACCCTTGGAAAAGCCGGTCGCGCGGAGGGGGGAGCGTCAGCGATGCGGGGGGAGGCAGCCTCCCCCCGCCAGAATAGATGGGACGGGAAGATCGATGGCCTGTTCGGGTTTTGTGCGATCCTGCGACCTGTGGGTCGCCAGCCTGACGCAATCCGCGCGAAACCCTCCCTTGGCAACCCGCCGCGAGGTGCAAGATGAAGCTCGTTCGTCCCCTGACTTTCCTTATCCTCGGCCTGACCATGGGCGGCCTGGCGGCCAGCCGATCCCTGCACGCCGGCCCGCAAAACCCGGCCGCCATGGCCCCGTTGAAGGTGGCGCCCTTGAGCTTCGCGCCCCTGGTGGAGATGACCCAGCCCGCCGTGGTGAACGTCTTCACCACCCAGACGGTGAGCATGGGAAGGAGCCCGTTTCGCATCCCTGGCTTCCCGGACTTCTTCTTCGGGCCCCAGGGGGAGGTGCCAGAGGAGTTCGAGCGCGAAGGCATGGGCTCGGGCTTCATCATCTCGCCCGACGGCTACATCCTGACCAACAACCACGTGGTGGAGGACGCCGACGAGCTGCGCGTCAAGCTGACCGACGGCGAGGAGCTGGTAGCCGAGGTGGTGGGTACCGATCCCAGCACGGACGTGGCCCTGATCAAGGTGGAGGCCGACGAAGCCCTGCCTTCGCTGGAGATGGGCTCGTCGTCCGAGCTGCGGGTGGGGGACTGGGTGGTGGCCATCGGCAATCCCCTGGGGCTGTCCCACACGGTCACGGCGGGCATCGTCTCCGCCAAGAGCCGCATCATCGGCGCCACCACCTACGACGATTTCATCCAGACCGATGCCAGCATCAACCAGGGCAACTCGGGCGGTCCGCTGCTGGACACCTCGGGCCAGGTGGTGGGCATCAACACGGCCATCAGCAGCATGGGCCAGGGCATCGCCTTCGCCGTGCCCATCGACATGGTCAAGAACCTGCTGGTGGACCTGAAGGCCAACGGCCGCGTGGCCCGCGGCTGGCTGGGCATCAAGATGCAGCGCATGGACGCCGATCTGGCGGCCGCCCTGGGCCTGGACAAGAGCAAGGGAGCCCTGGTGGCCAAGGTCTACCAGGGCACGCCCGCCGAGCAGGCCGGGCTGCAGGCCGGCGACCTGGTGCTCTCCTTCAACAGCGAGGAGATCGAGGACAGCGACCACCTGCTGCGCGCCGTGGGCCGGCTGCGCCCAGGCAACAGCGCCGCCATGACCGTGCTGCGCGACGGGCGCAAGAAGAAGATCAAGGCCACCTTGGGCGAGCGGCCCGGCGAGGAGCAGCTGGCTGAAGGCGGCTTCCGCATCGCGCCCGAAGAGGACCAGCCCCGCGAGTCCGGCTCTGCCAGCTCGCTGGAGCGCCTGGGGGTCAAGCTGCAGCCCGGGGCCTCGGTCTGGGGCGCTCCCTCCTCGGCCAAAGGGCGCATGATGGTGGTGGAGGTGGCACGCGACACACCGGCACACGGCAAGCTGGAGCGCGGCGACGTGCTGCTGCAGATCGATCGGCAGGAGGTGCACGACGAACGGGACGTTCTGCAGGCCCTGGACAAGGCCAGCGGCAAGCTGCTCCTGTTGGTGGAGCGCCGAGGCGGGCGCATGTACCTGGGGGTGGATCTGGGCGAGTAGCGCTCAGCGCTGCCAGAATCCCCGCTCCAGCAGCGCGCCGCGGGAATCGCGCAGGCGGAAGACCAGCACCCCCGCTCCGCCACCCCGTTGCGCGGGCTCCACGTGCGTCCAGGTGCGGCTCCAGCCTGGCTCGGTCTTGATCTTGCGACTGCCCACCGATTCTCCGTCGCGCAGGATCTCCAGCTGCGGCTCGGCCGGAATCCAGCGCCAGCGCGTCACCGCCGCGGCCTTCTCGGCCTTGCGCAGCCCCAGGCGCGCAGGGGCGCTGGCCACATCATCCCCGTCGCCTGCCCGCAGCTCCAGGCTCGAGGCGGCCCGCGTGCCGCGGGCAGCCTCGTAGGCCCGCTCCAGGCGCAGCAGCTCGGCAAAGGCGCGCCCGTCCTCTTGTTCCTCGTCGAGCTGGAGGGATGGCTGGGGGCCGTTGCTGCGCGGTCCGCCGCCGCAGCCCGCCGAGCGCCGTGTCCGCTGGGGCTGGCCCAGCACGCGCTCATAGGCCTCCTCGCTGCGGGCCATGGCGTAGCGCAGCTCGGGATCCAGGCGGTCCAGCTCGCGCCGCCATTGCGCCGGGTAGAGCAGGCCCTCGGGGAGGCGGAGCTGCCGCCGGCGCCGGGTCTCTTGGGCCACGAAGTCCGCGATGTCGGCAAAACGCGCGAAGTCGCCGCTAGCCGCCAGGTGGTGCAGGTAGTCCCCGCTGACCGGCTCTCCGTCCGCCCGCCCCGCGGCCGGCTGCGGGGTGGAACGAGCGGCCTGCTCGCCGCGCCAGACCGGCACCACCACGCCCGGCCCGTCCGCCATCAGCGCAAAGAAGTCCTGGAAGGACTGCCCGGCAAAGGCCTCCAGGTCGTCGCGCAGCGGAAAAGCGGAGCGGAAGGAGCCGTGCTCCTCGATGGAGGCCGCCATGAACTCCTCCAGGCTGCGCCCCGTGCGCTGCCGCAGCCAGTGGGCCAGGACCCGCACGGTCAGCGGCCCCTTGACGTAGTGCAGGAAGTCGCGCGCATCGCCCGTGGCCTCCGGCTCGCGAGCCAGGGGCAGAACGCGCTCCGGGTGCTGGCGGCGGATACGCAGGTAGCGCCCGTAGAGCTCGTCGAAGGCCCGCTCGTCGGCGGCCAGGCCCGCGCCCACGGTGGCCGCCACCTCCAGGTAGGAGGCCCAGCCCTCCTCGAACCAGTGATCGCGGGCGTCCCGCAGCAGCATGCCGCTGGGATGGTAGCGGTTGAGCGCATGCCCCATGCGATGGGCCAGCAGCTCCCAGTTGCGCAGCCGGTCCGCCGGGTGCTCGAAGCAGGTGCCATTGGACCAGCTGCCGCCGTAGACGCGCTGCTTGTCGGGCTGGGGGGTCCAGACGACCGCGAAGCGGCCGCCCGGATCGAAGCCCAACTCGCGCTGGAACCACTGGGCCAGGGCGAAGCTCTTGCGGCCCAGCAGCTCGCGGTGCGCCTCCTCCCAGGGCGCATAGGCGTGAACCTGGAAGCTGGTGCTCCCCAGACGCTGCGAGCGCAGCTCGAAGGGGCCCACCGCCATGCAGGACTTCCAGAGCATCTGCGCCGCCGCCTCGCCGCCAGGCACCCGGTAGCCGTCCCGCTCGGGTTCGAAGGGCGAGGCCACGGACCAGCCACCGGGCAGCTGGAAGCGCAGCAGGGCGTCGTCCAGCTGTCCGGAGGCCTGGGGCAAAAGGAAGATCCGACCGTCGAACACGGCGAACTCCGCGTCCGCCCAGCCCTGGTGGCCGTGGCGCCCCGGCCCGCCGGGCCGTGCCTCGTAGCTCAGGACCACACCGCCTGAGCCACCCGGATCCGTGTAGAGCAGCCCCTCCTTCCGCCGCAGCTCCAGCTCGCGGCCGTCCAGGCCCTGCGCAGCGAAGCCCCGGTAGCTCAGCTCGGGCTCGCTCCCCATGAGCTTGAAGACCTGCTCGCCAGGAGGAAGGGGCGCATAGCGCATGCTGACCGGCAGCCAGCCATCTTCGGCCGCCCTCAGGTCCAGCCCGATCTCCGCCTGCAGGCTCGGCCTGGGCTCATCTTCGGCCCGCAGCGATTCGCCGCGCGCCGCGACGAGCAGACCCGCCAGCAGCAGGCGCCGCAGCACGAAACCGCGCTACTCGTCCTCTCCCATGGACACCAGCTCGATCTCCAGACCGTAGACGCTGCTCTCGCCGGGCGTCATGCGACCTTCCGAGTCGCCGCCGCCCGAACCGACCGGATCGCCAGCCTCGTTCACCACCAGGTCCGGCTCCAGGTCGACCACGGCCCAATGGTAGAGCACCACGTTGGTGGGCACCAGCAGGCGGTAGGCCAGGCTGGTCTGTCCGAGCCAGTCGCCGGGCTCGTAGACCTCGAAGTCGTAGGCGTCGTCGAACTCGTCCACCGATATGTCGGCATCGGGCCAGTACTTCATGGCCGAGACGAAGACCAGCGACTTGCCGGTGTAGTCCGAGAACTGGCTCAAGTACTCGTCGAAGGTCTCGCCCTCGAGGCCGGCGTAGAGCAGGCCGTCGAGCACTACGTAGGGCACGATGGCTATTTGACCGTCGCCCACGGGGATCTCGATGTCGTGGTCCGGCAGGTCGTAGCCCGCCACTTCGACGGGGTTGGCCGCTTGGCCGGCCACCACGTACTCGCCGTAGATGTCCATGGGATCTATCAGGCCGTTGCCGTTCTCGTCCCAGGCGCCCACCAGGTTGACTTCGCCCATGTCTTCGCAGGTGGTCATCTCGTAGAGGCCTTCGATGCCGTTGACGGTGCTGGCCATGGTGACCGCCCCGGAGGTCAGCAAGGGGCCCTGGTTGTCCAGGTTGAGCAGCATGGCCATCACCAGGTCGCCGGGCAGCGCCGCAGCCTCGGTCACGGTGATGTTGCCGCTGATGGTGGTGCAGCCGTCGTCCGCGGTGTCGCCACCGTCGCCGCCATCACCGCCGTCGCCGCCGTCGCCGCCCTCGCCGCCAACGCCGCCCACCCCACCGACCCCGCCCACGACGCCCTAGCCCCCCACCCCCCCCACCCCCCCCACGC
>CAYVQL010000321.1:0-12663 GCA_964454135.1 uncultured Enterobacterales bacterium | reverse complement strand
ACCCCCCCCCCCCCCCCCGCCAGCCGCCGTTGCCCGGGGACCACCCGGGGTGGGTGCGGGGCCGGGCGGCCGCCCCCGACCCACCGCTGCCAGCCCAGTCGCATCAAGCGCTCATCCACATGCTCCTCATACCAGGGATGAATATGCGACTGCCAGGTATCCTCGGCGGGCGCGACACAGAGAGGAACCGCGCAGCCCGCGAGGAGGCCGACCAGGAGCGTGTCTACCATCGAACCCCCAGGCTGCTCTCGAGCTCCTTGAGCGTCTCGATCCACTCAGGGTGCTCACCAGGCCTGGCGAGGGTGATGAGCACGGCCCCCTTTACCGGCGCCTGGTGGCGCTCCTGGCGGCCGAACAACGCTCCCAGGAAAGGGATTCGTTGCAACCAGGGAATACCCGTGCTCCGGCGCCAGGAGCGGTTGGAGAACTGCGTGCCGACCACCAGGGTCTCGCCTTCGGCGAGAGTCAAGGTCGACGACACGCCCCGCTCGATGGTCCTGATCTCGTTGCTGCTGCTTCCAGGGGCTTCCTCGGAGACCGACACATCCAGCTCCAACGCGTAGCCCAGCGCGCTTGCTTCGGGCTTCAACACCGCGTGAAAGCCAAAAGCGATCTCTTGTACGGTTGCGGTCTCAACGCCGGAGACCTCTTTCCAGATCGTCTCTCCATCGGTCAGCTCGAGTCGCTCTCCCAGCGCGACGACGCCGTCCCTGCTCTCCAGCACCTCGAAGTTGGCGACGACCTGCTCCAGCGTGACGTACGGCGTCACCGGATTCAGGATGCCGAGGGAGATCTGGCCTCCCGCTTCGACAGTGCTGAGACCGGATCCGACCAGGTCTCCGATGGCCTGGGGCCACTCCACCCCAATGTCGTGGCTCTTCTCCTTCCGCATCTCGAGGAAGACCACGTTGACCTCCACTTGCTCTTTGGGAGGCGGCGTCAGTTCCACCAGGACGCCATCGTGCAGTCGACCGAACTCCTCCGCGGCGGCTCTCACCAGGGCGTCCGACGTGAAACCCCCGATCCAGACAAAACCCTCCATGCAGCGAACCTCAAGACCTTCGGGGCGAAAGCGCGCCCGGGCCTCGTCGCAGATCCTCTGGTCCGCCTCGCCGCGCTCGTAGACCTCGATCAAGAAATCGATCCCGTTGATCTCCAGCTTGCAGGAGCCTGACCCCGCGGCCTCGATCTCCACCGTGTCGCCGTCCTGGCCGAGATAGATTGGCGCTACCGATCGGCGACAGTCCGTCTCCACGTGAGCCCCGGCGGCCGGCAGGGCGACCACCTTGCGGTCGCCCCGCAGCAGTCGGTATGTCTCGACGGCATCCGAGGTTCGGATGAACAGGAGCGCAGTGAGAAGGGGGGCGAGCATGGATCACCGCTGGTTCAAGATGGTTCGCGAAGGCTGCACTGCGACCGGTTGCGGCTTCTCCCGCTTGGCGGGGGCCTTGGGAGCAGGAGGCGCCGGTCTCTTGGGTTCCGGAACTTCCCCAGCATCCGTATCCGGCCTCAGCGCCACGTTGACCTCGCCCAGGTCCAGGAAGGGCTCCATCTCGCCGACAGGCACGGCGACGGTGAAAGGCTCAAGGCTCAGCACCATGACTCCCCTCGCGACCCGGCGCCTCCCATCGAAGACGTCCACGCGCATCCCACGATCCGTATTGGCGGGCACATCCTCCACGGAGAGCGGTACGCCACGATGGCCGGCGGGCAGATCCCGTGACACATCCCCCGAAACACCCCCCGGCAACATGCTGGGCACCAGGCGCGTTCCCTCCTCCAGGGCGATCCGCGCCACCCGGCCGCAGATGAGCTCCCGATTCGCCTCGTTGTCCAGCACGTAGTCATCTGCCACCGAGGCCGGCACCTCCGCGCCGTCCAGATCGGACTCGCGGATAGTCCGTCCGAGCGGAACGGCCTTGGAAAAGGAGATGACCTCGCTCGTCTCCACGGCCATCTCCGGCTCCTTGGCCCAGTACAGACCCATCGCCAACAGACCCGAGATCGCACCGATCTTCAGCTGGCTGCGCGGGCCGGGGTTTAGCAATCTCGAGAACATCATGGATGACATGTCACCTCCTCTTCACGACCCCAACGTGCGACCGTCGCCTTTTTCCCCCTGGCTCCCCAAAATAGATCAGAACAGCGCCTGGAGGTCCTTGTCCGCATCTTCCAGGATCTCCGACCAGCTCTCCAGCAAGCGAATCTCGATTTCATCCTCGTGAAGAAAGCCGCCGGCCTGGCACATGCTCTCCTCGAAATCCAGGTGACCGAGGCCCCCGCTCCATATCGGCACCTGCGGCGCTCCGGCGTGGACGGCGACCTCCAGCTCGAGGATGGCGCGGTCCAGCGGAGGAATACCAAGCTCCGACCTCCACGCTTCGCAGCCGCCGCGGTTGCTGAGGGATGCATCCAGGCCGCTGGCGACGAACACGCGATCCGACACCTGGGTGTCCAGGCCGTTGTAGATCCCTCCGACCGCCAGCTCACGGCCCAGCTCCGCATCCAGCCGTCCGCGGGTGAGGGAGAGGAGGTTCACCCCCATGAAGATCAACGCGACGAAGCCCAGAAAGGCGATCATCACTTCGCTGGAGGTCTGCCCCCTTCGTCCGCCTTTGCGCACCACCGAGCGACAGCGGGCATCTCTCCTCGCCCCGTGGGAACCAACGCCTCGCCAGCTCCATACGAGAGGCCCCGGTGCGGCCAGGGCATCGCGCGGGGCAGACCAGATCGCCCGCCACAGCAGCAACAGGTGGAGGTGACGCGAGGAGCCGCAAGGCTCGAATTCCCGCCGCTCGCAATCCCCGACCAGCACGGCCTCCAACGATGGAGGCACGCCCCTGCTGAAGTGGGGTCTCACGCAGCGATCCTCCACCATGAGCGTTGGCCGCCAGCTCTCGGAGGCGCTGCGGGCACAGACCGGCACGGGCAGAGCGAGCAGCTTCAGCAGCGCCAGGTAGGGGCCAGGGAGGCCTCGCGACACCTTCACGGCTTGATAGACGACGCTCATGCGACCTGCCCCCAATGTGACTGGGTCAAGGTACGCATGAAGCCCTCCAAGGCCGGCATCGCCTCGAACCGCTCCCGGATCTGGCCTCCGCCGTCGCGATCGCGGCGCAGCTTGTAGAGAGGCTCAAGCACGAATTCCTGGGAATCCAGGCCCCGCAAGAGGCAGATGTCGGTGATGCGCCGCATTCCGCTGCCCGTGAAGCGCTGCACCTGCACCACGAGCTGAAGGGCGCTCGCTATCTGCTCCCGGACAGCTCGCGAAGGGAGTTCCAGCCCTGAGAAAAGCACCAGCGTCTCCAAGCGGGCCAAGGCCGCCTGGGGGTCGTTTGCGTGGATGGTGGTCAACGAGCCGTCATGGCCCGTGTTCATGGCCTGGAGCATGTCGAGGGCCTCTTCACCACGGCACTCTCCGACGATGATGCGATCGGGCCGCATCCTAAGCGCATTGCGCACAAGGTCTCGAATGCTGACTCCTCCCTCCCCTTCCACGTTGGCAGGTTGGGCCTCCAGGCGCACAACGTGCGGCTGCGTGAGCCGGAGCTCTGCGGAGTCCTCGATCGTGACGATGCGCTCCGCTTCGTGCACATGCGCGGAGAGGACATTCAGCAGCGTCGTCTTTCCGCTGCCGGTGCCTCCCGAGACCAGCACGGTGTAGCGCGCGGCCACGGCGCGACGCAGCAGATCGGCCATCCCCTCCGAGAGGGTGCCGAAACCCATCAGCTGCTGCAGGCTCAGCAAGTCACTGGAGAACTTGCGTATCGTGAGGGAGGGGCCGTCCAGCCCGACGGGAGGCAGCACGGCGTTGACTCGGGAACCGTCCGGCAACCGAGCGTCGGCTGTGGGCGAACCCGCGTCGATCCGCCTTCCCACGCCCTCCACGATGTGCTCCATCACCGCCCGCAGGCGCGCCTGGTCGGTGAACGCGGCCTCGGTCGCCACGATTCTGCCCTCCCGTTCCACGTAGATGCAATCGTACCCGTTGACCATGATCTCGCTGATGGATGGGTCCTTGAGAAACGCGGTCAAGGGTCCCATGCCGAGGATCTCCTCCACCACCTCCTCCACGACGCGCGCCCGCTCGTTGCGGTTCGTGAGATCCGGCTGGATCTCGTCCAGTAGCTTGCGTACTGCCGCCTCCGTATGCTCGCGCAAGACCTCGAACGCGTCGGAACGCCCCTCGCTCTCTTCCTTGAGGCGCCGGAGGTCAAGCAGGCGATGCAGGCCCTCGTGGATCCGCTGCTTGGTTCGTCTGCGCAGCTCCGCCGGCGAGAGATCGTCCAGCCCCTGATCCACTCCTCCCCCAAGGGACCGCGGCTCGCCGAGGTGCAAGGATTTCTCGACGAACTGGGTGAGGAACGCCCGGTGTTCTCGTGCGAGGGCTCCTCGCAGCATCGCGAGGGGCCGTCCGAGCTCGATGGAGCGTCGCACCGTCTCTCCGTCTCTCCGCAGGGTCGTCAAGATGGGCCGGCCAAGCAGCGTCGAGGCTCGCTCGGCAGCGCTCCGGTCACCACGTCTCTCGCACTGCGAGAGCACCACATGGACCATGGAGAGGGCAAAGTTCATCCTGGCAAGGCGATCGATGAACCGGCGCGTATGGGCCAGCACCATGGGATCGGGCGTGGCGACGAGCAGAATGGCTGTCGCTCGATCCAGCAGGAACTGCCCGATCTCCGTGGAAGCATCCCCGCAGTCCGCCACCAGGCAGCCGCAGAGGCTTCTCAGGCGCTCCAGCGGGAAGAAGAGGTCTGCCGGCACCAGGCGCTGCGGGTCGGAGGAGCTGGGCAGGAAAGGAACGACGCCGATGTCCGCGTCCCGGCGCGTGCCGATCATTCTCCGCAAATCCGTGTCCGCCAGCTCCGGGTGCCGGTCCAACCTGTCCACGATGTCGTAGATCGCTGCACCTTTCCTGGTCCCAGCCACCATGGCGAGGTCCCCCTCGGAATCCCCGTCCGCGTCGGCCAGGAGCGCAGGCTGACCCAAGATGGGCGGCAGCAGGATGGCCGTATTGACTGCGAAGACGGTCTTCCCCAGACCGGCGCGGGCGCCGCAGACGGCGATCAGCGGCTGGGGGGCGGGGGCTGTTGTCATCCTGAATCCTCCTCTTTTCACTTCGGGGCAGCCTAGGGCCATTCAGTGCTCGAGCAACTCCCAGTGCAGCTCGGGACAACTCCCCCGCGAACCAGCGGGGACGGCCGCGTTCGAGCGCTGGACCGGGCTGATCCGCGCGTACCAGGCCCTGGAGAAGATGCCCGCCCCGCGCTTGTTCTGCGCGATGCCGCCAGCCACCGACACCCCAGCCAGCGATCCTGAGGGCGCATCCAGCCCGACGAATCCCGGCAAGACAATTGGGGTCTCGACCCAGGCCAGGATACGGGTCTCTTCGCACTCAGAGAAGTCCGCCACGCCCTCCCTGCCCAAGCAGCCTCCCCCGGCGCAGGCCGAGCTCAGGGCCGACCAGGCCGAACTGCGAAGGACGGCGTACACCTGCCGCCCCTCCGTCGAGCTCGAGGCCGCGGCCAGATCCGTGGCGGACAGCAGGCTCGACAGGTGGTCGCCAGCGCGTTCGCAGAGCGCATCCGCCCCCTTGATCTCGGCCCGTAGGAGGGACTCCTCCGGTGCCAGCCCGACCTGCTCGGCGCCCAAGGCCTCTGCAGCCATGCGAGCCGACTCGGCCGCATCCGAGTCCAGATCCTCGTACAGCTCCATCGCCTGCGACAGCACCCGGCAGGCGGCAGCGAGATATCGGTCGGAGATGGCAGGACCGCTCTCCTCCTCTCCGCAGACCTGGCCCGCGGCAGCGAGCGCGCGGGAGAGATCCGGGGGCTGTTCCTCGAGTTCGTTGCCGAATCGCCAGGCGGGGCAGACGGCCTGGGCCAATGCCGCGTAGGCCATGCTCTCCGCGGCCGCTTCGTTGAGAGCGGCTATCCCATTGGCCCTGGTGGCCACGACCTGGGCGCCGGCCATGACCGCGGCGTCTGCGGCCTGCTGCGAGCGTCGATCCTCGCTCAGTCGGAGCACCACCCATACCAGCATCAGCATGCTCAAGGTGATGGGGACCAACAGCACCAGGAGCGCCACCGTCCCGTGTCCGCGATGGGCGGCCTTCATCGCAAGCTCCCCACGGGGATGACCGCCAGACCCTCGGCGCTGGTGTTCTCTCGCAAGCCGATGATCGACGGGAGCAGGTCTTCGATGGAGGTGAGCGTGACCTCCGCCAATACGAACTGGTCATCCCGGGTTGGAAAGGCCCCCGTGGGATGACCTGACCGCACTCCTTCGAGTCGGTATTCGAAGCGCACCGTTTCTCTCCTATGGATCCATGTCTCTCGCAAGCGACTGCCCTCGGGGACGCGCGCGGGTTCTTCGGCGACGCTGGCCGCCGACAGGAGGAGAGCCAGTTGACCGGCCGCAGCGCGCTGGGACCGATCCTCGATCTCGTGGTTGGGCGAATCCTCCCCCAGCCAGACGGCAGCGGAGCGAGCGCCCGCCTGCGCGGCCGCGCGGGCAGCCAGCCAATGAAGACCGTACTGCACCACCGCCAGGCAGGCGATGATGCTCACCGCTGTGATGGGGATCAGGATCAGCGTCTCCGCTGTGACGCTGCCCCCTCGCCGCAGACGCATCATGGCAGCCCCTGGCTCAGCACGCCGGCAGCGTAGGTCGCGAAGACGCGCCAACCCTGCAGCAGATCCTGCCCGACCACGAAGAACAACACTCCCGCCAGCCCGATGCACACCAGGATCTCGGCCGTTGTGCTGGCTCGACGATCCATGCAACGATGGCAACTCACGAACAAGAGCACCTCCCCACCGGAGTGGGCAGCCGTCCCGCGACAGCGAGACGGCCGCCCTTTGGAGAACGCGATTGTCGGCGACCGCGTCTGCTAGAAGATGTCGACCGTGATGTCCAACACCGTGTCCACAAGCTGCTCGAAGAGCTGTTTCATGGTGCCGGTCTCGCCGAAGAGCAGCCCGAGAATGGCGAAGGCCCCGACAGCGATCACGGCGACCGTGATCAGGGTCTCCACCACAGACTGTCCATTACGGCGACGGCCCAACAGCATTCGCGCTGCGCGGTGTCGCAGGATGATCTCTTTCACGAGACTCTCCATGGTTCGGGTGAGCAAAGAATGGGCATGAAGGCCCGTGAGACCAGGAGTGGGCTCGCGATGCCAACTTCCTGACCGCCGGAGTTTCCCAAAAAAGATGAGCCCTCCCCGGATGGGGGTTGCGGCGAGGCCACTCCGTAAGAGGGGCCGAGCCCGCGAGGCTCAACCCAACAACCCAAGGAGTGACCGTGGAAACCTCCCCCCTCCCTTCTTCTCCGAGCGCGCCGTCAAGGCAGATCTACTCCCTGCTGGGCGACGTCGTGGGTCCTGATGGCCACGGACCGTCCAGCTCCCACACGATGGGTCCCCAGATCGTGGCAGCCATCGTCCGGCGCCTGCTGGATGCTGACATCCTCGAGGCCCGCGTCGAGCTGTTCAACTCCTTCGCCACCACCTTCATCGGACATCGCACCAACATCGCCGTCGCCGCTGGCTTGCTGGGCTTGGCGCCCACCGACCCGCGCACGCCGCAGGCCCTGGCTATCGCTCGCGAGCGGGGCCTGGCCATCGAGTGGCTGCCCATGATGGACGACAGCCGCCACGACAACGCCCTTGTGATCACCGCCTGGTCCGCGAGCGAAGCCATGACCCTCGCGGCCGACTCCATCGGTGGGGGCAACTTCGTCCGCAGGCTCGTCCACATCGAGCCCATCTCCAAGGCCGCCTAGGGGGTGTCGTGATGCTCTCCCACTGTCCTACACGCCCATCCCTCGAGAACGCCGGCACTACGGACGCCATCCATGCCGCGACGGACCTCTGGCCCACCTCCTGGCACGGCCTGACCGAGCTCGGGGAGGACTACCAGCTCGCCCCCCCCGACCTGGCGCTGCTGCTCGAAGCCGCCCAGCACGGAGAGACGCCCGACGTCATCTGGAAGCGAGGCTGGCACAAGCTGGCCGACATCATGCTGCCCTCCATCAAGAAGGGCTCTGAGTCCCAACACGACCTGCAGCTCCTTAGCGGGCGCTGGGCACGCCTGCTGGCCAGCCACCGCGATCCCATCTGCGGTCCCGTGGTCTGGGCCGCCTTCATGCGCGGCATCGCCGTGCAGGAGTACAACGCCGGAATGGGTCTGGTGGCCGCCGCACCCACCGGAGGGGCGGCTGGCACGCTGCCCTCGGCCCTGCTCACGGCGGCGGAGGCGCTGGATGCTCCGCCGGAACGCCTGGTGCAGGCGCTCCTCGTCGCGAGCCTGCTGGGCTACGTGGCGTTCCATACCGGCCCCGTGAGCGGTGCGCAGGCCGGCTGCGGCGCAGAGATCGGTGTCGCCAGCGGCATGGCCGCCGCAGCCGTGGCGTGGCTGCTCGGGGGATCCTGGCGCGAGATCGATGCCGCCGCCTCCCTGGCCATGGCGAGCTGGATCGGCAGCGAGTGTTCCCCCTCCCAGGGCCTCGTGGAGTGGCCCTGCGTGCCCCGCAACGGGTTCGCCGCCGTCGATGCCATCGTCTCGGCCGAGGCCGCCCTGTGCCTGTCACGAGCTGGAGAGAACCCACCCTACGACGCCGACTACGCCCTTCGCGCCGTCTTCAGCGTCGGCGCGCTCCTCGACCCCAGCCTGCGTGAGCGGGAGGACGGCCACTGGACCCAGCAGGCCCAGTCCCTGGCCTGCCAGCTCTGCCGCGGCTGCGGCCGAACCACGGATACCGGGAGAGAATGACATGTGGAACATCCAGACCCTAGAGCACCAGCCTGAGAGGATCCGCACGGCGCTCGCCGCACGCAACAGCCCGCTGAGCCTGGACGGCGCGGACGAGCTGCTGCAGAAGCGGCGCGAGCTCATCCGCGCCGAGCAGGCGCTCAACCGAGACCGCAAGAGCCGCGCCCGCAGCAGGGGGCGCCCACCTGCAGAAGAGATCGAGGCCATGCGAGCGCTACGCGCGCGCGCGCTACGCACCAAGAACGAACGCGCGGCTCTCGAGAGCACCCTCCACGACCTGGTCGCCACGATCCCCAACGAGCCCCACCAGACCGTCCCTCGAGGTCGCAGCTCCGAAGACAATGTCCTGGTCCGCCGCTGGGGCGCGCCTACGCTGTTCGGATTCGGGCCCCGGGATCACGTGTCCCTTGCCGGAGGAGGAGGCCTGGACCTGGAGCGCGGCGCCCGGCTCTCCGGACACGGCTTCCCTGTGCTATGCGGCGACGTGGCGCGCCTGAACCGTGCGCTGATCAACTTCATGCTGGATACCCACCGGACCAAAGGCTACCGGGAGCTGGCGGTCCCCTTCGTCGTCCGTCCCCCCGCCTTCTTCGGTACGGGCCAGCTGCCCAAGTTCCACGACGACCTCTACTGGATCGGGGAGGAACTGGGTCTGGTGCCCACCGCCGAGGTGCCCCTCACCAACCTCCACGCAGGCGAGGTGCTGCCCGCAGACTCGCTCCCCCTGAAGCTGACGGCCTACACGCCCTGCTTCCGGCGCGAGGCCGGATCCTATGGACGCGATGTGCGCGGCATCGTCCGGGTGCACCAGTTCGAGAAGGTGGAGCTGGTCCGCCTCACCCAGCCCCAGGCCAGCTACGAGGCGCTGGAGGAGCTGACGGACGACGCCGAGTCGATCCTCCGGGGCCTGGGTCTGCCGCATCGACGGATGGCGCTCTGCACCGGTGACCTCGGTTTTTCGGCCGCCAAGACCTACGACGTTGAGGTGTGGCTGCCCAGCCAGCAGTGCTACCGGGAGATCAGCTCCTGCAGCAACTGCGAGGACTTCCAGGCGCGCCGCATGAACCTGCGCGTGGCTGTGCCCGGCGGCCGACCCGCCTTCGTGCACACGCTGAATGGCTCCGGTCTGGCCGTGGGTCGGACCCTGGTGGCCGTGCTCGAGAACTTCCAACGCGCGGATGGGCTGGTCGAGGTGCCTGAGGTGCTGAGGGCGTACCTGGGCGGGCAGAGGGTGCTGGATCCCAGGGGGTGTTGAGTGGTGGTGGGAGCAACCCGCATCCATGGCCAGCTCGATGGGTGCGTTGACGAATTCGAAAGGCCTCGGCGCCTCCTCGTCCTCCCTTGTTCGCCGTTCATCGAGGCACGGACCTCCGAGGAGCTATGCCTCGCAGGCCGACGCGCCGCCGTTGTCTTTATCCCCGGAGAGACCCACAAGCCCATCCCCATCGAGACCCACAACCACAAAGGAATATTTGCGCTCGGATGCCTCAATCGGCCCAGCCTTCGACCTCCGACCAAGCCTCCCACCAGACCGGTCAAGCGGTTCGTGCTGCCTACTGGAAGGCACCTGGACAACGGGGCCCCTCTTGCGTCAGACAAAGCGTGCACCTCATTCTCTGGCACAGTACTTGCCCATGAGTCCAGTATGAGCACGAGCGCCGTAGAACCGAAAACAGAACAAACTGGACTCGAACGTGAGAACACCAGAATTCGTGAAAACGCCTATCTACCTGGACAACCACGCCACCACGCCATGTGACCCTCGTGTCGCAGAGGTCATGGTTCCATATCTTACAGAGCGGTTCGGCAACGCCGCAAGCACGGACCACGTGTTCGGCAGGGAGGCGATGGATGCGACCGAAATCGCGCGGGAGCAGGTCGCGGATCTGATCGGCGCCTCTCCCGAGGAGATCGTGTTCACGTCAGGGGCCACCGAAGCGGACAACATGGCCGTGAAGGGGGCTGCCTGGCATCACGCCCGCAGGGGGCGCCATATCGTCACAACCACGATCGAGCACATGGCCGTCCTCGGCTGCTGTGCCGCACTTGAGAATGATGGATGGGAGGTGACCAGGGTGGGCGTAGACCGCGAGGGTCGCGTTGATCCCGAAGCCATCCACAAGGCGATCCGGACAGACACGACCTTGGTATCCATAATATGGGCGAACAACGAAATCGGAGTGGTGCAGGACATAGAAGAGATCGGGGCGATCTGCCACGAAAAGGGCGTTGTTTTTCACACCGACGCCGTGCAAGGTCTGGGGCGCCTTCCGCTCGACGTCAAGGCGATGAACATCGACCTGGCAAGCATCTCCGCCCACAAGATGTACGGCCCGAAGGGTATCGGCGCCCTCTACGTTCGGCAAGGCCGGCCGACCGTACACATCCAGCCGCTCATCGACGGTGGAGGCCACGAACGCGGCATGCGGTCAGGCACAATTCCGGTGCACCAGGTCGTCGGTTTTGGCAAGGCAGCCGAGTTGGCCGGGAGGGACCTTGCAGAAGGGGATGTCGAACGCGTGCGTACGCTGCGAGACCGCCTTTGGGACGGTATCCGATCCCGACTGGATGATGTCCACGTCAACGGATCGTGGGCGCACCGCCTCCCCAACAACCTGAATGTACACTTCGCGTACGTCGATGGTGAGACTCTGATGATGGATCTTCCCGAGATCGCCTGCTCCGCAGGCTCAGCCTGCACCTCGACCAGCATAGAGCCGAGCCACGTGCTCATGGCGCTTGGCGACGACACCGAGCTTGCCCGATCATCGGTTCGCTTCGGCGTTGGGCGCTTCAACACGGAAGAGGAGATTGACTACGCCATGGCACGAGTGGTACGGGCCGTTCGACGGCTGCGCGAGTTGAGCCCCTTGTACGAGATGACCAAGCAAGGCATCGATCCCAGGTCTCTCAAACAGGTTGGGCACTGACTCGGGATAGGACCGTACATTGACCTCGGAAGGCGCCCCGAATCCAGCCCCCCCCCGATCCGGGATCCCGGATCCCGGATCTGGAATCTGGACTACGTGGAGGCTGCCCACGCGTCAGTATCGCTACCCGGAGCAAGAGCGGATGCCGTGAGGCTCCATGGCCAAGGGATCACGATTCTGATCAGGGATTCGTGGATCTGGAGGTTGAGAGCGCCCACCTGACTCAGCCTGACAAGCCCGAGCGTAGCTCAGCTGGGCATCCGCCGGTCCCATGGATCGCATCTTGCTACACCAAAGGCCATACCAGGAGTGCGTCATGTTCAGCCGGATAACAAGTGGTCTGCTCGCGTTCATTACTGGAGCTTTCATGGCCTCCTGCTCGGGAGAGAGCGTAGCGCCCGTGTCGAAGACAGTGTCGGAGCCCGACGAGGCCTCCAAGGCGCTGAACCTTGGAGTCGTACTAGCCCTCACCGGACCAGCGGGAACAATGGGCGGCGAGAGCTTGAAAGGGCTTGAGATGGCCGTCGACGACATCAACGCCATCGGCGACATCCGCATCGCGATAATGAAGTACGATACCAAGACCGAGCCGACCGAGGCGGCCAAGCTTATCGAGCAGGTGGCCCAGGTCGACCGGGTAGACGCAATCGTGGGGCCCTCAACCAGCCCGAGTTCCCTTCGAGCGGGCAAGCTCATCCAGCAGTTGGGCGTTCCAGCTATGACACCGACGGCGACGAACGCCCAGGTCACGAAGGCGGGCGACTACATGTCCCGCGTCTGCTTCATCGATCCATTCCAGGGGGAAGCCCTCGCTCGGTTCGCTCTCGATGAGAAGGGCCTGAAACAGGCTGTCCTCCTTATCGACAAGGCCAATGACTACTCGGTCGGACTCGCGGATGCCTTTCTGTCACCGCGCACGATCACTTGCAGCAGTCCCGCTCTTATGCGCATGAACTTCT
>CAYVQL010000320.1:0-12695 GCA_964454135.1 uncultured Enterobacterales bacterium | reverse complement strand
GAGACGACCACCAGCCCGCCAGCGCCAACGGCGAGGACGACCAGTTTCTGGCAGCGTCACCCCCCGAGACGATTTCCGCTGCCAGAACCCCGAGTGCCTCCGCCGCACGCTGCGGGCCCACGCCCACCACGAACACCAGCGACAGGAGGGGGGCGACGATTCCCCTGGAAACGGCGATACGCACTGTCCTTCCTGTCATCTTCGGTTGATTCATGCCGGGCGCGTGGCGGTGGAGGAAGTCCAGCTCGAAGGCCTCCCTCAAGTCGTGCATAGAGCGCGCCAAATACGCTGGTGGCTGCCGAGTGATGAATGGAGGGCGCTTGGGGGCCGCCAAAGGCGCCCGGAGGATTCAGCGAGGCGGGCCGAGTACCCGCGACCGGCGCACGCGGATAGGGGCGGGACGTCTCTCCCATAGCGAAGCCATGCTCATCCTCGTGCTCCTTCTCGCGTGCCGGTCCGACGATGTCCATCGCGACTCCGCGCAGGCGACGGACGACACCAGCAGCGCCACCCAGACCGACACCGATGACAGCGCCCCCTCGGGGACCACGGACGACTCCGGGACCGCCTGCGGCCCGGCGACGCTCCCCAGAGTCCGCCAGATCAGCGACGTCTCCGCAGCGCTCATCGAGGGCTTGGGTACGGTGCCGAGGGTGAGCTGGACGCAGCATCAAGCCGGCTATGCCTGGGTCGAGTTCGAAGATCCCGACGATGAGCTGCGCCGCAGCCCCGAGAAGTGGACAGAGCCCGGATCCGCGCAGGAGATCATCCTGGGTGTGACCTTCGACCAGACGGTTCGCTACCGCGTGGCCTGGCGGGCCGAAACAAAATCCGCGGCGGTGGCCTCGCCCTGGATGACCATCGACACGGAGACCTTCCCCAAGAGCCTCCCCGCGCTGACGATCACCGTCCCCGAGAAGACGAGCGTTCCCTACGACGCGGCGGTTCCCTACCTGCTGGGCAGCGTCAACGACGTCGGATCGGACATGTGGAGCGGTTCCTGGTGGGCCTTCATCATCGACCGCAAGGGACGCGTGCTGTGGGCTCGTGAGAGCTCATCGGAGTACATCACCCGGCACATCTGGGTGTCGAACAACGGCGAGGATCTGCTGCTCGATCACTGCACATACTGGAGAAACTACACCGGGGAGGGCTCGCAGATCTGGCGGATGAAGCTGGATGGCGAAGTGATTCACACCTATGAGGCCCCGGATATGCACCACCCTTTCCTGGAGGCCAACGAGGCGATCTATTGGATGGCCAAGGACTCCGGGAGCGAAGCGCTGATGCGAGTCGATGACAGCGGAGCTTCCGTCGAGGTGTGGCACTGCTCGTCCATCGGCTCCACATCTTGCGGGACCAACGGGATGTTCTGGCGAGAGGACATCAACACCATGCTGGTATCTTCCTACTCGCTGGACACGATGATCGAGGTGGATCCGGACAAGGGCGCTGCGATCCACCTGTACGGTCAGCGGTCGGGGAGCTGGGCCTTCGACCCCCCAGATTCGACCTTCGACTGGCAGCACGGTCCCATGGTCAGCCCGAAAGGCAACCTGCTGGTGTCCTCCAAGCGCAGCGAGGGCGGAAACACGACGACCGTGGTGTACGAGTACGCGATGGACGAAGAGACCGAGACGCTCGTGGAGGTGTGGCGTCTGGACTCGGAGCAGTACTCCGTCTACGGCGGGGACGTGGAGCTCACCCCCAACGGAAATGTGCAGCACAATCTGGGCTCCTCCGGAATCCTGCGGGAGTACTCCTACGACCGGGAGCTCTTGTGGGAGGTGGCATTCGATGAGTCCGACAAGCGCATCGGCCGGACCACGGCGCTGGGCGAAGACCTCTACCGATATGCCCCTTGATCCATCTCTCCATCGACAGGATGGAGCCAAGAGGCCCGGCTGAGGGCGCTCCCTTGTCGGGGCCTCTGGCTAGTCCGGAGCGGTGGCCCGCACCACCTCGTCCAGCGAGGTGAAGCCCTCACGCAGCTTGGTGAGCGCGCTCATGCGCAGGGTCTTCATGCCCTGGCGGATGGCCTCGCGCTTGAGCTCCATGGTGGAGGCGCCGTTGAGCACGAACTCGCGGATCTCCTCGCCAATAACCATGATCTCGTAGACCGCGATGCGGCCCTTGTAGCCGGTGTTGTTGCAGGTGCGGCAGCCGGCGCCGCGCTGCACCTCGAAGCCCTCGGTCTCTTCGGGCGGCACGCCGATCTCCACCAGGGTCTCGATGGGCACGTCCACGGGCTCGCGGCAGTCGGGGCAGAGGCGGCGCACCAGGCGCTGGGCGCCAATCAGGTTGACCGAGCTGGCCACCAGGAAGGGCTCGATGCCCATGTTCAGCAGGCGGCTGATGGAGGAGGGGGCGTCGTTGGTGTGCAGGGTGGACAGCACCATGTGGCCGGTCAGTGCGGCCTTGACGCTGATCTCGGCGGTCTCGAAGTCGCGAATCTCGCCCACCATGATGACGTCCGGATCCTGGCGCAGGAAGGAGCGCAGGGCGGCGGCGAAGTTGAGCCCGATGGAGTCCTGCATCTGCACCTGGTTGATGCCGAAGAGGTTGTACTCGATGGGGTCCTCGGCCGTGGACAGGTTGATGGTGGTCTTGTTGAGCTCCGAGAGCGCCGAGTAGAGGGTGGTGGTCTTGCCCGAGCCCGTGGGGCCGGTGATCAGGATCATGCCGTAGGGCTGGTGCAGGGCTTCCTTGAAGTCGTGCAGGGCCTGTTCCTCGAAGCCCAGCTTGGTCATGTCCAATTGCAGCGAGGACTTGTCCAGCAGCCGCAGCACGATCTTCTCGCCCCACATGGTGGGCAGCACGCTGACGCGGAAGTCCATCTCCTTGCCGCGGCCCATCTTCATCTTGATACGACCGTCTTGCGGAAGGCGGCGCTCGGCGATGTCCAGGCTGCTCATGATCTTGAGACGCGAAGTGATAGCGTGGCGCAGCTTGAAGGGGGGCTTCATCACCTCGTAGAGCACGCCGTCCACGCGGTAGCGGATGCGCAGCTGCTTTTCGTAGGGCTCGACGTGGATGTCGGAGGCGTTCTTGCGGATGGCGTCCAGCAGGATCAGGTTCACCAGCTTGACCACCGGGGCGTCGCCGGCGGACTTCTCGAGGTCGAGGACGTTGATGTCCTCTTCCATCTCCTCGGCGAACTCCAGGTCCTCCTCTTCGTCCACGAAGTCGATCATCACGTCGTCGAAGGAGACCGAGGCTGTGTAGTACTTCTCGAGCGCCTCGTTGATGGCGCCCTCGGAGGCCACCACCACGTCGATGTTGTAGTTGGTGACGAACTTGAGGTCGTCGATGGCGTAGATGTTGGAGGGATCCGCCATGGCCACCATCAAGGTGGAGCCGGAGCGGTTGATTGGGATCACCTGGTGCCGGTTGGCCACCTCTTTGGGGATCAGCTTCAGCACCTCGGGATCGATCTCGAAATCGGTCAGGTTGATGCTGGGGACGCCGTACTGCTTGGCCAGGAACGAGGTGAGCTCGTTCTCGTCGAGGTAGCCCATCTTGGTGAGCTGGTGGCCAAGACGGCTGCCTTCGGTGCGCTGCTCCTCCATGGCGCGGCGCAGCTGCATCGGCGTGATGAGCTTTTCGCGGACGAGGAGTTCACCCAGGCGGGCGGATGAGGGGGTTTCGGCCATGGCTAGCCCTTGAGTTCGGGATGGAAAAGGGATCGTAATAGCGACACCGGGCGTAGTCCACGCCTGGCGTGCTTACCGGTGGCGGACCGCGTGCCTTCCTGTCCTGTCAGTAGGCCGAGAATACGACGTAGACGGCGCCTTCGTCGCTGGAGGAGAAGTCTTCGCCGGGTACGCCGAAGACCAGGTCGTCCAGGCCGTCGCCGTTGAAGTCGGCGCTCGCCAGAGAGGCGCCGGCCATATCGCTGGTGCCCACGCCCTGCAGGCTGGCGTCGGCGTCGGCCAGGGCGCGGGCTCCGGTACGGCCAGCCAACACCAGGTAGACCGTGCCGCCTCCGGTGGCGGCGGCGCTGTCGCCCATGCCGCCCACCAGCATGTCGGCGGCTCCGTCGCCGTCCACGTCCAGATCGCCCGCGAGGGCGGCGCCCGCATAGCCGTCCACGGTCGAGCCGTTGTAGCGCACCAGATCGGCGTCTTCCACGGCCCAGGCGCCGCCGGTCTGCAGGGCTGCGCCGTCCACGACGTGGGCCACGCCGGTGCGCGTATCCTGGAAAGGCGCGCCGACCAGCAGCTCGGGCAGGCCATCGCCGTCCTGGTCTCCCCCGCCCGCCAGTGCGGATCCCAGGCCGTCGCCGGCCGTGGCGCCCGTCAGGCTGGCCTGGGCCAGCTCGTCCAGCTCTCCCCCGGCCAGCTCGGCAGCGCCCTGGAGATACCAGACCGCGCCGGCCCCGTCGGAAGCCGCCAGCCCGCCGACGGCGAAATCGCCGTAGCCGTCCCCGTCCAGGTCGCCCAGGGAGGCCACGCTGCCGCCGGCTGCGGTCGCGCTGGAGCTGACAAAGCCGACACCGGTCTGATCGGCCCAGAGGTCGCCGCCGACCGCCAAGTCCGCCGATAGGATCAGGAAGGCGCCGCCATTGGCCTGCGAATAGCCCGGGCTGCCGACCAGGAGCTCGGCCAGGCCATCGCCGTCCACGTCGTCCGCCTGCACCAGGACCTGCCCCAGGTCGTCACCCGTGCCGCTGCCCCAGATCCAGGTGTCGGCCTCGTCTCCTACGGCCTGGCCGCTCGCCCCGAAGTGCTTGGCCAGCTCGCCGCCCGAGTAGATCGCCACCATGCCACCCACCTCAAAGGGAGGGAACTCGGCCATCGAGGCCGAGACGGCCAGCTCGTCTTGCGCGTCGCCGTCCAGGTCGTCGATGAAGAGCGCGGCGGCCACCATGCCCGCGCCGTTAGGGGCGAAAACCACGCCCTCGGCCTCATCTACCGAGGCGGGTCCGGCGTCGATGGTGGTGCCCGAGAAGACGTGGACCGCGCCATCGCCCGGGAAGCCGTCGGCGTGGGCAATGGCGACCACGGCCAGGTCCGGCGTGCCGTCGCCGTCCCAGTCGCCGCCTGCGGCCAGGGCCGTGCCCACGCCGTCGCCGGCGTTGTCGCCGTACCAGGTGCCCGAGCCGTAGTCCGACTCCACGGACCAATGGTCGCCCTCGCCGTCACAGTCGTTGTCTTCGCCGTCCAGCTGCTCGTCCGCGCTCGGGAAGACCTCCACGTCGTCATCGTTGCAGTCGTCGCCGGTGGCCGTGGAGGGGCACTCGCCCGTGCCCGGGGAGCAGTCGTAGCCATCGCCGTCGCGGTCGTACTCGTCGTCCAAGCCGGCGCAGTCCTGGTCGATGTCGTCGTAGTAGATCTCCACGCCACCCGGGTAGGACTCGGCGTCCAGGTCGTCGCAGTCGTCGCCGCCGTACTCGTCGCTGTCAAAGCCGTCCAGATCCTGGTCGTAGTCGGACCAGCCGTCGCAGTCCGAGTCCACACCGTCGTACCAGGTCTCGGCCGCCCCGGGCCAGATCGTGTCGTCCTCGTCGTTGCAGTCGTCGGCGATGCCGAAGCCGTCCAGGTCCAGGTCGTCCTCGTCGTCCAGGCCGTCGCAGTCCTGGTCGATGCCGTCGTAGAAGACCTCTTCGGCGGCGGGGTTGATGGCGGCGTCTTCGTCGTCGCAGTCATTGCCGTCCTCGTACCCCTCGGCGTCGTAGCTATCGCCGTCCTGGTCGTAGTCGCTGCCGCCGGAGCAGTCCTGGTCGATGCCGTCGTACCAGGTCTCGGTGGCGCTGGGATTGACCGCGGCGTCGGCGTCGTCGCAGTCGTCGCCGCCCTCGGAGATGGCGTCGTGACCGTCGCCGTCCTGGTCGGGTTCGACGGCCGAGTCCTTGCCGGAGTCGCAGGCCAGCGACAGAGAGAGGAGAGCGAAGACGAGGAGTCGAGCGTTCATTGGGATCTCCGGTTCTTTCGAAGCCTATTTCGGGCGCGGGGATGCCTGGGATTGTACCGTGTGCGGCACCTGGAACCAAGGGCCACGGTCATCCTTCGGGCCGGCTGACCCGAAGGACGACCGTGGCCAGCGGGTGAAGACAGCGGCGCATCCTCGTCCGCCAGGACATCTTGCCCGGGAGAGGCTACTTCAATGCCAGGAGAGGCGATGCAGGATCACGGCGGAAAGCGCGGCGCAGGGATGGCCGCGATTCGCTGGTCCGCGCTCTTGCCACCTCTCGCGCTGGCGGGGCTCTGGCTGCTGTTGGTCTGGCTGCTGGGGCGCTTCAGCTTCGGCGACGGCCCCCTGATCTTCGTCTGCCTGGTTGGGCTGGCCGGCCTGGCTGCCTGCGCACCCGCCTTTCTGCGCCGTTGGGGAATGGTCCGTCCGCCGGCGCGTCCGCCGTGGCTGGTCGCCGCGCTGCTCGCCCTGGCGCTGCTGGTGGCCGTGGCGGGAAGGGCGAGCCAGTTCCAGGCGGCCTGGGAGCATCCCCGCTACCAGACCTGGGCCGTGGACGTGGCCATCAACACCTACGTGGCGGGCGACGCCATGCGGCAGGGCTTCAACCCCTACAGCGTACGCGCCCAGCGCTGGTATCGCATGCAGCCCGGCCCTCACGTGGAGGTGGCGAAGAACGGCGCGGTCACCATGTTCGGCCTGCCCTACGCCTACGGCTACCCCTACTGGCCCGCCATGGCGCTCTCCTACCTTCCCTTCAGGGAGCTGGAGGACGGCATCCGCTGCGTGCGTCTGGGCAACGCTTTCTTCCTGAACTTGCAGCTGCTGGGGGTGCTGCTGTTGGCGGCTCGGCTGGCTGGAGCGGGCGCGGCGCGCTGGCTGGCCGCCCCCCTGGCCGGGCTGCTCTGCGTGGGGCCGAGCTGCCTGGGGCCCGAGCTCTTCGAGCTGGCCGTGACCGACGTGGCGCTGGCCACCTGGGCGCTGTGGGCCTTCGTGGCCCTGGCCTGGCGCCGTTCCTTCCTGGCCGGCGCTTTGCTGGGCGTGGCCCAGGCCTGCAAGCTGCTGCCAGGGCCCCTGCTGCTGCTGGCGGCGCTGCTCTGGCTCTCTTCGCGGCGACAGCGGCTGCAGCTGCTGGCGGGTTGGCTGCTGCTGGCCGGGCTGCTCGTGCTGCCCTGGGCCCTCTGGCAGCCGTCCCACTTCGTCTCGGCCACGGCGCTCTTCTACCTGACGCACCACGCGGCCGGGGATGACAGCAGCCTGTGGTACTTCCTGCCTCCTCTGTTGCAGACCCCCTTTCGCATCTGCGGCCTGGCCCTGGTAGGCTGGATCGTCTGGCGGGCGCGCGCTGTCCGCAGCCTGGCCGCCCTGGCGGGCCTGGGCTTCGCCGCCTACGCCGTCTTCTCGGCCTTCAACAATATGAGCCACCTCAACTACCTGTGGGGCGTCTATCCCCTGGGATGCGTGGCCCTGGCGGTGGGTATCTTCGCCTCGCCGTCGGACGAGCGTGCGCCTCAGTGCGCCCGCACCCAGTAGAAATCCTCCCAGCCGTCGGCCGTGCACCAGATCTGGTCCATGTCCTCGTCGTACTCGCAGGTCAGGCGGAAGTCGGTGCCCACCTCGGGGCAGTCCTCCCGGCAGCTGAAGTCCAGCCAGTACAGGCCCTGGTCGCGGTCTTCGCCCTCCACTCCGTATTCGGAGTGGTAGGTCACGCCCGCGATCGAGTAGTGCAGCAGGGCGCTGCCGCCCAGATCCTCGCTGATGCTCAGCTCATGGACCCAGTCGTCGCTGCCCGTGGGGCAGGTCCAGTCGCCGGCGATGGGCAGCTCCGCGGCGCAGGCCGCCAGCAAGGGGGACAGGAATAAGGGGAGGAGGGGGCGCATGGGGACCTCCGGTGGGGAGTGGCGGTGCGAAGGTCTGGCTAACCGCAGGGGCCGGACGGTGCCGCACTGGAGGTGAGGCCACTGGGGATTCTGGCGGTGGTGGTCGTTTCGGGGGATGAGGGGGCCAGAATGGCGGGGAGGGGGACGGCAGGCCGTCTCTGCGCTGCGTGCGCCGCCCCAGAGGCGACCTCGGCCCAGCCCCCAAAATGGCCGCTCAAAAAAAAGAGACCGGGCTCAGGGTCAGCTCAGGTTGGGCGGCTTGCCTGTGGATGCCCCCAAAAGACTCGTGCTGCGGGCCGACCTGGGATTGTCGCCCCACGAACGGTGGCAGCCCCGTTTCTACATCGACTTCGATCACCTCTTCTGACCCACGGCCATCCCTTCGAGACCCCTTCGACGGAGAAAGACCATGCTTCAAGCGCTTCTCCTCCTGTCCGCGGCTGGTGCCGCCGAGCTGCCCGTCACGATGCTGGACGCACCCCACCACTTCCAGGGGCCCGGCTTCGGCATGCGGTCCTCCCTGGAGCTGTCCTACTCGGTGCAGAGGCTGGGGTTGCTGGGTACGCAAGCGCTGGGGGAGTGGATCCTGCCAGAGCGCGAGCTTCTGCGCACGGGGCTGGGGCTTGGTGTGGCGACGGGGCTCGCGCAGCTGGGCTTCACCACCTGGATGCACGAGGAGTGGCACCGGGCGCCCATGAGCCAGTACGGCATCGACAACCAGAACACCTACCACGACCCCAGCGCGTGGGAGCAGGCAGCGGCAGGCGTCCATCTCGTCTCCGACGAGGACCTGGCCTGGCTGAAGGCGGAGCACCCCGCGGATCTCGTGCGGGCCCACACGGCGGGCATCGAGTCGGAGTACGCGCTGGTGCGCTTTGCCAGCGACCAGCTGCTGCGCGAGGCGCATCGCCCCCTCGTGGGGCCCCTGCGCACGGCGGGCTCTTGGACCACCCCCATGCTGCTCACGGCCGTGATCGGCAACCAGTCCTACATGCAGTACTGCGGCCCCAGCTCCAACGAGCCGCCCAGCGACGAGTACGAGCCCAGGGAGGAGTACCGCGACTTCACGGGCTGGGACTGCGACGCCTGGGCCTACGACCTGGTCCTGCCCGACGAGCCCTACGAGGCCCGTGGCACGCACCCCTCGGGCAGCGGCATCGACCGCTACCGCGTGTGGAGCGACCTGCCCGAGGAGAGCAAGGAGGTGCTCACCCTGGTCACCAGGCTGTCCTGGCTGAACTTCCTCGATCCCAACCTGCTGGGCATCAACGGCTTCGCAGTGGGCGAGCACACCATGAACGCCGCGGCGGGCATGATCTGGACGCCCTGGGGCTACACCGTGGACACGCGCGGGCGTCTGCTGACCGGGCAGGTCTTGTGGAGCGCCGACCTGGCGCTGGGCATGAACCGAGAGCTGGTGATGCCCATCCTGACCGTGGGGGCCGACCGGCTTCCGATCACGGACCGCCTCTCGGCGGACCTGCAGCTGTCCGCCTGGCTGCAGCCGGAGAACCTGCGCTGGGATGACGAGAAGGCCGCCCCGGGAGGCCGCGTGGCGCTGGGTGCCCGCTACGCGCTCCGGCCATGGCTGGCCCTGCGGGTGGAAAGCATGGCCAAGACGCAGGGCTGGGTGATGGGCGAGGTCTCGTTGCAGCCCGAGCTGGCCGGCAGGTTGGGGCTGGACTTCGAGCTGTGAACGCGGGGGCACCTCGGATAATCGACGACCATGAAGAAGACTCTCGCCGCGATCGCCGCTCTGTTGCTAGGGCTCATGGTGGCGCTGGGCTGGTGGTTCCATCACATCCGCAGCCTGGATCTGAAGCCCTTTCGCGAGCTCATCGCCGCCCAGGTGCTCGAGGCGACCGGCCTTCAGCTGCACCTGGAGGGAGAGCTGAAGCTGGGGCTGTCGCTGCATCCCTTCGTGGTGATCGACGGTATCACGCTGGAGAATGAACCAGGCGAGCCCCCCATCTTCAGCGCCGCGCGCGTGGAGGCCCAGCTGAAGCTGCGCCCCTTGCTCCGCCGCGAGATCAGGATCCAGCGCCTCACCCTGTTCTCGCCGCACCTGCTGCTGACGCGCACGGCGGAGGAGCGTACGAACTGGGAGCGCCCGCGGGATGAGCCACCCGCCGAGCGGTCGAATCGGCCACAGGATGAGAGCAGGCCGTTCCCCGCGCTGGAGAAGATCATCATCAGAGATGGCGAGATCGTCTGGCAGGACGGCCTCGCGAACCCGCTGGTGCTGCGGATCCCAGAACTCCAGGCAGAGGGCCGCGGCCCGGATACGCCGTTGGAGATAAGCGGGATGCTCTCCTACGAAGAGCTGCGGCTGCAAGCCGAGCTGGAGCTGGGACCGCTGCCCGAGCTGATCGATCAGACGGAACCCTACGCCATCCAGGCCCAGCTTGCGCTGCGTGACGCCGACGGGCTGGAGCTCGCCATGGGGCAGTTCGACGGCACCGTCGGTGCGCTGTCCGATCTCGAAGAGCTGGACCTGGCCTTCCGCACACGGCGGACGATCACGGGCTGTTTGGGTCCCTGCGGTCGTACGGAGCGGAGCGCCGAGCCGGCCAGCCGTCCGAGCCGCTGGAACAGGTCTCGGAGACGCTCGAGAACCTGGGCCAGGGGCTGCGCCAGGGGCTGGGCCGGGTCTTCAAGGGTGCGCGGCGCGTGGAGACGGAGGAGCTGCCCAGGGAAGGCGAGCAGGAGCGCCTGGAGGACGAGCGGCTGCTGGAAGACGCGCAGGCGTTGGAGGCCGAGTTGCAGCACCTGGAGGATGAGCCGCAGCCCCTGGAGGACGAGCGGCTGCTGTTGGAAGACGAGCTGGAGCTGCTGGAAGACGAGCTGCGATGAGGTCTGCACCCCGGCGCCTGCCGGGACGTCAGCCAACGTACCCAGGAAGTCGACCCAGCGGCTGCCGTGGCCGCTGTCGGATCCCGTGTCCGCGGCCGAGTCCGCGGTCTAGGCCTCACGGGGCTCGGTCATCCTTGCGGCCAACCGATGCATTGCCAGGGTTGAGAGCCGATTGAATTGCCGGGCGTACGCAGTGGCATCTCAGATGCCCCGGCGCGCCCATAAGGCGCGGGGCTCAAAGGTCCTGCGGACCTTTGAGGGGCAAGCCAGCGGCGGCAGCCGCGGTGCCCGCAGGGCAGGCGCAGCCCTGTGCCTCCCCCCGCAAAAAAAACAGGCCGACTCATCGTTGCGGCCGAATGGCCGCAACGATGACCAAGGCCGCCTCGCGTTCAGGCATGGCCGCGCGCTCGCCTCAGGAGCAGCCGCTGGAGTCGCAGGCGAAGCTCTCGTCGGTCTCGTAGTCGAAGGCCTTGTTGGTGCCGCCGCTCTGACCGTAGTTGATGTCCTCGGGCGAGTTGTCGTCCGAGGTGCCGGCCACGCCCCAGTCGCAGGACTTGGACTCCAGCGTGGAGCCGTTGTCGGCCAGGTAGACGGCGCCTCCGGAGCTGGCCCAGTTGCCCAGCATGCCGGCCGTGTCCGAGCTGCTGCCGGCGCAGATCAGCGAGGAGCTGTAGAGATACGCGCCTCCCCCCAGTCCCGAGGAGTAGGCGCCGGCCCAGGTGCCGTCGTTGTCTTCCAAGAGCGAGGTCTCCATGATCAGGCTGCTGCTGTCCAGGTAGAGCGCCCCTCCGGCGGCCGAGGCGTTGTCGTGCAGCTGGCCCTCGAACAGGTCGGCCTCGCTGTCGTAGGCGTAGAGGGCGCCGCCTATGGCCGCGGAGCTGTCCTCCACCTCCAGCTCGTCCAGGTCCAGCACGCAGCTGGTGGCGTAGATGGCGCCGCCAGCCGCGGCCGCGCTGCAGGCCTCGATCTCCACGCCGTCCAGGGTGGCCTCCAAGCCCGACAGGTAGGCCGCGCCCCCGTAGCTGAGGGCCGTGTTGTCCACGAACTCGCCGTCGGTGACGCTCAGCTCTCCGCCTGCCATGTAGATGGCGCCGCCGTAGGTGGCGCCGTTGGCCTCGAAGACCACGTCGTCGAAGCTGACTGCCGCGGCGCTGTCTTCGCAGTGGAAGGCGCCGCCGCTGGAGGCGTAGCCGTTCTGCAGGCTGAGACCGCTGACGCTCAGCACCGGAGCGCTGGCGCTGACATCGATCACCGAGGCGCTGCTGTCGGCGTCCAGGATGGTGCGCGCCGATCCGTACAGGCCGACGATCTCCACGTCCGAGGCGCTGACATCCAGGTAGACGTAGTAGGTGCCGTCGCAGATGGTCAAGCTGCCGTCGCTGGAGATGGCGTAGTTGACGGGCTTGCCGCTGCTGCCCGCGGCGAAGCTGGCGCTGACGTCGCTGACGCTGCTGCCGTCATCCCAGCTGACCAGGCCGCTGGCGTCCGCGCTGCTGTCGCAGTCGTTGTCGAGGCCGTCGCAGATCTCGGTGGCACCGGGGTTGATGTCGGCGTCGCCGTCGTCGCAGTCTGCGTCGCCCGCCACGTAGCCGCTGGGCTGGTCGCAGGCCGTGGCGCTGGTGTCGGCATCGCCGTAGCTGTCGGCGTCGGCGTCGGCGTACCAGGTGCCGGCGTCGGCGGCGTCGTCTTCGTCGGGCACTCCGTCGCAGTCGTTGTCCGCCCCGTCGCAGACCTCGGTGGCCCCGGGATTGATGCCGCTGTCGCCGTCGTCGCAATCCCCACCGCTGCTGACCGTGCCCGAGGGCTGGGTGCAGGCCTGCGAGGAGCTGGCGTCGTCGCCGTAGCCGTCACCATCGGTGTCGGCGTACCAGGTGCTGGCGTCGTCGGCGTCGTCTTCGTCGGCGGCGCCGTCGCAGTCGTTGTCGATGCCATCGCAGAGCTCGCTGGCGGCCGGGGAGATGGTGTCGTTGTTGTCGTCGCAGTCGCTGTCATCCGCTACGTAGCCGCTGGGCTGGTCGCAGGCGGAGGTGCTGCTGCCGGCGTCGCCGTAGC
>CAYVQL010000319.1:0-12776 GCA_964454135.1 uncultured Enterobacterales bacterium | reverse complement strand
CGGCGACACCGACACCGACACTGATTCCGTCACCGACGCTGATTCCGACACCGACACTGATTCCGACACCGACACGGACTCCGACACGGACGCCGACTCCGACACGGACTCCGACCCCGCCGAGTGCCAGGATGTGCTCGACTACTACGAGGACTGCGGCGTCGACGCCGACGACGTCGACCGGATGGCCGCCTGCTGCGTGGTATCGGCGGATCTGTTCTCAGACCTGGTAGAGGGCGAGATGTTCGAGTGCATTGTGCAAAACAGCTGCGACGTGACGCTCGAGAACGTGATCCTCTCGCGACAGGAGTGCCTGCTGGCGATGGTCGAAAGCCTCGAGCCGACCGACGCTCACGGCGCCCTCGCCCAAGCCCACTGCAATATGGTGCACAAGCTCTGCCACGCCGGCGGAGACTACGACGAATGCGTGAGCACCTACTGGGACGAGGCTGGCCTTGGGGGGGAGGACGCGATGATCTCCTTGTGGTTCGCCGAGGACGTCGTCCAGCAGATCGCGGACTGCATCGTCGAGCTGGGCGACTCGGACTGCGACGGCGCCTCCGAGGTCTGCTTTGACCTGGCGGTCGAGGCCGTGGGCGACGGCGAGCTGTGCTGGGGCGGCGACGAGGACATCTAGCCCCAGTTGCTATGGAAATGCCGCCCATCCCCTGACACCTGCAGACTCCCATGTGGACGAGAATGCGAGCGAGCTGGCTGCGAAGGCGAGCGCGGGCCCTGCTGTCCTCGCCTGGCGAAAGCGCCTGGCAAGGGCGCTGGGAGGACGCTTGCGCGTTCCAGCGGCTGGCGGCCAGCCTGCTCTCGGCGTCCGACCGCAGCTCCGACCTGGAGCTGGCGCTGGCGCTTACAGAGCGATCCCTGGCGTTCTGGCCATATTTTCTGGCGCATGTCGCGACGCGGATCCGCATCCTGCTGGCCTTGAACAGGCCGCTGGAGGCCTACCGCGAGGCCGCATGGGCCGCGGCCCTGGCGCCGGAGTGGGACGACCTTGCCCCCATCCTGTCCTCGGACGACTACCGCACCTGGGCGTCGGGACGCGAGCCGCGCCTGCCCGCGGGCTTGGCCTCGACCGGGGCTGTGGAGCCATCCCTGTCCGCCCGCCTGCACGGCCCCGGCAACGCGCCCATCAGCAGCGCGGAGCGAGCGCATCTGCTGCGCTGCCGGGTGGGCGACAGCGAGTGGCTGCGCGCCCGGAACGCGGCACTGATCGCCCTGCTGGCCAAGAACCGGATCCCCGCGAAGCAATTGGCTGGCCTGGAGTTCCGCGCTGTGGATCCGGTTCAGGGCGTGCTGCACCCCCCCGATTCGGAGCCCGTCCGGCTCGGGGAGCAGAGCGCGGCCAAGCTGAGACATTGGATGCTCTACAACGCCTGCAATCACCCCGTGGCATGCCGCCCGCCTTCGGCCGTGGATCCCCGCGCTCCGCTGTTCATCGATGAGGCCTCGAGACCGCTCGACCACTGGGCCATCGAGCGCTTGCTGGCCCATATCGGCGAGCGAACGGGCCTCGATTTCCTGCACGCCGGCCGCCTGCGCATCGTGCAGCCTGGCTCCCCCTACTACACCGACGGACCCGCCTTTCCTACGCTGGACGAAGCCAAGGCCGGCGCGCTTGAGCGGACCACGGCCACCGTGCTGCAGGGCTTCACCATCGACGAGGACAGCTGGATCCCCTACACCTACCGGGGGGGCGAATCCGAGCTGGTCTTCCTCTACCTGACGCCCTGCGACGAGAGTCATCGGATCTACGGCGGCCATCCCCGGGAGTGGTACGACGAGCTCGTCGCGGGGACCAGGTTCGAGCTCGTTTGCGACCGCGCGGAGCCCAAGCGCCACCGTGTCCTGGATCCACGCTTCGCGCGGCTCAACGGAGCCGTCAGCTTCGCGGGCTACCACTGCCCGGATCCTGGCGAGGCCTCCTCCACCCGGCGGCCTGCCGCGTCGCGCGGCAGGGATTGATCGGCGATCATCCCTGTGCCGAGACGCTAGTCGCTGACACACTCCAGCTCGACCGTGCTCTCCGAGACATCGACCCAGTCCGCCCCATCGATGCTGACCTGCAGCGCCATGTCCCCGGCGCAGCAGCTCTCGAAACCCACCGTGGCAAAGGTATGAACGCCCGCCTCCAGCATCACCTCGGACGTCAGCAGCTCGCTCTCGTTCGCCCAGTCAAGATCCCACCACAGGTCGTCGACGGCATGGGCCAGGTCGACCTCGTCGACGAACAGGGCGCCGCCATTGCCGAAGTCCGGGCCCAGGCGGAACATCCAGAGGCCGGCGTCCTCTTCGGGAACCTGGAAGGTCATCGAAAGGTGGAAACCCAGGTCGCTCGTGCCGCTCCCGCAGCTGGTGGGCCCGCCGAAGCTGTCGGCGCTGGTCAGCTCGGTGCTGCAGACCAGGGTCTCACTGGCGATGATCTCCAAGAGCTCCGCCAGGGTCTCGCTGCCCAGGTAGACGTAGCTGCTCTGAACGACCGTGAAGGACAAGCTGCCGCTGGAGGGGCTGTCGCAGTCATTGCAGCTGTCCGGGGCGCCCGGGTACACCGCTGCGTCTGTGTCGTCGCAGTCGTTGCCATCGGCGACGTATCCGCCGGGCTGATCGCAGCTCACCACCGCCGTGTCGCTATCCCCGTAGCTGTCGCCGTCGGCGTCGGCGTACCATGTCGCCGCGTCGCTGGCGCCGTCGCCGTCGATGTCGCCGTCGCAGTCGTTGTCCAGCCCGTCGCAGACCTCCTCGGCGGCGGGGTGGATGGTGGCGTCGTCGTCGTCGCAGTCGCCGCTGTCGGCCACGTATCCGCTGGGCGGCTCGCAGCTGGATACCGCTGTGTCGCCGTCCCCGTAGCTGTCGTCGTCCACGTCGGCGTGCCAGGTCGGCGCGTCGCTGGCGCCGGCACCGTCGGTCTCGCCGTCGCAGTCGTTGTCGACACCGTCGCAGACCTCTTCCGCGCCGGGATTGATCCCGGCATCTGCGTCGTCGCAGTCCTCGCCCGCCGTGTATCCATCGCCGTCGGCGTCGGTGGTGGCGTCGGAGTCCCCACCGACGGGCTCGCTGCTGTCCTTGATGGACAACCCGTTCTTGCACGCGAACGACAGAGTCGTGGTCAGGAGCAGCAGGAGGTCTCGCATGGTTTCTCCCGGGGTCTCGCCGATCCTGAACAGGGCACGAGGGAAAGGGGGATGAAGACCATTACCGAGTCCCCCACAGCGCAGCAACTAGCGATGGACTGGCTGGCGGACCCTCTAAGGGCCGGCGCTGGAACCCGGCTCCGCGAGCAGGACGGCGTCCGGGTCGAAGAGCGTGGGCTCGGAAAGCGGTCGTGCGTGGTCCGGCTCGGACTCCGAGTCCTTGGGCCGCAGGATCAGCGTGCCCACGACCGACACCTGCCTGCCGTCCAGGCCCTGCAGCTCGTCGTCGGGACGTGTGCGAACGCCCAGCCGGACCAGGGGCGGCTGGCCGTCCCAGGCCCGCGGATCGAAGTCGCTGGGCTTGCCCTGCAGCTCGATCTCGGCGTAGCCGAGCTGCTCGGGGGGCCGGTTCATCTTTGTCACCGTCAGGGCCTTGCGGTAGGTGCCGACCAGGCGCACCCGCTGACCGTCCAAGCGCCCCATGTCTTGGGCCGAGGCGCAGAGGGGCCGCTCGTCCTCCGGCTCCAGCGCAGCTGTCGGAGGAGCCTGAGAGGCACCCTCGCGCAGGCCGCAGGCGGCAGGGCCGCAGAGCGGCAGGAGGAGGAGAACGGAGAGGAGGGGAGGGCGCGAGGAGCGCGCGAGGAGCCGCATCTGCCACCTTGAAGAAAGACGATGCTTCACCATATGCTCTGATCAAGCCGCAGTACATAGCGACAAAGACCGATGTCACCCTTCCGCTCCCCCCAAGGCGAGCCCCCCCTGTCCGGACAGGCATAGCTCCCATGCGCCGATTCCTTCTCCTGCCCCTCCTCGCCAGCCTCTTGCTGTGCATAGGATGCGCCAAAGACGCCGCCAAGCCCTACACGCCGCATGAAACCACCCCAAGCGAAGACAGCGGCGTCGAGGGAGACGACACCGCGCTGACGGACGCCGACGGCGACGGGTACGCCGCAGATGCGGACTGCGACGACGACGATCCGGCCGTGAATCCCGGCGCTGCCGAGCTCTGCAACGGGATCGACGACGACTGCGACGGAGAGACCGACGAGGGCTTCCGCGCCCCCTACTGCACGCCGGATGGCGCGCCCTGCCCCATGGCGGCCACGCCGGCCGAGCCGGCGATCCCGGTGCTGCACCTGCCTTTCGAGGCCAGCGACCCCACCGCCAACCTCGGCAGCCTCGCGGATGGGGACTACTCGGCCAGGCTCTTTGAAGCCTATTCCACAGACGGCGCCATCGGTGGAGGGCTCGGCTTCGCCATCAGCGAAGGGAGCGAGCAAAACGACTACCTCGAGATCGGAGCCGCGGATGCCCTGAAGGTGGAGACCTTCACGGCGGCGGCGTGGGTCTGGCCGCACTACATCGAGAACCGCGCCGTGATCATGAGCGAGATGGCCACCGCGCCCTCGCGCGGCATCTCCTTCGAGGCGGGCTGGGGCGCGCTGTCGCTGGCCCTGGGCGACGGGATGGCCGAGTACTACTGGAGCGTGCCCATCTCCACCGAGCAGTGGAGCCACCTGGCGGCGACCTTCGACGGCGACGTGGTCAGCCTGTACGTGGACGGACAGCTGCGGCTGCGCGAGCACGTGGATGAACGCTTCCTCGGGATCGAGCACCGCTCGGACTACGACCTGATGGTGGGGACCTTCTTCAGCCCCTTGTACTACCCATTCCAGGGCGTCTTGGACGAGCTGCGCCTCTACGACCGGGCGCTGACCCAGGCCGAGATCCGGCGCGAGCTGCTCAGCTCCGCGCGCTACCGCTTCGAGTCCCCCGGCGCTGCCGCGGACCACGGCCCCCACGGCATCGACGAGGCCGACGGCGGCCAGGATCGCTCCACCACCTGCGGTCCGGTGGGCGCGGCGTGGCTGCGCGAGGCGGACGAGCCCGCCGTCCTCCTCGAGGCGCACGAGCAGCTCGCCCTGAACTCCCGCGCCACGGTGCGCGCCTGGGCCCGGCCCGACGCCCTGAGCGATACCATGCTCGTCGCTTCCCAAGAAGACGCCTGGTCCCTGGGGATCCAGGACAGTAGCTGGACCTGGTCGGTCCACGGCGACGACGGCAGCACCTCGCAGCTGAGCGCCGAGGCCATCGCGGGCCTGTGGACCGAGGTGGTCGGCAGCTTCGACGGCGTCCACGCCTCGCTCTACCTCGACGGCGAGCTGGTGGCGGACCGCGTGACCGGCTTCCACGATCTGGCCAGCGGGACCGGCCTGAGCATGGGTGAGGGCTGGGTCGGCGCGCTGGACGAGGTGGAGCTGCTGGGGGTGGCGCTGCGCGCAGCCGACGTGCGCGCGGGGCACCTATGCATGGCCTCGTACGACTTCATGGACGTCAACCTGGACAGCAGCGGCGTGACCGACGCAGGCCCGCTGGCGCTCGACCTGCGCGGCCAGTCCATCGACACCACCGACGACGACGCCCTGTACCCCTGCCTGAAGCTGCAGGCCGAGGACCGCCAGGCCTGCCCCCACCGCTCGGGGGAGGGAAAAGGACTCTCCTCCGCAGAGGTGCAGCTGCGTCCGCCCCTGACCGTCGAGGCCCTGCTGAAGGCGGACGCTTCGCTATCCGGGGCCGTCACCCTGCTGGAGGGCCCCGACCTGGTCCTACTGGCGACTGCCTCGGACCTCGAGCTGCAGACCAGCCTCGGCACCATCTCCGCGCCCCTCGATCCCGGAGCCTGGCGCACCATCGCGGCGGTGGCGCAGCAAGAGGCCCTGCAGCTGTACATCGACGGCGCCCTCGCCGCCGAGCAGGCCGTGGAGGCTGACGCACCTGGACCCTGCCCGAAGCGGCCCTCCGCACCGCCGCCGGCGAGGCCTGGCTGCAGGAGCTGGCGCTGTACGGCGTCGCCTGGGACCAGGACGAGGTGCGCCGCAGGCATGCTCCCTGGCACGCCGAGACCCATCCCATCCTGGTCAGCCAGCCCGACTACGTGGATCTGTGGGGTGAGGACTGGTGGATCGCCGAGGCCGACGACGCGCTGACCCGCTACCAGGGCTTCTACGACGTCGCATCCGAGGCCCTGGAGCACACCGACCGCGCCGAGGCCGCTCTCTACCTGGCCCAGGGCTGGGCGCTGACGGGCTCCGAGGACCAGCTCGACGCGGCCATCGACATCCTGGAGCACGCCGACATCGGCTTCTGGGAGTGGAGCTGGTTTCAGGGCGGCATCCTGCGCAACTACGCCGTGGCCTACGATCTCCTGGCGCCCGAGCTGATCGCCCGTGAGGCCACCGATCCCAGCACCTGGGTGCCGCGCCACCGCGCCATCCGGCGCATCCTGGCGGGCATCACGGCCGAGGCCATCGACGTCGGCAACCTGACCGAGGACGGCTACTACAACTACGGCATGTACGCCCCGGTGGGCGGCTGGCTGGTGGACAACATCAAGCTGCGCATGCTGGGGGGGCTGGGGACCGTCGCCGTGGTCATGAGCGAGCAGACGGACGACCACTTCAGCAGCGCCGCCGACTGGCACGAGCTCATCACCGACGACCTGTGGCACGAGCGCGACGGAAGCGGGCATGCCCGCGGAGCCCTGCTGGACGTCTACATCACCGAGTCGGGGCTCTACAACGAGGGCCCCAGCTACCAGAACGACAGCTTCGGGACCCTGGCGCCCTACCTGGTGGACGCGTGGCAGGCCGGTGGCGCGGATCCCTTCGCCGACACACCCGTGCTCCGGATGTACGACGCCAACGTCGTCATGATGATGCCCACGGGCAATACCATGCTCTACGGCACCGGCTGGGTGCAGAACGTCGCCAACGACCTGGTGGCCCGCTACCTCCCGGATCGCCAGGAGGAGTACGAGTGGTTCCACGAGCGCCAGTCCCAGGCGGACGACGGGAGCTACGTGCCCGCGTGGACCACCGCCTCGCCGGGGCCGGACCTGATGGTCTTCCGCAGCGGCTGGGATCCCGACGACCTCTGGCTCGGCTGGATCGGGCGCACCGGACCCGCCCCGTCCGGACATACGCAAGCCGACCAGATGAGCCTGTCATTGATGTACGAGCAGGCCTTCCTGCTGATCGATCCGGGAGACGGCCGCAACTACGGCAATGGTCAGGAGAGCTGCCTCCACTCGGCCGCCAACCACAACAGCGTGCTGGTCGACGGCGAGGGGCCGCAGTTCTACAACGACTGGGACCTGGTCTACGACCCGGCTGCGCTCGTGACCACGGTGGTGCACGACCGCGCCAGCTACGGGCATATGGCGGGCTCCATCCTGGAGGGCCTGGACGAAGGAGGGTCCGACTTCGATCGCCACGTGCTCTTCCTGGACGGCGCCTTCTTCCTGGTCATCGACGAGCTGGCGGCCGCAAGCGACGCCACCTGCACCCAGCAATGGCACCTGGGCGGCAGCTTCCACGACGGGGACGGCACGCTGACCCTCCCGGTCGAGGACGACGACGCCATGCTCTGGCGGACCACCAGCGACAGCGGGGCGGAGGTGGGGCTGGCCATCCGCGTGCTCGACGCTGCCGCCGCTCACTGGACCGAGAGCAGCGGTCGCACCGGCTTCGGCAATCCGGACGTGTGGTATCACCCCATCGCCTTGGTGGACCGCGAGGGCGCGAACGTGAGCTTCGACAGCCTGGTGATGCCCTACCGCATCGAGGACGGCGAGCCCGTCGTCGATCTGCTGATAGATGACGCCGACGGAGCCCTGGTGGAGGTGGAAGGCTACGACAACACCGTCCGCATCGCCCGCAACCACGGGGGATCGTTCGACTCCTTCGACACCCTCGGCACGGACGCCTGGCTGGCAGCGGCGGCGGCGGACTGGGCTTTTTTGGCGTCCGGAACCCGGATCGAGACCGATGGCGGGCTGCTGGCATGGTCGAGCTGCGCGCTGGACGCGCTGACCGTGGAGAACCTGGGGGGCGCGTTGGACGGCGCACTCGCACGCCAGGAGGGCAGCTGCACGCTGACCCTGGGCTGGACAGACACGCCGGGGACGGTCACCGTCGACGGGGCTGAGACCAACAGCTGGAGTGTCGACAAGGCCGCGGGGACGATCACCCTGGATCCGGCGCCGCTGGAGTCGTTCCGGGTGGAGTGAGCTCAGCGACGATCACGAAGCTGCTCGTATGCGTACCCGAGCGAGAGCACCTCGGCGTCCTGCCACTGGTTGGCAAAGAAGGAGAGGCCGATGGGGAGGTCGTCGACGAGGCCCATGGGGACGGTCAGGTGGGGCGCGCCGATGGCCGCAGCGGGGCTGCTGGCGACAGGTATGGTGACCTGATCGCCCGTCTTGAGGTCGGTGACGAAGGCCGGCCCGGCGGTGGGAGCGATGAAGGCATCCAGCTCGTTGTCGGTCATGGACGCGACGATGCCCTCCTCGCCGATTGTCGTCCAGACGTGCTCCACGGCCGCCAGGTAGTCGGGATCCTCAAGCCCTCCGGTCTCCTCGGCCTCCTCGAAGTACTCTTGCCCGAACCAGGGCATCACCTCGTCGGCGTGGGCTTCGTTCCACGCGATGAGCTCGGTGAGGCTGGCGGGCTGGCCCTCGGTCTCGTGGCTGGCGAGGTACTCGTTGATCCCGACCTTGAACTCGGTCAGGAGCACCAGCCACTCCTCCTGCTTGTAGTCCATCCAGAAGCTGACCTCGACCAGGGTGGCTCCGGCCGCCTCCAGCTCGGCGCAGGCTTCGTCAAACAGCGCGTCGATGTCGCTGTTGCGGCCGACGTAGTTCTTCACGATGCCCAGACGGGCTCCGTCGAGGCTGTCCGGGTCCAGGGAGGCCTCGAAATCGAGGCTGAAGCCGTCTGGGATCTCCTCTGTGGCGCTGTCCGCGTCGTCTTCGCCCGCCATGGCCGTGAGCAAGCGGGCCGCGTCCGCAACCGTGCGCGTGATGGGCCCAGCCGTGTCCTGGCTTGCGGAGATGGGGATCACGCCGCCACGGCTCACCAGGCCGACGGTCGGCTTGAAGCCCACCACGCCGTTCATGGACGCTGGACAGACGATGGAGCCGTCCGTCTCGGTCCCAATGGACGCGGAGGCGAGCCCGGCGGCGACGGCCGCGGCGGAACCGGAGCTCGAGCCGCAAGGGTTGTAGTCCGGGTCGTACCCGTTGAGCGTCAGCCCGCCGAGGCTGCTCCAGCCGTTGGTGGAGTTCTCGCCTCTGAAGTTGGCCCACTCCGAGAGGTTGGCCTTGCCGAGCATCAGCGCATTCGCCTCGCGTATCGCCGCCACGATCCGGGCGTCCGCAGCGGGAATATTGCCCTCCAGCGCCAGCGACCCCGCGGTGGTGGCCAGGCCCGCCGTGTCGATGTTGTCCTTCACCAGGACCACCGCACCCTGGAGCAGGGCGTCGCTTCCAGCGAGCGCATCCAGGCTGGAGGCGGCTTCGGTCGCGTCCGGATCCAGGGCGATGATCGAGTTGATTCCTTCGTCACCTTCATCGCGCTCGGCGATCCGCTCCAGGTAGGCCTCCAGCAATGAGGCGCCGCTGATGGTGCCGCCTTCGATGGCCGCCACCTGCTCGACAAGGCTGGCGTCAAGCCAAGCCTCCATGCCGTCGTCCGGGCCTTCGCCGGTGTCACCTGTGTCTGTGCCAAGGTCGATCGTATCCCCAGAATCCGCCGATGGACGGCAGGCGATGGTGGTGGAGAGGAGGCTGGCCATGGCGAGGGCGGTGCGGGCGCTGAGCATCGTTCTCTCGTGCAGGTTCGGTCCATGCCAAGGATAGCAGATCGCCCCACCGCAGAGAGAACCGATCCTGGCGGATCCAGGACCAAACGGCCCTTCTGGTTTCCCCTGCGGGCCCCCTGCGCGCTGCCGCCTAGGCGTACCTGTTGCGCGTGACCTTGGCGAAATCGAGCTTCTCGCGGGGATGGCCTGCAAGCTGCACAGCGGGCACGCCCACGGCGATGATGGACTCCACCTGTAGCCGGCCGGGGATGCCCAGCAGCTCCCGGACGTAGTCGCTGGCCCAGCCCCCGCTGGCGTGCTTCCGTTGCCGCACCTGGATCCAGCAGCTGCCCAGCCCCAGGCTGTGGGCCGTGACGTGCACAAGGATGGAGGCGATGGAGCAGTCCTCCACCCACACGTCGCAGGCCTGCTCGTCGCCGCAGACCACGATGCCCAGCGCCGCCTGGTCCAGGAAGGAGGAGCCGTGGGGCTTGCAGCGGGCCAGGTCGGCCAGCAGCGCGGGGTCGTCTACGAAGACGAACGCCCACGGGCGTCGGTTGCGCGAGGAGGGGGAGCGCAGCAGGGCCTCTTCCAGCGCGGCGATCTTCTCGGGGGGGATGGACTCGCCGGTGTATTGGCGCACGCTGCGGCGGGTTCGAAGCAGATCGAGCATGGGGACCTCGGCGTGGCTGTGCTCCCCGGAAGTATCACGACAGGGGGCGGTCGTTGGCAAATGGTCGGCCAACACGAGCCGAACGCGCCGCGCAGTGAGGGGGGGCACAGGCCCCCGCCCCAGCGTCCATAGCGGCGCTACGCATGGTATGATGCCGCCCAACAGCCCCTCTCGACCCTGGAGAACCGCCTTGCACGCAGCCATCCTCGCCTGTCTGCTCATCCCGGCCGCCTCCGCCTTCGAAGGGGTCTATGCGGGCGCCGAGTGGCGCTACCACGACCTCGGTGGCGATCCCAACAGCAAGCTGTCCTGGTACGACCCGGACTTCGACGACAGCTCCTGGTCCGTCGGCGACGCCAGGCTCGGCTTCGGGGGCGGCGAAGAGACCAGCATCAGCGATCACGGCGGCTACGCCTACTACTTCCGCGTCGAGTTCGAGGTCGAGGACGCCTCCGCCATCACCGATGCCTACCTGGACATCAGCTACGACGACGGCGCCATCGCCTACCTGAACGGCTACGAGATCAACCGCTGGGACATGCCCAAGGGCTCGGTGGACTACGCCACCCCTGCCTCGGCCACTACCAGCAACCCCGTGGAGGTCACGGGCGAGGCCGTGGACGTCTCCTACCTGGCGGACGGCACCAATGTCCTGGCCGTCGAGGTGCACCAGGTCAGCACCACCTCGCCGGATCTGGCCATGGACGCATTGCTGTCGCTGTCGCCCCACCTCATCGCGGGCCCCTGGCTGCTGGAAGCTGCCGAAGACAGCGTCGCGATCATGTGGGAGAGCTACGGCTCCAGCACCGCGCAGGCGGACTACGGCAGCAGCTCCGCCTACGGATCCACTGCCACCGACAAGAACACCGACACCATCCATCGCGTGGAGCTGACCGGGCTGTCCGCCAGCACCGAGTACCACTACCAGGTCACGGCCGGCGGCTACAGCAGCGAGGATTTCAGCTTCACCACTCCGCCGTCCGCCAGCGACACGGAGCTGTTCTTCGCTGTGTACGGCGACAGCCGCTCCAATCCCGAGATCCATGGCACCATCGCCGACCTGGTGATGGCAGAGGACCCGGACTTCGTGATCCACACGGGCGACCTGGTGGGCACGGGCACCAGCTACAACAACTGGATCCAACATCACTTCATTCCATCCGAGGATCTGTTCCGGACCTACCCCCTCTTTCCCGTGCCCGGGAACCACGAGGGCGCCAGCAACCCGTCCTCCCTGTACTGGAGCTACTTCCCCTCCGGCTCCAGCACCACCGACTACTGGTCCACGGTCATCGGCCCGGCGCTCTTCATCTTCCTCGATTCCAACGACACGAGCTTCAACGGCGGCACCGGCGATCCCACCACCTCCACCCAGTACGTCTGGCTCGAAAACGAGCTGGCCAGCGCCGCCGAGTCCTACATCTTCGTCACGCAGCACCACCCCACGTACTCCTCCGGCGGCCATGCGGCCGACTCCGATGTCCTGTCCTTCAAGGCCTACCTGGCGCCCCTGCTGGAGTCGTACAGCATCACAGCCGCGTTCTTCGGCCACGAGCATCGCTACGAGCGCAGCTACGCCAACGGCACCCACTACGTCATCCTGGGAGGAGGAGGGGCTTCGTTCTCCCCGAGCAGTCACGAGAACGAGTACATGCAGTACGCAGAGGACACCTACTGCTACGGCACCGTGGAGATCCTGGACGGAGAGGTCTGGCTGGCCGCCTACGACGACTCGGGCGTCTCCCTCGAGGGCGACTACGTCCTGCTCACCAACGACCTGCCCACCATCACCGTGTCCGAGCCCGACGGGGGGGACGACGAGGCGGATACGGAGTTCACGGTCAGCTACTCGGCCTATGATCCCGACAGCGACGCCACCATCTCCTTCTACCTGGATGACGACGACGCCGACTGCGACGGCTTGCTCGTGGCGAGCGGCATCTCCGAGGACGACGGCGACACCGAAGAGGTCCTGGACGTCTCGGCCTCTGGCAGCGGCGAATTCTACGTCTACGCGGTGATCGCCGACGAGCTGGAGGAGGAGTGCTCCTACTCGCCCGACACCGTCGCGATCCTGCACGAGGGCGACGGCGACGGCGACGGATACGTGGCCAGCGACTGCGACGACGAGGATCCGGCCATCAACCCCGGCGCGGAAGAGATCTGGTACGACGACATCGACCAGAACTGCGACGAGTGGAGCGACTACGACGCCGACTACGACGGCCACGACAGCGACGCCTACGGAGGCGACGACTGCGACGACGCGGATGCCAACGACTATCCAGGCGCCGACGAGATCTGGTACAACGGCCTGGACG
>CAYVQL010000318.1:0-12875 GCA_964454135.1 uncultured Enterobacterales bacterium | reverse complement strand
ACGCCCGGCCTTGGTCATCGTTCGGGCCAGTCGGCCCGAACAAAGACCACGGCCGTATTTCTTGGCGGGGGGAGGCTGCCTCCCCCGCATCGCTAGCGCTCCCCCCTCCCCGCGCCTTATGGGCGCGCCGGGGCATTCGAGATGCCCCGGTAAACTGACGGACCTGCAATCTTGCTTTTCCGCCGAATGGCCTCAACGATGACCAAGACCGTGTTCCCAACCGGCACAGCCGCCATCGAGTACGACGAGGTCACTCGACGCTTCGGCTCCTTCGAAGCCCTGCGGGGCATCTCCTTCAAGGTGCAGCCGGGGGAGTTCGTCGGCCTGATCGGCCACAACGGGGCTGGCAAGACCACGGCCCTGCGCATCCTCACCGGGCAGCTGCCCCCCAGCTCCGGCCAAGCGCGCGTGGCGGGTGTGGACGTGCAGGTCGAGCCGCGACGCGCCAGGCAGCTGATGGGCTACACGCCCGAGAGCCCCGAGCTGTACGAATACCTCACCGCGCGCGAGTTCCTGGAGTTCATCGGCCAGGTGCGGGGCCGCCGGCAGGCAGAAACGAGCAGCGGGAACGTGGACGAGGCCCTGGACCTGGCCGGCCTGGGAGAGGACGCCGATCGATTGATCCGTGAGTACTCCCAGGGCATGCGCCGGCGTACCGCCCTGGCCGCTGCCCTGCTGGGTCGGCCGCCCGTGCTGGTCTTCGACGAGGCCATGAACGGGCTGGATCCCCCCTCGGCCGCGCGGGTCAAGAAGCGTCTGGCCGAGCTCTGTCGTCAGGGGCACGCCATCCTTCTCTCCACCCATGTGCTCGAGACCGTGGAGCGCATCGCTGACCGAGTCGTGATGCTGGCCCACGGACGCATCGTGGCCGACGAGCGCCTGGCCGATATCGGCCAGGAGGGTCTGGAGCGGCTCTTCCTGGAGCGCATCGCCCATAGCGCCGCAGGCAGACGAGGCAGCGCGGAGGACCCCTGAGGCTCTAGAGCCCGCTGAACTGGCGGATCTTCTGCTGCAGGATGCGGTTGGCGGCGCCGTGGCCCGCTGGGTAGTACTGGGGGTTGTCGGGCATGACGCCGCGGGGGTGATCGTTGAGCTGGAACCAGGGCAGATCGCCTTCGCTGGCCGCCCGCATCATGCGCATGGCGTGGCGCAGCTCGCCGGGCTGGGCGTGGTCGCGGCGGGACTGGTAGCGGAAGTAGCCGCAGCGCAGCCGGCCCACGTGCTGCACGGCCTCGCGAGGCCGCCAGTAGCGCTCATCTTCCAGGTCGTGCCCGGCGGCAGGGGCCATGATGCGCCCGCCCGAGGTGATGATCTCCCTGTCGCAGGGCCCCTCCCAGTCGATGAACCAGCTGACGGGCAGGCTCTCTCCCGCGGCCGCCAGCGCGCCCGTGGCCATGGCCACGCCCAGGCTGATGGAGAGCACGCCCGAGCGGCGCGGCACCACGTCGTCCCTGCCAAGCAGGTAGCGCAGCGCCACCTGCACATCGTCCTGGTGCTCCGGCCCGCCGTAGTCCTCGTTGCCCCACGACTTGCCGCGCCCGGCCGGATCGAACTGCAGCACGACCGTGCCCAGGCGGGCCACCTCGTCCGCGCTGACAGGCGATCCGAAGCCCTCGAAGGCGCTGCCGGGATCGTCGATCCCCGGACAGAGCAACACGCCGGGCCGGGGGCGCTGCTTGCCCGCCACCTGCGGCATGCGGTGCACGCGGGCCCGCAGTTGGTAGCCGGCCGTGCTCACCAGCATGACCTCGTCGCGCTGCACGCGCGCTGCGCGCAGGGCGTTCACGCGGCGCGGAACGCGCTGCAGGTGGTTGGTCAGCCGCTGCCCCATCTTGTTGAGCGGTCCGAACATGAAGCAGACACCTTCCAGTGGCTCCGTTGCCGCAGGGAGACAGGGAGCCCTAACCCGCGCGGCGGAAGCGGCGGCGACGTGCCGACTCCAGGGCCAGCAGCCGTCGGATGCGGGCCTCTGTGGAGGGGTGGCTCTGCAGCAGCGGACTCGAGACACGGCGGCGAGGCATCCAGGGCGCGAGCCAGACCAGCGCGCCGCGCTGGAAGCGCTCCAGGCGCGCCAGGGCCGAGGCCAGGCCGCGGGGATCGCCGGTCAGCTCTGCGGCTACCAGGTCGGCTGCCAGCTCGCGCGTGCGAGAGAGGGCCAGCTGCATCAGCAGGCCCAGGCTGGGCGCCAGCAAGAAGAGAATGACGGCCAACGGCGGGAAGGGCAACCAGCCCGCCGGCAACAGGATCAGGTCCAAAAGAGCCATCACCCCGCCCAGGCGACCGGCCATGCCCGTCAGCTGGGCGAAGACCTGGGCCAGACCCAGCAGACGCGTGTCGCCATTGCGCAGGTGGGCCACCTCGTGGGCCAGCACGCCAGCCACCTCTCGCCGCGAGAGCCCACGCAGCAGGCCCTCGGTGACCGCCAGCGCGGTTTCGTCTCCGATCCCCAAGGCCATGGCCTGGGGTGCCCTGTTGGGCAACAGGTATAGCGCCGGCAGCTGCGCCAGGCCGGCGCGGCGGGCCAGGATCTCCACCATGCGGAACACGCCCGGCGCCTGGGCTAGAAGCTGCCGCTGGGCGCCATTGGCGCGCAGCAGCCAGGCGGTCGGCGCCCGCCCCAGGGCCGCGGCACCCAGGACTGTCAACACCAAGGCCCACATCAGGCCCAGGGGCCCGGTGAAGATCCAGCCCAGCAGCCCGACGAAGCCGGCCATGCTCGCGATGAGCAGAGCGGACTCCAGGCGGGTGGTCAGCCAGCGGATGGTGGTGCGATACCGGTTCAGGGCGCTTCTCCTCGTTGGGCTCACTGAGAAGCTAGCCACGGCCGGGAGGACAGAAAGTGGTGCCGTTCACGGGATAAGCAAGGCGATCATGAGCCCGCGCGTCGCCCTGCCGTTGCTCCTCCCCGTCCTGCAGGCCGGCTGCCAGCGCTGCCACGGCTGGAGCGAGCTGGCCTGGGCTAGCGATGGGGTGCTGCTGGAGGGGCAGGCCTGGAATCTGCTGCAGCAGGATCCGGAGGATGGCACCTACGCGCTGCAGCTTGCGAGCTTGGAGTGGCAGCGCTGAGCGTCGAACTTCGTCGAACATGTTCGACGTTTCGACGCTTCGCAGACCCTAGAAAGCCATTTATGGGTTGGACCGAAGTCTGCATGATGGTCTGGCGCCCCGTGGAGGACCGTCCGATGCGCCCCTGGCAGATCGTCATCAACTCGGTGGATCGCAATCCGCTCTTCCCAAGCGAGGCGCTGCTGCGCTTGGCGGTACGCACGCTCGTCGCCGTCGTAGGCCCATGGAGCGCCCTCTTCTGCATCGTCGATGACCATGCACACGTCGTGGTCTGCTGCTACGACGGCGAAGCCCCGCGGCTGGCCGATGCGCTGCACCGCGCCTTGCAGCGCTTGTCGGCCGTGCCCCTGTCGCCTCCCTTCCTGGGGGCAGTCCGCGGCCGGGCCCACATGGAGTCGCTGCTGGGCTACGTGCCCGCCCAGACCTCCCACCACGGCATCCCAGTCCATCCTGCGTTGTGGACCGGGAGCTGCTTCGTGGACCTGGTGGGAGCGCGTTTGCTCCCAGGCTTCGGCAACTGCATCATGCAGCTCCTGCCACGCTTCAGGCTGCGCCAGCTACCAGGCCGTGGGGCTGGACGGCGGACCGCTGGTGCAGATCGGCCTGGGTGGGCTCCGGGAGTTGGGGCTCACGCGCATTGCGCGCGCCAGCCACGATGCGCTGGCCATTGGCCCGCAGCGCATTGGCGGCACCGCACCCAACGGCAGGCGTCGCGCTGTGGTGCAGGCGCGCGCGGCGGCCATCGCCGTTGCGGATCTCGCCAGCATCCGCACCTCGGAGACCCCAGCGGCGCTCGAGATCTCTCCCCGCACCACACGTCGCCTGCGGAACCAACACCTGGATCCGCGCCTGCCGAGGGCCGTGTTGCTCCGCCTGGATCTGGAACGCCGCGTGGAATTGGAGTATCGCCTGGCATGGCGACAGCTTCGCGCCCAGCAACGCGAGGAGCGGAAGCGCTGACTGAAGAAGACTGGGGAGCTGATCGAGTGGAGCGCGGATCGGCTTCTCATGGGAGAACTCGACCGGAAAGGCGGTCGAGTTGGGCGCGGATCGGCTTCTCATGGGAGAACTCGACCGGAAAGGCGGTCGTGCTGGGCGAGGATGGGCTTCTCATGGGAGAACTCGACCGGAAAGGCGGTCGAGCTGGGCGAGGATCGGCGGTTCGGAGGCGAGCTCGACCGGAAAAGCGGTCGAGATGCGCACGGATCGCTTTCTCAACGGCGATCGTCCCCTGGCGTTCCTCTGGCCCGAACAGCTAACGCACGCCCTCCGCTGTCTGGCGCGTCGCTCTCCGCTCCCTGGTCGCGGTCCAGTGGGCTGGCACTCCGTCGCCGTCCATATCGGCCCAGCCGTGGACAGTGAAGTCCTCTCCTCCTGCCTCGACCTCCACCTTGTAGCAGCCCACCACGTCGTCCCGCGGGGCCCAGCCCAGGGGATCAAAGGCGGAGCCCCGACCCCATGCCACGGGTTCCGGATCGAGGTTCTCCACGGAGCGCGGCCAGACCTCGGTGGCCTGGAACTTGTCGAACGCTGCGTCGTATGCCAGCTGCGCGGTACGGATGCCTGCCACGTTCTTCTCCACCTCCCTTGCCTGGAACTCGCGCAGCTCCTCTTGTCTGATGGCCTGGAATTCTCGCCGATGGGCCTCCAGATCAGCCCCCTGGGTCAACGCTGAACGGGAGCAGGCGTGCATATGCTCGTACCGATCGCGGCGGGCGTTGAACTGCCAGATGCCCAGGGTGTCGCCATCCAGAAGATGGGCGCGCAGGTAGATGGTCTGACCGGGCGCGCCGGTGATGGAGAACACGAGCTCACCGGGCCTGTCCATGACCGGTGCGTTCACGGATACCGGCTCGTCCGTCTCGAAGTCGTGGATACTCACACGCACCGTTCCCGCGTCGGTCTGCTGCACCTCGATGCGCATATCGGGTTCGCGACACAACCAGGCCCCCAGCAGCGGGGAGGGGGCGCTGGCTGTGGCGCAGTCGCGCCTCCCGGCCCAGGCCTGGTTCGAGGGCAGGAGGTGCGCGAGACAGCAGACGCAGAGCGCGCCGATCAGGGGCGATAGGCGCGGGCGGCCCATGGGCGCTCCGAGGAGGGAGGAGGGCTGGATCCTATCACTCGGGCGAGGCGGAGGGCTCAACCGGTCTCTCTGCTTCGTCCATGAACAATCCCCGCAGCGCCACCCGCCTCCCCTCCCCTCCATCCCGCGTCTCCTGCAGCGCGCGCAGCCGCTCCTCGAAGGGGCCCACGGTCCAGAAGAGCTCGGGCTCCAAGAGCTCGATGGGCGTGCCCTCCCCTTCGTTCCTGGCGCAGATGTCGCGGTACTCCAACACGCCCCCGTCCATGTCCCGATCCAGCCAGCGCAGGGGCAGGCCCTGCGTGCGGCAGACGTAGGGGCGCTGATGGTAGATGCGGCAGGCGCCCTCAACGTCCAGGAAGGCGCAGGCGCCAGGCGCGTGCGGCTCATCTAGATCCAGTAGCTGCCCGTGATGGCGCTGGATGGCCTGCGCCTCCACCTCGAAGACCGTCAGGTCGTCGGCGCAGCATTCCGCGCAGCCGCGCCGGCAGGTGGGCTCGGTTCCGTGGGCCCGGGCGAAGCGCCTGGCCAGGTCCCGGCCCAGGCGATCCGCCTCGTCATGCAGGGCGTTCAGCTCGTCCATGGCGCCCATCTAGCCCTTTCTGCGCCTCGCTGCAGATTTCGGTGGACGATGGTTAACCAACTGGTTAATTTAACCATACGGTTGGTCAACACGAGGACGACATGGCAGCACCTTCTCCCGAAGCCCGTGAGCGCATCCTGGACGCCGCCGAGCGGGCCTTTTCGGAGCAGGGCCTGGCTGGAGCCCGCGTGGCCGCCATCGCGGCGGAGGCGGGCGTCAACAAGGCCATGCTCTACTACTACTTCAAGTCCAAGGACGGCCTCTACCAGGCCGTGCTGGAGCGGGTGGCCGACGCCATCGTGCGCCTGGCCGAGCGGGCCCTGGCGGACCCGGACGCCCCGCCCGAGCAGCGCCTGGTGGCCTTCATGGAGGGCTACCGCGACCTGCTGGCCGGGCGGCCCAAGGTGCTGCGCATCGCCATCCACGAGCTGATGTCCGGCGGCGAGCGCCTGGTGCCGCTGCTGCTGCCGCGGGCTCCCCGTGTGCTGGGCCCCTTCTGGCAGTGCATCCAGCAGGGCCAGGCCCAGGGCACCATCAACCCTGATCTCGATTTTCGAGTCACGCTGCCAGCCCTGATCGCGCCCTACGTCCTCTTCAATGCGGCGGCAGCCTTCCTGCCGGGCTCCATCCCGGTGGACACCGAGTCCCTGCGCGCCGCCTTCCACACCACGGCCCTGGCCATCGCCACAGAGGGCGCCCTCATCAAGCCTCCCGAGGAGCGGTAATGACTCCCATTCTCTTCGTCACGCTGTTCGCCTGCTCCGGAGGAGAGGGCGGTCCCCCCACCTACACAGGCTCTGTGGAGGTCACCGAGGTGGACGTGGCTCCGCTGATCGCCGGCCGCCTGGCCAGCATCGAGGTGCGGCGCGGCGACCGCGTGGCCGAGGGCGACCTGGTCTTCACCCTTGCCACCCACATCACCGAGGTGGAGCGGCAGGCACGCGAGGGCGCCATGGAGCAGGCCCAGGCCGCCATCGAAACCACCGAGGCGCAGGCCGGCGCAGCCTGGGCCCAGGTCTCCCTGCTGCAGCGCGAGCTGGAGCGCATGCAGAAGCTGGAGGAAGCCGGCGCCGGCACGGCCCAGCAGACCTCCCAGCTCTCGGGCCAGCTGGACGCCGCCCGCGCCCAGGCCCTGGCGGCCCGCAAGGGCGTGGCCCAGGCGCGTGCCGTGCACCGGCAGGCCGAGTCGGCCACCGAGCTGGTCCTGAAAAAGCTCGAAGAGAGCTCGGTCTACTCCCCCATCGACGGCGTGGTACTCTCGCGCAACCGCGAGCCGGGCGAGGTCTTGGCTCCCGGCATGAGCGTCGCCACCATCGGCGACCTGGACCATCCCTGGCTGCGCCTCTACGTGCCCCTGGTCACGGTGGAGCGCATCTCGGTGGGCGGCGCCGTGGAGGTCTACCTGGACGCCGATCCGGAGCGCGCCCACCAGGGTGAGATCTCCTGGATCGCTTCGCAGGCCGAGTACACACCGCGCGACATCCTGACTCCCGAGGAGCGGGTCAAGCAGGTCTTCGCCGTGGACGTGGCCCTGCAGCCCGAGCCCGGCATCCACCCAGGCATCCCGGCCGACGCCATCTTCCTGGAGACGAACTGACCATGGAACCGGCGGTGGATGCCCGCGGCCTGACGCGCCGCTTCGACGATCTGCTGGCCGTGGACGCGGTGGACTTCACCGTGCCCGAGGGCCAGGTGGTGGGCCTGATCGGCCCGGACGGCGCGGGCAAGACCACCCTGATCCGCATGCTGGTGGGCGTCCTGTCCGCCGACGCCGGCAGCGTGGCCATCTGCGGCGCCGACATCGTCAAGCAGCGCGACAAGACGCGCCTGCTGCTCGGCTATATGTCCCAGGCCTTCGGGCTCTACGAAGATCTCACCGTCGACGAGAACATCCACTTCTTCGGCGCGCTGCGCCTGGTCTCGCGCAAGCTGCGGCGCAAGCGCATGGTGCGCCTGCTGGAGTTCACCCGCCTGGAGCCCTTCCGCGGCCGCCAGGCCGGCAAGCTCTCGGGGGGCATGAAGCAGAAGCTGGGGCTCATATGCACCCTGCTGCACGAACCGCGGGTGCTCTTTCTGGACGAGCCCACCAACGGGGTGGACCCGGTCAGCCGGCGCGAGTTCTGGGACATCCTGGGGGATCTGCGCGGCAAGGTCACCGTGATCGTAGCCACCCCGTATATGGACGAGGCCGAGCGCTGCGACCAGGTGGCCCTGATGGCCGAGGGCCGCATCCTGGCCTACGACGCGCCCGACGCCCTGCGCGAGCGCATCACGGATCCGGTCTGGGAGGTGGAGCTGGAGCAACCCTTCGCCGCGGCCGAGGTCCTGGCTCAGGTGATGCCCGAGGCCAACGTGCAGCTCTTCGGCGACCTGCTGCACGTGCTGGGACCACCCGATCCCCAGACCATCCGGACGGCCCTGGCCCAGGCGGGTCACAGCTGCCAGGTGCAGCAGGTGCGCCCCACCATGGAAGACGCCTACGTGCAGCTCACCCAAGCCGCCAGCCAGGAGCAGGCCGACGCTGAGCCAGCCGGAGGTGGGCGGTCGGGGGGGGGCGGGAGGGGGAGGATGGCGGCGAAAGGAGTTGAGGCATGAGCGAGCTGGCCGTCGAGGCCCAGAAGCTGCGGCGCGTCTTCGGCCGCTTCGTGGCCGTGGACGACATCGACCTGCGCGTGCCGCGCGGCTCCATCTACGGCTTCCTGGGCCCCAACGGCGCCGGCAAGACCACCACCATCCGCATGCTCTGCGGCCTGCTGCGCCCCAGCGCCGGCCAAGCCACCGTGGACGGTGTGGACGTGGTGCGCGACCCGGAATCGGTCAAGGCGCGCATCGGCTATATGTCGCAGAAGTTCGCCCTGTACAACGACCTGACGGTGGACGAGAACATCCGCTTCTACGGGGATGTCTACCTCGTGCCCCGCAGGCGCCTGGCCGAGCGCCGCGACTTCGCCCTGCGCATGGCCGACCTGCGTGGCCGCGAAAAAGCCATCACCGGCACCCTGCCCGTAGGCATCAAGCAGCGCCTGGCCCTGGGCTGCGCCGTGCTGCACGAGCCGCAGGTGCTCTTCCTGGACGAGCCCACCGCTGGCGTGGATCCCCTCTCGCGCCGCAGCTTCTGGCGCTTGATCCATACCATGCGCCAGACCGGCGTCACGGTCTTCGTGACCACCCACTACATGGACGAGGCCGAGAACTGCGGCACGGTGGCCTTCATCCGCTCCGGTCAGCTGGTGGGCCTGGGCGCGCCGCGGCAGCTGCGCCGCGATGGCGACCGCGGCGACCTGGTGCGCCTGAAGGGCGTGGAGCGCGCCGCGCTGCTGGCCCATGCCAGCGTGCGCTCCGCCACGCCCATGGGCGCCGCCTGGCACGTCAAGCTGCACGCGGCCGACGATGCCGCGACCCTGGCCCGGGACCTGGGTGTGGCCGTGGAGCCCGTCACGCCCTCTCTGGAAGACGTGTTCCTGGACGCCTGCGAGTTCCAGGCCGAGGAGGGCGCGCCATGAGGGCCTTCTTCCCCATCGCCATCAAGGAGCTGCGCCACGTGCTGCGCGATCCGCGCTCCCTGGCGGCCGCCCTGGCCCTACCCCTGCTGATGGTCCTGCTGTTTGGCTACGCCATCAACCTGGACGTCAGCGAGGTGGACATCGCCGTAGTCGACCGCGACCGCAGCGCGGCCTCGCGGGACATCCTGAACCACCTGACGGCCGACGGCGCCGTGCGGATCGTGGCGCGCCCCGCGCGCACCGAGGACCTGGAGCGCCTGCTGGACCAGAACAAGGCGCGCCTGGGCATCGTGATCCCGGCGGGCTTTGGGCGCGATCTGGCCGCTGGCAAGGACGCCCCGGTGCAGGTGCTGGTGGACGGCACCGAAGCGGCCTTCGCCGCCCAGGCCCTGGGCCTGGTGGCGGGCTCGCTGACCGACACTACCATGCGCGAGCTGGAGGGCTTGCTGCGCACGGCGGGCCTCAAGGGCGGCGTGCCCGGCCTGAAGGCCCGGCCGCGGGTCTTCTTCAACGAGGCGCTGAACTCGCGCTGGTTCATGGTGCCCGGCCTGATCGCCATCATCATCATGATGCTGGCCGCCATGATCACGTCCCAATGCGTGGCCCGCGAGTACGAGCGCAACACCATCGAGCAGGTGCTCGTCTCGCCGGTGCGCGGCCCAGCCCTGATGTTCGGCAAGCTGATGCCCTACGTGCTGGTGGGCATCGTGCAGGTGACCTCGGTCACCTTGCTGTCGCGCTTCCTCTTCGGCGTACCCATCCGCGGTTCGTTGGGCCTGCTCTCGCTGGCCACGGTGCTCTACCTGGTGGGGGCCATGTCCCTGGGCCTGCTCTTGTCGGCGGCGCTCAAGAGCCAACAGGTGGCCATGCAGCTGTCCTTCGTGGTCACCATCCTGCCGTCGATGATCCTGTCGGGCTTCGTCTTCCCCATCGAGAACATGCCGCGCTTTCTGCAATGGATCAGCTACGCGGTGCCGGCCCGCTACTACCTGACGCTGATTCGGGGCCTGTTCTTGAAGGGGGTGGGCATCGACGTGCTCTGGCCTCAGCTGGTGGCCATGGTGATCTTCGCCACGGTGGTGCTGATCATGGCCACCTCGCGCTTCCGCAGGAGCCTGTGATGGGCTGGCTCTTCTCCCTGCACCGCTTCTCCCTGCGCCGCCTGCTGGCCGTGGCCCGCAAGGAGCTGATCCACCTGCGCCGCGACAAGCGCATGCTGCCCATCGTCTTCGTGATCCCGGTGCTGCAGCTGACCATCCTGGGCCTGGCCGCCAACCTGGACGTGGAGCACCTGCCCATGGTGGTGGTGGACGGCGACCATAGCCCGGTCAGCCGCGCCATCGCCGCGCGCCTGAGCGCGGGCGAGGCCTTCGACCTGGTGGGCATCACCGACGATCCGGCCGCCGCCGAGCTGGCCATCGACCAGGGCCGCGCCGAGCTGGCGGTCATCGTACCCCCGGGCACGGATCGCGCCCTGCACCGCGGCGAGCAAGCCGAGATCCCCATCTGGGTGGACGGCACCGACACCAACCGCGCCCTGGGCGCGCAACGCTACGTGGACGCCATCCTGGGCTCCATCAGCACTGAGCGCCTGGGCATGAGCACCACCAGCCTGCCCGTGGGCCTGCCGGATCCGAGAGCGCGCGTGCTCTACAACCCCACCTTCCAGAGCGAGTGGTTCATGGTGCCGGCCGTGCTGGCCATGATCCTGACCGTCATCATCACGGTGCTCTCGAGCATGGCCATCGTCAAAGAGCGCGAGAACGGCACCATCGAGCAGCTCTCGGTCACACCCATCCGCCCGGGCGAGCTGATGGTGGGCAAGCTGGCGCCCTTCGTGGTGATCGGCGTCATCCAGTGCACCCTGGTGACCCTGGTGGCGGTCTTCGGCTTCCGGGTGCCCTTCCGGGGCAGCGTGCTGGAGCTGCTGGGCATGACCGTGCTCTACCTGGCCGCCATGCTCGCTTTTGGTCTGCTGGTCAGCACCATCTCCAAGACCCAGCAGCAGGCTCTGCTCACCAGCGTGCTGGTGATCCTGCCCAACATCCTGCTGGGCGGGTTGATGTACCCGGTCTCCAATATGGAGCCCTGGGCGCGCCACCTGGCCGGCTACCTGCCCCTGACCTACTACGCGGTGATGATCCGCGGGGTGTTTCTGAAGGGCATCGGCTTCGAGGTCCTGTCCCGCGAGTCCCTGATCCTGGCGATCATCACGGTGGTGCTGCTGGTGCTGGCCATCTCCCGATTCCGCAAGAGGAGTGCCTGATGTTCTCGGTTCTTTTCCTGGTGGCTCCCGCCTGGTCCCTGAGCCTTGACGAGGCGGTGGATGCGGCTTTGCTGCGCTCGCCGGTGAGCGAGCTGGCGGAGGCGCGGGTGGATGAGGCGCGGGCCAAGGTGTGGCAGGCGACGGCGCCGATGTTGCCGCGTGCGTCGGTGAGTGGGGGATCGCTTTGGCAGAAGGAGGTCATCGTCGATTTCCGCTATGCCCTGATCGATGCCCTAGAAGCTGGCACAGGGGGAGCACCCCAACCAAGCGAGTTCGACGAGGTGGATTGGCCCACACTGCAGTTCCCCCAGCAATGGCAGTTCTCCCTGGACGGGCAGCAGGCCCTGGTGGTTCCCCAGGCCTGGCTCTGGCGGCGAGCGGCACGCCAGGGAGAAGCCTTGGCCGGAGAGCAGGGTGAGGCCGATCTCTACCAGCTGGGGGCCTATGTGCTGCAGGCTTGGCACGCTTCGGCCCGCCACGCGGCTCTGCTGCAAGACGCCCAGGAAGCCCTGGCTCTGGCCGAACGCATCGAGACATTGGCCGACACCCTGGTGGAAAACGGCGTGGCCACCACCGACCAACTGCTTCAGGTGCAGGCCGCTCTGGCCGCGGCCCGCGCCACCGTGGCGCGCGCCCAGGCCGCCTCGTCCGCGGCGGATGCGGCATTGAAGCTGATGACCGGCCGCGACGAGCCGGCCGACGCCTTCCAGGTGCCGGCCGCGCTGCCCAGCCTGGACCAGGCCCTGGCTCAGCTGAACCGGCCCGACCAGCAGCTGGCCGCCCAGCAACTGGAGGCGGCCCAAGCCGTGGTCTGGGCCGAGCGCAGCGGCGCCATGCCCGTCATCGGCCTGACGGGTCAATACTACGGCATCGAGCCCTACTCCGAGTTCGTGGAGCAGTGGAACTACAAGGTCCAGCTCGGCTTCACCGTGCCCTTCCTCAACGGCGGCGCTGTGGCCGCCAAGGTGAGCGAGGCCAAGGCGCAGCGCGAAAAGGCCCGCGCCGCCCAACGCCTCATCACCGAGCAGGCCGAGCTCGAAGTCATCCAAACCCACGGCGAGCTGGCCGCGGCCATGGCCTCGCTGCAGGAGCGTAAGACCGCGCTCGACCTGGCCAACCAAGCCGTGACGGCCGCCGAGAACCGCCTCAAGAACGGCGCCGGCAGCCTGCTGGACCTCAAGCAAGCCCAGGGCGGCCTGGCCGAGGCGCGCGTGCGCCTGACCCTGGCCAAGGCGGATGCGGCCCAGGCTGCGGATCAGCTGCGGCAGGTGACGCGGGGGTTGTGAGAAGGCGCTTCCCTATGCTCATCCACGCGCGTGTCCTGGGTGAGGTGGAAGGAATGGGGGCGGGTTCGGGTGGAGGGATGAGGGATGAGGG
>CAYVQL010000317.1:0-12914 GCA_964454135.1 uncultured Enterobacterales bacterium | reverse complement strand
ATGATGACCAACTCCCGGCACCGCCCGGCCAGATGCACGCCATCATGCCCCCGATCCAGCTCCAGCGTCTCCGGGTAGGTCCCTGCCGCCACCGCCACCATCCCCCCGTTAGCATCGCCCGCCGCGTCCAGCCCCGCCTGGATGGAGGTGAAGGGCGCGGCCTCGCTGCCGTCACCGCCCTCCGCGGCCATGATGTCCACGTAGACCGTGCTCTCCTCCACCTCCAGGTTCCCCCAAGTGCCGGTGCCGCAGGCGGCGGGCACGCACTCGCCGTCGTCGTTGAGGTAGCCGGTGTCGCAGTCGGGATCGGAATCGGGCTCGGGGCCGGTGTCGTGGGTGGGAGCGGTGTCGGCGGTCGAGGGCTTCTTGCGCTTGTCCTTGTCGCAGGCGAGGACGAGCAGCGGAACGACGAGGAAGAGGGAGGCGCGCGAGTTCATGATCTCGATGGCGATCCGGCGAAAGAGCATCTCGGAGTATGACAAAGCCGGGATGCAGAGTCCAGACCGGCGAGCGCCCCGGGGTGCGCTCCGGGAGATCCGCGGGCTCACTGGCCGCGCTCCGCGCAGGTCACCCCTGCATCGCGCCACCTGGGCCACAGCCCTCCGAGGAACCGCTCTGGCGGGTTCCTCACCCCGGGGCGTCCCGGAAGGCTGCCACGCCTTGAGTGGCCAACAGGACCGCCGAACAGCAGGCCGGCCGCGGCGGAACAGCGTTGCGCAGTCGGAGCAGGGCGGCAAGGCGGGGCGACGCCCGGCCCTGGGCCTTCCCGCAGCGCCACGGGTCCAGTAGCGCTCGGGCCAGGCTGCGGGCTTCGAGGACCAGGTCCCGGGGCATCACGGATCCGCCCATCAGCTCCAGCCAACCCCGAACAGGAGAGCAGGGGCGGCCGGTTGCCGCTCGGAACTCGACGGCTCCCATGGTGGGCACTGCGTCCCGTGAACAGGCCCACGGCGTCGATCATGGCAGGCCGCCCAACAGGGCAAATTGCACGAAGCAGCTATTCTGTCTGCCCCCGGTCTGCCCAGGTCTGACATCCTGCCCGCCCCAGCCACCTGCCGCCCTCCGGCATCGCCATGCCCTCGCACGCTGCCCCCCCTGTCGTCACGCTGCATTAGGGCCCCTGCCGAGGAACTCTGCAGCCCCTTCTGGCAGCCGATGGTAATGTCCCCCTATAGGAGGTATTTCCATGCACGAGAGCCACATGGTGACAGGATGGGGGACTGCAGCCAAGATCGTGGGCTGTTCCCCCACCCAGTTGCGGCGCCTCGTCGCCCGCGGCACACTCCCGGCCGAGAAGGGTGAAGACGGCTGCTGGCAGTTTCAGCTGGCCGATCTGGAGACGCTCAAGCTGGAACAGAAGAGCCCCAGGAACTCAACGGTCGATCAGCCCCAGGGCGAGACCGAGGACGAGCTTGCGAGGGCAGGCCATCCCGATGTCGCCTCGTCCGGTGCCATGCAGGATCGCTCTATCGCCGTCGAAGCCTGCCGGCGCCTCGACGAAGGCGAGAACCCGGTAGATCTGGTCATGGCCCTGGGGATCCACCCGGACCAGGCCAGGGCGCTGTTCGAGGCATGGAGGTCGGTCAGGATCGCTGGCCAGCAGGCCGACTCGCTGCGCGACGCCATCAAGCTCCAGCGCCGCCTCCAAGACGACGAGTGGACCTTCGATGAGTTCACGGAGGCCTTCGACGAGGTCTTGGATGCCACGGAGATGTACCAGGACGAGGGCTTCACCAGCGAGGATGCCCTGGAGCTGTTGCGCACGGTCCGCGAGCGCGAGATGCCACTCGCGGTGGCTGTCGAGGCCCTTCGGCACCTGCCCATCGTCGAGCGGCAACAGGCGCTGGCGCGACAGGCCCAGTCCGAAGCCCGGCATGCCGAGCAGCGCATCCAGGCCGCCCAGGACGCCCTGGGGCGGCTCCAACAGGAGATCGACATGCTATGGCCGCAAGCGCACTGGCTGCGGCTCAGCAAGGCTCTGGCGGCCCTCGTCGCCCGGGAGGATGGAGCTGTGCAGGAACTGCGGGACGCGCTGGCCCTGGCGCCCTTCGCCGGCACGACGATGGCTGACCATATGCTCCAGCACGTCGCCCCCAGGGACGAAGCGGATGCCCGCCGCCAGCTTGCCATCTGGGCCGCATCGGAGCTGCAGGAGCTGGTCATGCTGCGCTCTGGGCACGAGGCCGAGATGAAGCAGGCTCTGCAGGCAAAGAGCATGAACGACGTGCTCTTCGGGATGGCGATGTCGAGGATGTCGGACGGGTAGGGCGTATGTGACTGGCGCAGCACTTCTCGTAGCAGGGCGATGGCCTCAGCAGGGTCGTGTCTGCGAGACGCCGGTCAACCTGCTGTCGTCGCTGCGCTCGTAGGGGCTGCTCGGCATCCGGTCCTGACGGATGAAGTGCTCTGGTGGGTGTTGGAGGGGCTTCGCCGAGGTCGCGGTGCTGGCCGCTACCCGGATGGCCGAGACCGTGGAAGCCAATCTGCACCTGCCTCGCCAGCCTCGTTTTCGTAGGTGTCGGAGTACTCACCTGGTTGACCCGTGCGATTTCCTCGGCTGATCCAGGCCACCTGGCCAACTCCTGGGATCGGGCTCCCACCGGCGGCCCATCGTGTCGTCTTCGTCCATCGGATCCGGCAGGAGCCCGGCGTCCAGGGCCAGAGCCAGGGCCAGAACCAGAGCCACCGTGCAGCCTTCGCGGTGCCAGTGCCCACCCCACACGCGGCATGGGCCGGGCGACCCTGGCGAAGCCCGCTCGCCCTGTGCTAAGCTCGTCCCGCTACACCGACATCGCAGCGTTCAGTGGCCTCCGACTTTGTCCGTCGGGGGCGGTTCCACTGAGCGCGTCGGTGTAGCAACCTCGTACCCAGCCCGCCCTCGGCGGGCATCAGGAGGCCGCTATGTACCGACTCTTCCTGGTTGCCGCGTTTTTGCTCGTCACCCCTTTCGCCTTCGCGCAGGGGGTTCCCCCCAGCTCCGCCGTGTTCGTGGGCGAACTCGCGCCCTTCCCAGTCTTCCCCGGCGCGAAGCTCACCACAGCAGGGGTGGTCGGTGGTCAGAGCCTTGCGGGCATTACGGTGGCTGGCAGCACGCCGACGGCGCTTCTCGACTTCTACAAGGACAGAGCCCTTTTCGATGGTTGGACTACGGAGGCCTTCACTGCCGGTGAGGCCTACGTCGCGAAGCGGGGCACCAAGGCCTTCCTCGTCATCGTGGAGGGAGTGGAGGGCTCCACCGTGCTCACCGGAACCTTGATGGTGATTCCCTTCTCAGAATGGCAGGCGATGCTGGAGAAGAAGTAGGCTCGCGGCCCTGCGCTGCGGACGCCTGACAGGCGAGCCCGAGGGGCTGGCTGCGGAGGCGTACGGCGTCAAGGCGAACTGCGATGTCGAATGCTGGGGCCTGGACGAGTACGTCCAGGTGAGCGACGCCCCATAGCTGCGCGCCACCAGAAGACATCCCCAGCGACCGTCTGCGCCTGGAGCCGCACAGGGCGCCTCCTGGGGCAGGTTGCATCCACCCAGGACGCTTTCACCAACTCGGCCGTCCCCTTCTCGATCACCTTCGCGGCGTTGTCGGCGCTGCGAGGCGAGACGTTGACGAGGGCTGAGGCGTACTCGCGGGCTGGCGGTGGACGAGTTTGGCCTGCACCACCAAGGTGGCCAGCTGCTCGGCGTCCTGCGCCCCGCTGGCCAGGCCCAGCGACATCTGGCCGGTCAGATCACTTGCCAGCTCTCGCACGGCGCCCGGCATCACTGTCCGTACCAACCCGGTTCGCAGCCCCAGTCGCTGCCCCTCTTCGCAGTCAGCACCGGGGCCGTGCTCGTTCGAGTAAGCAGAGCACGCGGCCAGATGTTCGCGTCCGGGCTCCATCTCTCGATCAAAGGGGTTCGTTTCTCGGTGCAGTCGCGTCATCGTGCTCCCTTTCTTGCTTGTTCTCCTTGCGTTATTCGTCCACTACGGCTCGCCATGCGGCGGCCTCCATGCCCTCGGGCGCCAGCACCTGCACGCGCACGGGAAAGCCCTCATCGACGGATCCGCGGTCCTCGGGCTCCAGGTCGGTGTAGCTGGCCAACTCGGCAGCGGCGGCCTTGCGGGCGGCAGCGCGCGTTTCCCCCCAGGCCCATACCTCGCCGTCCAGCACCCATGCCCAGCGGGCGCCGGCGTCGACGAACCGCGGGCCAGGGTGCGCTGGACGGCGCACGACCACGACCGGTCGTGGTGTTCGGTTCACCGGTCGCTTCGCTCGCCGCGGTTTGGCAGGTGCGGGCGGCACGGGCTTCAGCGCTGCAGCTCGGGCGGCTTCTTCGACTGAAACGTGAAGCGCCGGCCTCAGCGCCCGAAGAGCCTTCACCACCTCTGTCGGCCGCTTCTGGGGCGCTGTCCAGCTTACTGGAGCCAGCATACGGCGCCAGGCGCGCACCAGTCCAGCCCTCCAGAAGCCCCAAGAGCAGAGCAAGAACCCAGGCCCCTGCATGTTACTGGTGGTGCGCCGGATCCGGCCGCGAGGCCAAGCGTTGTTGAGGGAGTCGTCGATGGCTGCAGCCACGCCTTTCAGGAAGAACAATCTGCTCGAACAGCGCTGGCGACGGATCGTGAACGGCGACTACCTCGCTATGGCAAGGCCGATGCGCGCCTACCACGACTTCGTCGTTGGAGACCGCGAGCTGAGCCTCGCGGCGTCAAGGCTCGGTGCATTCCGCGACGCCGCTACCTGGCTGGTGGCGGCCATACGGCCTGGGGGACAGGAACCCCCAGTCTTCAACGACGATTTCGCGGAGGCAGCCTTTGGATGGGCTATTCTCGCGTCTACCCGCCTCCAACAGGATGTCCGAGGCACGTGGGGCCGACTTCGCAGACTGGCTGACGAGAAGGTGGTGAAGCATCCTCCTCATGAAAAACCAGTCCGAGAACACCACTTCATCGTCCAGACATACCTTCGGCCGCTCCACGAGTATCTGGCCGGATTCCTTGATGAGCAAGCACAGGTGTTCAGCGCCATCAAGTGGTTCCAGCAGTGGGCTGCGTGGTTCGGCTTCCGGCGCTTAGCAGATGCCATCAAGATGGAACAAGATCGCTTCGACAAAAAGGCCATTAAACGCCGGCAGTTTGAGAAGCGTATGCAGGAGATCTTCTTCGAGCGGCTCTTCGAGTATGGCTTAAGCCTCATCGCGCGCGAGCCAGCAACGCCCGGAGGCGAGCCAGATTTCGTCTTCGAGATTGGCACCGTCTACCAGGTTGTTGAGGTGAAAGTTCTTGATGACCGAAAAGGCTACACGAAGTCCCAGCTCCCTGCTGCCCTGAAACAGACCATCATCTACATGGACAACTTCAACGCAGAGGTCGGATACCTCGTACTCTTCGACAAGACGGCGGTGGGCCATCATACCTGTCTGGGCCACGCTGCTGATGGGCTATCCTTCCTTGAAGTAGCTGGAAACCGTCGGATCTACGTTGTTGTTGTCGATGCCGCTCGACGCCCCTCGGCAACGCAGCGCTCTACGCCCCCTGTTTCTCTGGTGACAGCAGATTTCGATCTGGATCCGTCGTGATGGTGCCGGCGCAGGCAGCTGGCGGCCCCTGGCTGCCTGCCATCCACTCCTCCGAATCTGCCGCCTTGCTGCAACTCACACAACCGCGCAAAATCAAGTGTTGGGGCTCGGACTTCGGACCGGCTCCCCGGGCACCGGTGAAGGCGGGCTCTCGGGGGCTGCGGCCTGGGGATTTTGGCGCACCTGGGCGATCACGCGGCGCACGGATGTCTGGGGCGCGCCCAGTGCCCTGGCGATAGCGCGGCCGGAGAGGCCTTGGGCGAGCAGTTTGGCTACCCGCTCGCTGTCGATTGCCGCACGTGGCGGGCGACCCAGCAGCTTGCCTTGGCGCGTGCACGAGCGATGCCGGCGCGCACACGTCCGCGCATCTGCCGCAAACCATGAGCCGCGCAGCGTGGTCGCGGCTCGGTGGCGGGCCTGCACAATGATCGAGCGCTCTGAAGCGCCAGTGCGGGCCGCCTCGGTACGGAAGCCGGATCGAAGTGAGTGCCCAGCCAGCGCAGCAGGAGGCAGCCCTGCCGCCTCTACCGCGCTTTTGACCGCCAAGGCCACAGCGCAACCAGAAAGCCGGCCAGGGGACCGCAGATGGCCGCGGCGATCCACCGCTCGGAACAGGGTTCGCACTCCAAGCCGGCAGCCTCGATCCAGGCAGCCCCCATCGCCACGGGTCGTGGAGGTGGGCACGCGGTGGGATGCCATCGCCGCGTTCCGGGATGCAGGTCGCAAAGGGTCCTACGTCGCCGCTGTGAAACCGACCGCGACGACGTTCGCCCACGGGATCAGGTTGAGCCGGTAGATGAACTCGTCGTCATCTTGCTGGGCGGCATCCTCATAGTCCCCATCCGAACACCAAAGCCCAAAGCTGTCCATCTTGTGAACGGTGGTGAGGCCTTCGATTGCATGGAGCAATTCCACGCTCACGAACTCTGCGCCCCCCGATTCCGGCGGCCCCTTGAATGCCTCGGATGGCTTCAACATGCATACGTGGCGGTTGTTTTCATCCATTAGTTCCTCTTTCACTGTGGCTTTTTTTTTGCCTCGATATCATTGATGAAGAGACAGGGCTATCGGCCATTCGTCAAGCGACGCCTCTCCTTCCTTGTTCAGTGATCGCGTCGGCCGACGACGGCCATACCCCCACCTCCTCGATCCCCGAGCCACGCATCCCGCTACATCGTCGTAGCGTGGTTTCACCTTCGGCTGACCGAACTGCTTCCAGGGCTACGCCTCCGGGGTTGAGGACCGGCGAGACGGCCTCCATGGGGCCCCCGCCGACGGCGGCCCTATGGACCACCCCACGGGCTCGGAAGCCGTCAGCCGCCGATCACGGTTCACATGAGCTGCTGGGCGCACGGAATGAGGAGCCCGAGGCACGGCGCGCGGCCCCGTTCGGCGCCTGGGCGCACGGTTCTGGACAGAAGCGGGCGTGCAGCCGGCGTGCGCCGTCGATGGCACGAGGCCCGTCATCAGTCCTCCCAGCCGGCATCGACGGCATCTTGGTAGTCGTCGTCCAGCAAGCCGACGTACTGCTGGGTGGTGGTGATCTTGACATGCCCAAGTTGGCGCTGGACCGCTCGGAGGTCTCGGCTGCGGGCGTACATCAAGGTCCCGGCCGTGTGGCGGGTGGCCCTGAGCTGGAAGCGCGTGGACAAGCCGGCAGCCTTCAGCGCTGCCTTCCATCGACGAGAGATGCCCGAGCGGGTCATCGACCTGCCCGTGCGGTTGGGAAAGAGGGGGGCGTCAGCAGCCGTGGACAAGCCCGCTGCCTTCAACCATTCGAGATAGGCAACCATCAATCTGCGCAGCGCCTTGGGCAGGGCCACGTCCTCGATGACGTTTCTCTTGCGCCGCTTGAGACGCCGCACGCTGATGCTCACCTCGCTGCGCCCGAGGTGCAGATCGGCAACCCGCTGGTTGGCCAGCTCCGTCGGCCGCACGCCCGAGGCGAAGAGGACGAGGAACATGTAGTTGTCGCGCACTGGAACGCGGTGCCCTTTGGCGCGTGCGATGATGGCCTGGTCATCCAGATAGGCGAGGAGGGCTCTTCGCTCCTCGGGGAGGAGGAACTTGCGGCCTGGTATGCTCATCGCTCCCTCCCACGTTCCATCCTGGCCCAGACATCCCAGAACCAGCGCCGGGGATCCCCGACCGCTTCGAAGGCCTCCTCGGGTAGCTCGACCACATGGAAGGCCTCAGCCTCAGGATCCGGGAACTGCTCGGCCTTCAAGATCTCGAACAGCAGCCGGTGGCGCTGCAGCAGGAAGTGCTCCGGCTCCAGCCGGCTCGCCTTCAGCTGCCGCACGTCGCGCATGTACACGCCGAGAATCGCCCGCTCGGGATCCTCATTCAGGAAGTTGCCTTGCTGCATCTTCAGCCTCTTTCCGGTAAATTCCGTTGATTATTTCATCGATGGGATCCGGCTCCCGCTGCGCCTCCTGCAAGGCGAACCACTCCATATCGCTCAGCTCGGACGGGTCGTCGGCCTTGGTCGGGCAGCCGCGTGCGTGCCAGGCTTCCACGAATTTCATGCGCCACTCGAACTTCTCGGGATTGCACAGCGTGGGCATCAAATCGCTGCAATCCGCCCCTCCCCAACCGGTTCCATCTGGATTGAGCCCGCGAAGGTGTCCGCGGGCGGCGGGGTCGTCGGATTCCTGGGCCCAGCGGGCGAGCCGGGCCACTTTCTCGCCGAATTCGATGGGATCCGGGCAGGCGAACTTGCGCCACGCCTTGAGCCAGGGTTCCGCGTTGGGCTCGTTGACGTTCATGCCGATGGCCTGGCAGCTGGCGGTGATGCCTTCGAGGACCATATGCCTTGGATGCCCGCCGTACTTCCCGCGCTTGGGCAGCCAGGCCGGGAGCGCGCCGTTGGCAGGAGTGGCCGAAGCGGCGCTTGAAGCGGGTTCGGCATCCGGGGTGGATGAAAGCTGTTGGCCTGGTAGTAGAAGCTGCCGCTGAGAACTGGAGTCGAAAGAGCACGCAGAATCCCCCCCTTGGGGGGGGAGGGGGGTTTGATCGCTTCCCTGATCGCTTCCCTGATCGCTTCTGAGGGACGTTTTGTCCCCGGTAAGCGGGGACGTTTTGTCCCCAGTGAGGGGGGACGTCTTGTCCCCGGTTGAATCTACTGGGGACGTGTTTTCCCCGGTAGATACCGGGGACGTCTTGTCCCCAGTGCGCAGCCCCATCGGTCTCGCTCCCTTTTCAGTACCAGTGAAGGCCTCGCCCTCGGGATGTAGTGCCGACCAGTTGACGGAATAAAGCGGCGGCTTCGGCCCAGACCGAAACCTACGGCGAAGGATGCCAGCGTCGTCCAGATCCTTGATGTGCGCCTTGACCCGTCGCCGACAGAATCCAGTCGTCGCGGCGAGAAACGGTATCCCTGGCCAGGCGACGTCCTGGGCGTTCATGCGGTCAACGATTGCGAGCAGGACGAGCCGTTGGGAGGAGGGCAGATCGCTCCACAACACCGCGCGAATCCTATACAGCGGCATCATGAGGCGTCTCGCACTGCCCAGGGCGCCGCATTCCCAGCCAGGTCGGAAGGTAGTCCGTCCCTCCGGCCATCTATTCCTACGCGGTGATCAGCCAGTCCTACGCTGTGATCGGCCAGAGCCGTGGGGGTGCTCGGCCGTGTAGAAGATGGCGTTCCCCGTTGCATACGAGATTTCGACGAGGTAGAGTTTCCTTGCACTACGTCCTCCTTGACAGGCGCGGTGCAGACGCCGCTCGGGATGGGCCCCTTGCGGCGTCCGCTGATCAGGGGCTCGTCCGCTCGGTGTCCTGAGCCTTGCGCGGGCTCTGCTGGGTGGCAGGCTGCCGCCCTGGCTGGCCATCGTGCACGCTGGCGGCAGGCGGGCGGTCCCCACCTTCTGCGCCGCATGCGTCACCGGAGGGCACGCAGGGGCGCAGGATTCCCTCCCTGCGACCGATGGCGCGGCCGAGCTCGAAGGCGGAGATCTCCTCTTGGGTGGGCCCTCTGGGCTGGTTGTTCTGGGGATCGGTCCTGCTCATGGCAATCTCCTGTTGGTTGGCAGCATGGCGCCGTGGGTCGAAGTCTTGGCAGAAGTCCCCCTGGCCGCATTGCGGCACGCGTGGATTTCGTCAGTGGTCTCGCCTCGCTGCTCTTGAGAGCGTCGCGCGACAGCGGCGAGAAGGATGCTGGCGACCTTCATACGGACCTGGGGCGCGTCAGAATCGTCCACCGTGTGGTGGACAAGACGAAGCCTTGGCTCCTTCCTACACGCCACTTTCCACCCTCGTCTTGGCTTCGGCGACCAGGACTTCAAGGTCCCGCAGGTCGTAAAGGCGCCGCCCGCCCAGTCTTAGCGAGCGCACAAGGCCTATCGTCGTCCAGCGTCTGAGTGTACGCTGGGAGACAGCGAGGCGTTCGGCTGCCTGCGACTGGGTCAGTAGTTGAAGGTCAGAGTAGTCGGCCATGGGGACATTGAAGGCGATCCTAGGCCAATCGCGAACACCACAGGAAATCTGCGCGTTGTGGTCTACCTACCTTTTCGAAGAGCCCGAATCGCTACAGTCTCTTCCATTCGTCCCTTGGCAATTTCAATCTCTCGCGTCTGCGCTTCTGGCGGATGATTATCGTTTCATCGGGGTCTTTTGCGTCGGGATCAGGCGCGGACTCGAATCCGAACAGCACACCGATCCAGCCAGCGATGCGGTCGCAGTCATCGCGCCGGAGTTTCGTGCCTTCGCTGAGAATGTCCGACAGCTTCAACGTCAGACGCATCCGAGCCCGGGACTCCCCTGGGGTCCGCGTTTCCCCGGTCAGATTCAGTGGAAGGAGGTCGATGTATAGGTCAACGAACAGAGGTGTCAACTTGGCGATGTGCTTCTGGCGGATTCCTTCATCGAGTTCACGTAGCGCGGCGCCTATCCTCTGCACGCTGTCCAAAAACTTGTCATCAGAAATCACCAGCTTGGTCTTCTCAAGGGCATCAGCAATGCGATCCTGGGCATAGGCTCGGTAGTCGAACTCCACCGGCCAAGGGGTACATAACTCAACAAGGCGCCGCACCATTTCCGTCTTCTCCCGGCCATTTTCGTCTTCGAAGGGATGGCGCGGCTCTGCTCGCTCGCTCCCTCTCATCGTGACCATGCTGCACACTTCCGCATCGTCGAGAACCCTCTGGATACCTGCCTCGACAGCCTCGTCCCACTTCTTCTGTTCTTCCCTACTGAAGTAGGTTTCGAAGGCTCGTGCTATCAGAGCCTCTTCGTCATTCGCGGGAAGCGGGAACCAGTAGCTCATTGCTTGCGGTCGGAGGGTTGATGATTCGCCATCATAGCCGGAAGATGGCAGTTCGCCGATCTGTTCGAGTTTCTCTCCGGCCACCGTCGAGGTCAAGCCCGATCCTACCCGGGCCGAAAGAACTTGGCTCCGCCCAGCACCCAGGGCATGGTGTCCACGGTTAGCCAAAAAAGGACCCCACAATGCCACGACCCCGATACCGCACCGCCCACCGCGACAGGCTGCTCCGCTTGCTGCGGGAGGGCGCCGACAACCGCCTCGAACTGGCCGAGAAGCTCAGCATCAATCCGCGAACCCTCGGCCGACTGCTTGCTGACCTCCGCGCCGAAGGCCACGTCATCGTCTCGGTCTGCCAGGGCCGCACCTGGCGCTACCGCCTCGAAGGCTCGCCTGAGAAGGAGGGCACCCAATGAGATGCGCCATCTACTGCCGCGTCAGCACGGATCGCCAGCGCGAGGCCCATAACATCGACGCGCAGAGGGAGGCGCTCGTCGCCCATGCACAGGCCAAGGGCTGGTCCATCGCAGCCATCGAGGAGGACGACGGCGTCTCGGGCGAGATCCACCCATGGGATCGTCCGGCGATGGCCCGGGTACTTGACCTGGCACGTGAGAAATCCTTCGACGTGCTGCTGGTCATCGCGGTGGACAGGATAGCGCGCGACGACGACAACATCGGCTTTTCCCTCGTCAGAAAGGAGCTGCGCGCCTACGGCGTGACGCTCGCCACGCCGCTTCAGGTCTACGACTTCGACAGTCCCGAGCAGCGTTTCTTCCAGGACATGGAGGCGGCCTTCGCCAGCCTGGAGAAGCACAAGATCAAGAGCCGGATGATCCTTGGCAGGAAGAGAAAGATCCTCGAAGGCGGGCGCCCTCAGATGCATCCGTTGGGCTACGGATGGTCGGAGGAGGAGCGTGCCACCGTGGTCGTGGATGAAGAGGCCAAGGCCGTACAAGCCGCCTTTGCCATCGCGGCCGCCGGAGGACGGGGCGCACTGTCAGTGGCCAGCGAGCTGAAGCGACGCGGCATCAAGAGCGGGCGCGTGATTAAGGGCAAAGAAGGGTACATAGTGGACACCACGATTCGTAGGCTCATCCGTAATCCGATGTACTACTCAGGCGAATGGACCCCCCATCCAAAGTGGCTTCCAGGGCATACTGTCGAGGTGATTCCGCTCGTAGGCGAGGACGTGTGGCGGGCTGCGAACCGCGCCATCACGCGCGCTCCCACCTACCCGAAGCGCAATATCAACGGCGAGTTTTTGCTGCGCGGCCTCACCTGTTGCGCGGACTGCGGCCGCAGGATGCGCGCCCACACCAGCACCACCTATCGCGGGAAGTACACCTACTTCTACTACCGATGCCCCGACAGCGACGTAGATCCGCTCAATCACAAGCGTTGCGCAACGCATGGCTCCATCCGTGCCGATCAGGTGGACGCCCTGGTATGGGATCATGTCGCCAGGCTCATCCGCGAACCCGGCGCCCTGCGCGCGGAGGTGGAGCGGATGGTGGACGAAGAGATGGTGGAGGGCCAGAAGCCTGACGCTGTGCTGCGCGAACTCGCACGGCAGATTCGTGCGCTGGACGAGGAGCGCACCCGCGCCATACGCATGTGCACCAAGGGGATGATCAGCGAGGACGAGACCGGCGTGGAACTGGCAGACATCGAGCGCCGCCGAGCGCCAATCCTGCAGCGGCGGGAGTTGGTGCAGATCAAGAAGAAGGGCTTCGAGGATCAGCGGGCGCGCCTGGCCGCGACGGAGGAAAAGCTGGCGGCACTCCGCGAGGTGCTCGATGAGCTGACCTTCGAGGAACGCCGAGCCATCGTGCAGGAGATGGTGGACGAAGTGCGCATCGATACCAAGACGCGCAACATCGAGATCAAGGGCATCCTGCTCACTGCGGAGGAGGAAGAGCCCGCTGCTGGTGGCGGAAGCGGCCCAAGTCGCCCAGCTGGGGGATCTGGCGAGAAGCGCGAAAGCAGGCCCAGAAGGCGGGCGAAGCGCGACCCAAGCAGTTCTTACGGAACACGGCAGAGGGTACGCGGTTGGCGAGGGTGTGATTCCGAAGGACCGAATCGCAGCGATGACCGT